>JAKBCC010000062.1 GCA_021808105.1 Planctomycetota bacterium
GAAGAAGCCTTCGCTCCGGTGGCGATTATCGAAGAATATGATGATTTTTCACAGGTGCTAAAGAAAGTTAATCAATCCCCGCTGGGTATCCATGCCGGAATATTTACCCGGGATTTATTCAAGGCCCGCCAGGCATTTGAAACACTGGAAGTGGGGGGTGTGATTATTAATGATGTACCGACGGTTCGCATTGATGCCATGCCGTATGGCGGCGTTAAACAATCCGGATTGGGGCGCGAAGGGGTGCGTTTTGCCATCGAAGAATTTTGCGACCTGAAGACACTCCTGGTGCGTTACACTTAAGTTGCCCGGGCCATGCGACACGCGGCGGTAAACCTGCTATAACTTCCGCACCGGAAAAGGCAGCCGTGCAGATCCTGCGGGGAATGCGGACGCAGGCTCCAAGGTGTAAATTGATACAGGAAATATCATGGAAGTTGGAATTGTCGGATTACCAAATGTCGGAAAATCGACGCTGTTTAATGCTTTAACCAATGCCGGCGCTCTGGCCGCCAATTATCCATTTGCCACCATTGAACCCAATGTGGGGGTCGTGGCGGTGCCGGATCCGCGCTTAGATCAAATCCGGCAATTCATCGAAACCGAAAAAACCGTACCGGCTCTGCTGAAAGTGGTGGATATCGCCGGCTTGGTGAAAGGGGCCAGCACCGGCGAGGGGCTGGGTAACAAATTTCTTTCGCATATTCGGGAAGTCGACGCCATATTGCATGTCGTGCGCTGTTTTGCCGACGGGGATGTCATGCACGTGGATGGAAAAGTTGATCCGCAGCGCGACATTGAAACCGTGGAAACCGAGCTGATGCTGGCGGACTTGGAAAGCCTGGAAAAAACCGTTGATAAACAACGTCGCAATGCTCGCGCCGGTGATAAAGAAGCTGTCGCATCCGTGGAACTTATCGAAAAACTCCTCGAGGCGCTAAAACTTGGTAAGCCGTTAAGATCACTGGCACCCTGGAAACCTGAGGATTGGAAAATTATCCATAATCTTGGCCCGATTACCGCCAAGCGTGTGTTGTATATTGCCAATGTGGATGAATCGGACCCGCAGGGTCAGGGGCCGCTGGTGCAGGTGGTACGCCGCCGCGCGGAATCTGAAGGCAGCGTGGTGGTTCCCGTATGTGCCAAATTAGAAGCCGAGCTTGCCGAACTTACCACCGAAGATCGCATCGCCATGCTTGCTGATTTAGGCATGACTGAACCCGCCTTGGCTACCGTGGCCCATGAGGCCTACAAACTTCTCGGCCTGCAAAGCTATTTCACCGCCGGCCCCGAAGAAATCAAAGCGTGGACAATCCCCATTGGCGCAACTGCTCCGCAGGCTGCCGGCGTAATTCACAGCGACTTTGAAAAAGGTTTTATCCGCGCGGAAATATACAATATCGTCGATTTACTGACGCATAAAAATGAAGCCGCCATCCGCGCCGCAGGCAAGTTGCGATCCGAAGGAAAAAGCTACGTATTCCAGGACGGTGATATTACGCATTTTCTCTTTAACTCGTGATGGTGGTGCCTTCAACACAGGAGTTAGAAGTTAGGAGAATGTGGAAGCGCTACGCTGCTATTTTTGCGACAGGACAAACCAGCTTTACATCTGTAACCCGTAACCTGTAACCTGTAACCTAATCTCGGTACGCCAAATCATTTCTTTAGCGGTGCCTAAAGTCGTTTGAGAAACTCATCTTTCAAGGCCTGCGCCAATTGATGGCGTGGCACTTTAATCACGGTATTCTGGTCGATGATCAGGGCCGACGGTTCCGGCCCATGGACCATTTCCAAGGTGTTGGCAACGATCACATCAGCCTGGCTATGGTCCCGGCTGGCTTGCGCCACGGCGATAAGTTCCGCTTCGTCCACCCCAACTTCCAATTTGAATTTGAACAGCAAACCGCGATAATTCCATACCGTGCGAAACTGATCAATCACTTTAGCCGTGGGTTTTCCGACAATGGCCAGAGTCTGATGGGCGCTGGATATTTTCTCCTGCTGCGCGTTCTCCACAATCCAGACTTCCTGCCCGCGATCATTTGCCTCCTTGCGGGAAAGCACGGTGTACGCCCCATCAGGAATATAATCACTGACGGCAGCGGTCATAAAAACCGCGTCAAATGAACCATCCGACAAGCGCCGGGGAATCAAGCTGATAAGGTCGGCATGGCTTTGGAAATAATAGACTTCAATTTTATGTTCAGTCCCGACGGTCAGTTCGCGCACATGCTCAAGATTGCTGGTAAGCAGGCAGACATCCGCGACAGAACTCATCGCATACGCAATATCCAGCCCCGTTTGGCCCGTGAAAATATTGCTCCACCACCGCACCGAATCAATATTTTCCCTGGTGTTACCCGCCGTGATCAATACCTGAGGGCGAACTTTCTTCATCCATGTATGTTACCGCACAATTCGCGGGGGAGAAATAGACAGGATTGGTCAGGACCTGCCCACATTGCGGCATTGCAGTACCAAATATTGACGTGATGTGGTAACTTTACCGTAGTCCATCGCTCGAAAGGTATGTGGTACATGCAAGCAAATATCCTGTGGCAACATGAACCACAGATTCTTGCCGAGCCGGAAAAAATTCTGGGCCCAGGCAGACGCCATGAACTGGGCCAGTTTCTCACGCCCGACCCTATTGCGGAATTCATGGCCTCTCTTTTTTGCGACTTCGACCGGGATGTAAATTTGCTGGATGCCGGCGCTGGGGCAGGTGCCTTGTCTGTCGCATTTGTAAGGCATTGTTGTCGTCAGGGCCGCAGACCGAAACGCATTTCCTTAACAGCCTTCGAGGTCGATCCACTGATGCTTCCGTTATTGCGTACCAATCTGGAACAATGTACGCGGCTATGCCGGGCGGCTGGCATAGCTTTTTCCGCCCTCGTATTCAATGAGGACTTTATTAAGTCCGCTACGGCAATGTTGGGCGGAGATTTATTCGCAGCCAGCCGGCTAAGTTTTAATGCGGCAATTGTAAATCCCCCCTATCGGAAAATCCGCAGCGACTCCACTGAGAGACGTTTATTACGCCAAGTTGGAATTGAAACAAGCAATCTTTACACCGGTTTTGTGGCGCTGATTGGACGGCTTTTGATCGACGGCGGCGAACTAGTGGGAATTACCCCCCGAAGCTTCTGCAACGGTCCCTATTTCAAGCCCTTTAGAGCGGAATTTCTTCATACGATGGCGCTGCGACGTTTGCACGTTTTTGAGTCGCGTTCCGCTGCCTTTGAGCAAGATAGAGTATTGCAGGAAAATGTAGTATTTCATGCAGTTAAGGCCGCTCTGCCTCCGGCCTGTGTCATTATCTCCAGCAGTAGCGGGGAACCGGGTGCAGCGATCAACGAATGCCAGGTAAAATACACGTCCGTGGTCGATCCAGCCGATCCTGAACTGTTCATCCACTTGGCCATCAATGGTAGCCAGGCGCTGGCTCGCGCGGCTATGACAAGTCTTTCAACATCGCTTTCAGAGCTTGGCTTAACTGTGTCAACCGGTCGCGTGGTGGACTTCAGGGCGAAAGAGTATCTTCGCGCCCAATCAGGGCGGCACACCGCACCGTTGGTTTACCCATGCCATTTTAACGGCGGCTTCGTCCATTGGCCCAGGGAAAAATCTCGTAAACCCAACGCGATCGTATGCAACGCCACTACGCGAGAATTGCTTGTACCGGCCGGTGTTTATGTGCTCGTCAAACGGTTTAGCCCGAAGGAAGAAAGGCGTCGGATTGTAGCGTGCATCTGGGATTCTGCGAAAATTCCTGCCCCGCTTATTGGTTTTGAAAATCACCTGAATTACTTCCACATCAGCGGGGGTGGCTTGCCTATGACCTTGGCACGGGGATTGGCGGCCTTCTTGAACTCAAAAACCCTCGACATTTATTTCCGCCAATTTAATGGTCACACCCAGGTAAACGCGACGGATCTCCGCAGTATTAAATACCCCACGGGAGAACAGTTGGAGCGAATCGGTAATACGATTCATTCTCCGTCGGCAGCACCAAATGATTTGGATGAATTGGTCGAAAAGGAGTTATTCAAGCGACTATCTGGCCAAGCGAAACCGTATCGCTAAGGCATTGCGGCGCGATCGCGAATTAAAGCGCGTTGCTGTGACACTCCCATCCGGGACAGCCATTACGATTTCGCCGGGCGGCCAAAATCCCCTTATCAAGGCGGTGATTGAGCAATTCTGCCCCTGCTTCGCCCCCGGTGGGGCCGTCCTTTACATAGGTGATGCCGAGGATAAACTCGCCCATCTCGATGAGCAATATCTTCAGCGCCTGAACGTCGCTATTCCAGCGGCTGCAAAAATACCTGACGTGATTATTCATAATCCGCAGAAAAACTGGCTGCTGCTGATTGAAGCGGTCACCAGCGCCGGCCCAGTGGATGCTAAACGACGAAACGAATTGAAAGCACTATTCGCCGGATCCACTGCCGGCTTGGTATTTGTTACGGCGTTTTCAACCCGGACCGCTATGAGAAAGTATTTACCACAGATTTCTTGGGAAACGGAAGTTTGGATCGCCGAGGACCCGGACCATCTGATTCACTTTAACGGCGAACGCTTTCTCGGGCCGTATGACACATAATGACCGCTATTTAGGAATTCTTTTTCACAGCGCCACGATGCCTGCATCAAGCCTATCGGCCAGCATTTCTGCCACCGTGCTGCGGTGGCATTCTTCGTGCAGTCTTTCATAACAGAGTAATGCGGTGGGCTTTTGCCGGGCGGCTGCGGCAAGCTCGGCCACGGCGGGTTTTCCCTGCCGGAGAATATGGCGGCGAACGCCGGACTCAAAGCGCTTAAAATCGCCGGTGTCTTTCAGGTGATCGCGCATTTTTCTGTTGAACCAAGTTCCGACCAATTCGGAGCTTACGTAGCCTCCGACGGCCAATTGCAGGAGCCTGTCCGGGTAAATAGGCCGTGGAAGCGGGCCGTACCGCAGGCATCTTGGCCGCAGCGGAACCACGACAAAGAGACCAACCCCCGACGTTGCGTGCGCCCCGCGTTCTAAAACTCGCTCAGTGCTCAATAGCTTGAATAGTTTAACTCAAGTTATTGAGGAAATGCAATCCGCCCTTGGCAGGCTATGCGCCGATCGGTTTGCGTATTATAATACCTTCAGTTCGATGTGAAAGACCGAATACTTTGGCGTCCACGTTGATCTGATTTTATATGAACGAGCCTTTCTGGTACCGGTAGCGTTGGAGTATTGGCCGCGATGATTATGTGGGTTCCCCACACCATAGACAACGCACTGCTCTTTAGTGCAGCGGCCTTGTTTGTGCTGGGAATGATATTCTGGCTGGAATTTGTCCGCATGGCGCGGCCGGTGCTGACGGTATTCATGGCGGCGGCGGGGGCGGCGTTCGGTTATTTTCTACCTTTGCTCTGGCATACACAACTCGCTGATATCACGTTGATCATTGTGGGAATGGTTCTGGGCATTATCCTGGGTGCGGTGTTATTCCGGCTCACGCAGGCTCTGCTTTTTGCGGCTTTGACCGCATTGCTTTTGGGGGGGCTGCTGGCGTGGCATAACGGTGCCTTCGCCCCGGAACAACCCATCGCGAAAAAGCCGGCACTGGTAGCTTCGGCCCACTTCTCGGCCCCGACTGCAGTAACCCCATCAACCCGGCCCATAACCAGTCAACCGACGCCGGCTCTGCGTCAACGGGTGCTCCATGACGTGCACACGCGCTATGAGGCAATTTCCCGGCACATGCAGCGGATGAATAAAGCTGGAAAAGCACAGGTCATGGCGGCGGCAGCGGGGGGCTTGCTGGTGGTAATCCTGCTGGGATTGCTTTTTCCGCGCGTGATAAGTTTGATTGGCGGCGCGTGGGTTGGCGCTGCGATGATTGTTTGGGCGGTGGCGGTGTTTACACGCCGCTGTGATCCGGGAATGCTCAAACATCTCACACGGAATCTACGGCCTTTATGGGTATTTCTGGGGCTGGGCGTTCTGGGGATGGCTGTGCAAAGCCGCCATGTTCTCAAGGCGAACACAAAAAAGAAAAAAGAAGCCAAGACTGGCACGGCTGGAAAAAAAGAGAAAGTCTAGTGGTCTGTCAAAGCAACCACCGGGTTCTCACCACGGTGCTCTATGACGCGACGCTCCGCCGAGAGTCAATAATCACGCCTCGCAACCCGGCCATGACTGGAGCAGGCTCCTGGAACCAAATAGAAGGGATAGCGATTCCAAAGTCTTCCAGGTTCCAGGTTCCAGGTTCCAGATTCTAACGAATCCTGATCCGAGCAGGCGTGAGCAGTGACATTACCTTTTTATTGGCCCCAGCGGTAGCACAACCCGGCCGTAAATTTCGTTAAGCACCAGGGCCAATCCGGTATACATCGCACTGAATCCGCAGAAGATGCCTTCCACACCCGCAACTAAGTGAATCGTCGGGCTTCCCGTGATTTCCGCGACGGCCAGCAGTCCAAAAAGAAGAGTCAGCGTACCAAAAACCACCTGCAAAGCGCGGCTGATTTTCAGCGTGCCCAAAAACATGACAAGCGTAAATAGGCCCCACAGGCCCAAATAGATCGCCATGGCAACAGCGCTGGGGCCGGCGATTTTCGGAAAGATTTGCGGCATAAGGATCAACGCCACCAGCGACAACCAGAACATACCGTAGGAAATAAACGCTGTCATGCCGAAGGTGTTGTTCTTCTTCCATTCCAGGGCACCGGCGATAAGCTGCGCCGAGCCGCCGTAGAAAATTCCCATGGCCAGCACCATGCTACTAAGCTCGTATACACCGGCATTGGCGAAATTCAGCAGCACGGTGGTCATACCAAAAGCCAGAAGTCCTAAAGGAGCCGGATTGGCGGTGTTATCGCGGATTTCCAGCGTTGCTTTTTCTTCGGTCGCCATGGGTGAATTCCTTCCATCTTGCACGAAATCTTCGGACTTCTCGTTTTATTTACGGCGTAGAATTATTGTCGCCGGTTGGGCAGTATCATGTCCATGCGTCATGGGAAAGTCAAATGATGCTCAGCACAACCACGCCTTTCGGATTTGCTTTGTGATTTTCCGTGAATTAGCCATCCCATGATGCGAAGCCGCACCCGCGCACAGTCAAGTAAGGGCCATATTTGCTCGCGACTGCGGATTTGTGGCGATTTTTTAGAACAGCAAATGCGCTCCCAAAAAAATGTTGTTATACCTTTGGTAGCGGTGCGAGACTCAAGGCGATTCACCGCTTTTCATGCGCTGGAGCCGGGGCGATCGCGACGCGATCGAACTCCAAGAGGGTGCCTTTGTCGCGTTGAAACTTTACCATGTCAATGTTGTAGGCGGTCAATGCCTGAACCTCGGCAATTTCCGCCTGGGCGAGGTCCTGCTGGGCATTGAGTTCTAACTGCAGGAATGTCGGGTCAAGGGCCTGGCCGGAAAGTTCCTCCACTTCCAGCCCGCGCAAGACGGCCGCGGCGGAGATGCGACGACGGCGGGCGAGATGGACTTGCCGCCAATCCTGGGTCAGGTTTAATAGATCGCTGGCGACATCACGGGCGATGTTCTGGGCATCTTTGAGCATCTGGGTTAACACTTGCCGGCGCAAGAGCCGGCGGCGATATAATTTGGCGCGTGCCGCACGGTTGCCAATAGGGATTTCCAAGTCCAAGCCGACGGCAAATCCGATATGCGGATCGGAAATCATACGGTTAAATCCGCCGGGAAAACTGCCATCGGGTGATAATCCCGCGGAATCTGTAGCGGCAATAAGATCGGCCTTCGGTAGCAGTGCGTTCTGGGCGACGCTGCGGCGGATTCCCGCTTTTTCCACCGCCATTCGATCGCGCCGCATGATGCCGCGCTGCTGTAACGCGGTGGCAATGTCCTGATCGAGATCAAAGGCGAACGGCACGCCGGTAGCCTTGTTGGTGGGGATGATATTGGGGCCGGGGCCAATGGGTATGGCAGGATCATTTAACAATGCTTTGAGTGTTTCGGATAAATCCCCCACCTGCTTCTGTACTGAGGCCAGATCGTATTGCGCCAGATCCACAGCGGCCCGGGCCTGATTCATCTGCACCGAGTCCACATCCATGTGCAGGCGATTGGTAAGACGGCGCAGCGTTTTTTTGGCCTGGATCACCAATTGCTTTTCAAAGCGACGATCGGCGGAAGCCTGCGCCAGTTGCAGGTATGTGCGTTCCACGCGGGAAACAACTTTAATAACCTCCGCGCGGAATTCCGAAAGGGCGATCTGCCGGTTGCGGCGGGCAATATAAATCTCGGCGTTATTGACCTGCGAGCCGAATCCCCGCAACAGCGGTTGCTTAAGTTCCAAGGCTAAATCAGAAATATGCGAGGGGTTAATATCCGGCGGCAGACTGGTGGAAGAATGAAAATCCTGGTAATTATCCGAACCGATCAGAGAGACGGTGCCTCCGGTAGAAAGAAGTTTCTTGAAGCCCACCTGAGAATTGACCTGATCTTCATTGTTGATGCCCACCGGCGAATTTGAAAAGCCTAACGTTTGAGCATAGGGGGTGGGCTGATCCAGATGTTGATATTGAATCTGGCCAACAAAAGTGGGATCAAACACCGCTTCGGCGGCGACAATCTCCGATTCTGAAATGGCCGGGGTATAGGACTGGATTTTTATGGACAAATTATGCCGCATGGCATCGGCGATGGCCTCCATGAGTGTCATACGCACAGGCAGTTGGATGTTTTTCACGGCGGAGGCGGTACGGGTCGAAACGCCGGCGGGTATAACCGCCTGGTGCCCGCCCGCGTCCGCCTTGTGTACGGAGGGAGGAATTAAATGAGCGGAAGTTGATTCAGCGGCCAATCGTTCATGTACGCCGCGATCCACCGGCAACATCGAAGGATGCGTCAGCAAGCGGCCATCGGATAGATCATGGGCTAGAACGCTGTCGGCAAATCCGGATCCCGAGGGCGTACCGCCACGGTCGCCAAATGGCGATGTGCAGCCGGACAGGCTTATCACGCTAAGAGTTATCGCAGCGATCGCACCGAGGGACCGATTGCCACAGGAACGCAAACGCAATGGAAAGGGCCTTGATTCAGATCGCTTCTCAGTGGGACAAACAGGCGATGGAATCCGCCGTACCGCAGGCATCTTGCCTGCATCGGAAGCATCATAAAAGCAGGCGGGGTGCCTGCGATACCTGTACCGCTGCCCTGGCAACGCAGTATCGTTAGCGGCCGAGCGAATTAAATGTTGAACAATATTGGGCATAATGGGGAATATCTCACAGCCAGAGTTTCATGCGAATCCAATTAACAAGTCCGCGCGTCCATATCCAGATATAGCGACGTTTTCCCGCGTTTATGCGGGCGGTACCCTGCATGCCGGGCCGGAACCATACTGGCGGGTTGCCCAGCAGGGCGCGAACGCGAAATATATTCTGTTTATGCCGGACCATCGCCAGGGGATCGATGCGGATCACCTTGAGATGAATTTTATCCGCCGGATAGGACGCCGTAGCGAGGCTGCCTTTCTGGCCGGCGTGCACATACAGAATATCCCCATCCTGCACATTGATTCTGGCCAGCAGCGGTTTGATGGGTGCGACCTGAAACAGCACATCCCCCAACCGCACGGGTGCGCCAATGCGGCGTAACAGATTACCCGTTAGCACCACACCTGAGATTGGCGAAGTAATTGCAGCCTGTTTAAGCTGGCGTTTTAATAGCTGTATCTTGGCCAGGGCCGCATTCATGGAATCATCGGCAATCTGCATGTCGGCGATTTTGTCCTGTGACCGGGCCACATCCGCCTGCTTGGCATAAGCGTCATAGCGTGCCTGCGCGGAAGCCAGTTGATCGCGCAGCTTGGCGGTGTGCAGTTGGGCCAGAATGGTTTTATGTGCGATAATAGAGTCGCCGGGCCGCACCAGAACCGTTTTAATATATCCGTCAAAAGGGGCCACGATTTGCGCCTGTCGCACCGGCTCAAGCGTAAAGGGTGCGATGATACGGAAAACACCTTGGGCAAAAAAAGCCCAGGCGAGAAACGCAGAGATAAGAATCGCAGCCGCTTTGATCCAGGTATGCGTAGGACCCAGGAGTTTCGCCAGGTGCTTGCGCCAGTCGCGCAGGTACCGTGCCCCAAACCAGCGATCATGTTCATAGAGGTCCATGATCCGGGGCGTCAAGAAGTCCATGGCCGTGCGCAACGGGGCTAATTCCTCGGAAGTTACGGGATGCCCAGGTTCAAATTCCAGCAATAATACGCCCGCGTTTTCGTCTCGCCGCAACGGCAAAAGCATCGCCGTGCCGGTTCCGTGGGCTGAAATGAGTTTGGATACGCAGCGGGTGATGAAATTCCCGGCGGTGGGGGATGGGAAGAGAATGTCGGCATCCTGATCGAAACATTCTTCCATGGCCTCTTCAATATCGCGCACCAATTGCATTTTCCGCAGAATTTTTTCCGTCTGGTTCATTGCCATGACATGGACATATCGGCCGCGAACAATTCCCAAAGAGACCCTTCGGGCCTTGAAGCGAACGGCCAGAAAATTGCATACGGCCATCGCCAAAGCCATAAATCGCGAAAGGTTGGCGGTTTCAACACCCAACTCCATGGCGAGATTCAACTGGGCCAGTCGAGCATTGGCGGCATCAAGGCGCATCCGCACATCAGCCCATTGTTGCTGAGGGATTACCACATGAACAGTCTCTGGAGGATTTGGAATTTCCACACTCATGGGTGCGTTTTCTCCATGCGTTGATCCGACAGTGCCACATGGGTATTACGGCGGGTGCCGGGCTTGCCATTGGGCAATTCCGCGGTTTGTTTCTCCGTTATGAAAGTCACATTCACCTGCTGGCCGGCGGGAATATGATTGTGGTTAATAACACGTAACTCCACCATCAACGTATTACTGGCAGAGTCAGCGACACGAGCGATCCAGATGATTTTGCCTCGTAAAGCGGCTGCGGCTGGGGCGGTTACCCGTGCGGATTGGCCCAGATGCAGTGTCACCGCCAGAGACAGCGGCACGGGTACAAAAATTTTCAGCGCGTCAACCTGTACCAGGCTGAGCACTTTTTTAAAGGCATTGGTGGAACTACCCGCATGTACAAAGCGATTTTCAATTATGCCGCTGAAGGGAGCTTTGATCTGTCTGCGGCGAACGGCCAATTCGGCGGCTTGCCAGGCAAGTTGATCGTGGCGATGTTTTAATTGCGCCAGTCTCAGGCTCAATTGATCAATCGTGACTTTGAGTTCGGCACGCTGAACTTCAAACGATGTGGCGGCTTTCTGGCCCGCCGCCCATTGCGTGCGCTGCAGTAACACGCGGTCTTGCGCTAATTCCGCCTGCGCGGCCTGAACGCGCAGCGTACTGTCAGCGGTCAGTCCGGCAAGTTGCGCAGCGATCTTCTGCTCCTGATCGTCTTCCTTTGCCAACAATTGACCAAGCTTAACCAACTGACCACGATGCACCAGAATTTTCACAATGCGCCCGGGCCGACTGAAAGACAAATTCACATTCCTCCACGGCTTGGCGACAGCGGGGTATGAAACTGTCGAAGCTTGAGTCGCCGGTACTGCCAGCACGGCATAAAGGAGCGTGCCCGCAATAAGTGATAAACAGGAATCCAGACGTTGGGCATGTTGCATCCATTTCAGCATTTGCGTCCATTTCGTAAAAATGTGACCACCGCGTACAAGCCTTCAGAGTTTTTGCGACTCTACCATCGAATTCCCGGAATGTAAACGCACGGATGAGTTTTTGCAGATCGCACCTACCTGCAGGGTCAATATTAAGGCCCGGCGATTCCGGCTGCAGATGGGTTATTGAATAGGTGCAAACAAATCGTCGGGCTTGCGTCTGAAATTCCCCAGTTGACGGAAGAAAGGAAATTTATCGGTCGTCTCTTGAGATTATTGCTCATGGAGGCCCTCGTGGATTTTGCGCTGGTTACATATATTTTTGCGCTGTACAAAGTGGCGGCATCCTGCCGGTATCGTTTAAAATGATCTTCAGCGGACTATATTTTCACTCACGTTTTTGAAAAGGAGGCCTTTATGGCGAACTGGCTCAAACGTCGGAACAAAACGGGCGCGAAAGCGGTGTCCCAACGCAGCAAACAACGGCAGGGGCCGGTATTTGAGCGGCTGGAGGAACGGATCATGCTTTCCGCGGCGGCGACGTGGTCCAATGTTGCCATCGAAGGCGGTGGGTTCGTCACCGGAATTGTTTATAACCAGACCACACCGAATTTAGTATACGCCCGGACCGATGTCGGAGGGGCCTATCGGTGGAATGCAGGTAACAGCAGTTGGACTCCGATTACAGATTCCATTAACGCGCCCGGTGTTCTTAGTATCGCAACGGACCCGGTGAATCCGAGCCGTGTTTACATAGCTGCCGGACAATATACTGCATCCTGGGCATCAAACGCGTCAATTTTTTATTCGACCAATCAAGGGAGTTCCTGGACGCAGGTGGGGTTGCCTTTCAAACTTGGCGGCAATGAAAACGGCCGCGGGGCGGGTGAGCGCTTGCAGATTGATCCGAATAACGACAGCATCTTATACCTTGGTACCAACAACAATGGTTTGTGGAAAAGCACCGACTATGGTCAGTCATGGAGCCAAGTGACGAGCTTTTCTCCATCCAGCGTAACATTTGTGATGTTTAATAAAGCCAGTGGCTCGGCAGGTAATGCGACGCCCAATATATACGTGGGGGTCAACAGCACCAGCGGGCCGAATTTGTATGAAAGTACTAATGCGGGAGGAAGCTGGGCACCGGTAGCCAATGAGCCAACCAACGGCATGCTCGCCTACCGGGCGGAGATGGATTCAGCCGGGAATATGTACATTACTTATGATAATGGGCTTGGTCCCAATGGCGTGACCGGCGGGGCCGTCTGGAAACTGGATACGCAAAATGGTGCATGGACCAATATTACACCGCCAACCGGTCAGGGCGGATTCGCGGGCGTAGCCGTCGATGCGGAAAACCCCGGCACGGTCATGGTAACCACGCTGGATCGATGGTGGCCGCATGATGAGATATATCGCAGTACCAACGGCGGGGCAAGCTGGACGGCCATGTACAGCGCGGCGACTTTTGATCATAGCAATGCTCCTTATACCAGCACGCTGACCCCCTCCTGGCTGGGCGATATTGAAATTAATCCATTTAATTCCAATAGCGCGATGTTCACTACCGGATACGGCCTGTGGGCCAGTAACAATATAACCAACGCCAATAGCGGCGGCGCAACGAACTGGACGTTTCAGGATCAAGGACTGGAAGAAACAGTGGTCTCCGGCCTGATTGCACCGACTTCCGGATCACCATTATTAAGTACACTGTACGACATCGGCGGGTTCAATCATACAACATTAACCAGTTCGCCGTCGGCAGGCGCGTTCTCGCCGAATATGGGCAGTAACACCAGCATTGACTTTGCCCAGAATGCCCCCGGCGACATCGTACGGGTGGGGTATGGTTCGCCTTACGGTGCCTATTCCACCAATAGCGGCGCGACTTGGACGGGCTTTGCAAGTTCCCCGGCGGGAGCTAATTCCAGCGGGCCGGGCAATGTGGCCATCTCTGCCAATGGCAGCACAATCGTCTGGACGCCCTATGATTCCGCCACGTATTATTCCAACAATGACGGTGCCAGTTGGACCGCTTCCTCGGGCGCGCCGGTAAGCTCAAGCAATAGCTTTGTACCCATTGCGGATCGTTCCAATTCGAACTATTTCTATATCTATGATCAACTGAATGGGACACTGTATGTCAGCAGCAACGGTGGTGCCTCGTTCAATTCGGCGGCCACAGGATTGCCCAGCTATGGAAATGAGATTAAGACAACCCCGGGCTTGGCCGGCGATTTGTGGCTGGCGGCCGGGAATTCCGGATTGTACCACAGCACGAACTACGGATCGAATTTCAGTCAGGATACGTCGGTTCAAGATGCCTATCAAATAGCTTTTGGAAAATCTGAATCCGGAAATTACCCGGCGATTTACCTCTGGGGTGTAGTAAGCAACACCACCGGACTATTTGTATCGAATGACGGCGGCGGCACCTGGACGCAGGTCGATACGTCCAGTGAACCATTTGGGAACAGCAATTCGCCGCAGTCAATCGACGCCTTGGCTGCCAGCCCGAATGTTTATGGGCAAATTTATGTGGGCAGCAGCGGTCGAGGTGTATTTGTCGGCAATCTCAACTCTCCATTGCCCTCCGGCTGGGTTGATCAAAATATCGGCGGCCCGGCAGACTTTGGATCGACCACTTACAGTTCCAGTAACGGCCAATGGACGGTTTCCGGTGGCGGCGCGGATATCTGGGGCAGTTCGGATCAATTCAATTTTGTCGGGGGTTCATGGTATGGCAGCGGCACCTTAACGGCCGAGGTAACCAATGTTCAGTATACCAACTCCTGGGCCAAGGCCGGCGTGATGTTCCGCGATTCCAATAATGCCGATTCCATGTTCGTGGACGTGATGGCCACCGCTGGGAACGGCTTAGCAATGCAATGGCGCAATGCCACCGGCGGACAATGCGGAAATGCCTCGGTGAGTGGAATTAACGCTCCGGTGTGGGTACAGCTCGTTCGTAATGGCAATAATTTTAACGGTTATTACAGCACCAACGGCAGCACATGGAACCTGATAGGTACGACCAGTGTCGCATTCTCGAACAGTGCCAATCTCGGTGGGCTGGCGGTTACTGCCCATAATAATAGCGCGTTGAATACCTCTACGTTCAGCAATGTATCGCTGGTCGGCACAATTATGACCGGGGCCAATACTGCCGATACTAATATTGGTACGCCGGGGATAAATGGGTCATCCACGTACAATGCGGCGTACGGCCAGTGGACTGTTTCCGGTGGCGGCGCGGATATCTGGGGCAGCAATGATCAATTCAACTTTCTTAATCAGTCCTGGACCGGCGACGGCATCCTTACCGCGGACGTGACGAGCCTCCAGAACACGAACGCATGGGCCAAGGCCGGCGTGATGTTCCGCAACTCCAGCGCTGCCAGCTCCCCATTTGTAGATGTGGTATTGACGCCCGGCAACGGCGTGGCCATGCAATGGCGGAATGACAGCGGTCAACTGGGGAATATCCAGGTTACAGGCATCACCACCTCGGCGTGGGTGCGGATAATACGCAGCGGCAATAGCTTCAGCGGATATTACAGTACGGATGGCAGCACCTGGACACTCATCGGGACAACATCCATCACGTTCAGCAACAGTACCATCCTTGCCGGATTGGCTGTAACTTCGCATAACAACAGTGCCCTTGCGGTGGCAACGTTCAGTAATGTTACGTTGTGGTATTGAGAGGAACTGCTTTGCCCATAACGCGCTTATTTGATAACGATCGAATAGTTGCCATGAATGCCAATGATCGGGTAAAAAAAGGATGTGTTGCTTTTGTACGAATGTGAGACCTCATGCCGGAGCAGTCAACCTTTCATGAATCATGGCATCGCGTCGCGGATTTGAAGCCGCGTCTGCGGGCCAGTATCCACGTTTCCCGGCAGTATTTTCGCGGTCGTTTGTGGCATGTCATTCAGGATCAGGCCAATAACGCCTTCGCGCGACTCAATACGGCGGCATACGCCCTGGTCGGGCTATTGGACGGATCGCGTACGGTGCGCGCGGCTTGGAATATTTGTAACGCCAAACTCGGCGATGATGCACCCACTCAGGGAGAAGTCATCGAACTTCTGGGCCAGCTTGCATTTAATAACCTGTTGGAGTCAGGCTCTACACCCGACGCCCAAGCCATGTTTGAGCGGTTCAAACGCCGCCGCACGCGCGACACGCAGGGCCGATTGATGAATCTGCTGTTTCCGCGACTGCCGCTGTTTGATCCCGACGCACTACTTGAACGCGGGCTATTTCTGGTGGGATGGATTTTTGACTGGCCGGGAATGCTGCTCTGGATCGTTCTGATTGCTACCGCCATCTATACCCTCTTGAATGCCGGTCCCATGGCCGGAACACTTCTTACCGATTCCAGCGGCCTACTGCGGCCTGACAACTGGCTGCTATTACTGCTGGCGTTTATCGTCGATAAATCCTTCCATGAATCCGGCCATGCCATCGCCTGTAAAAAGTTCGGCAAACGCTTCGGCACCGGAGGCGAAGTACATGTCATCGGCATCATGTTGCTGATTTTCACGCCCGTACCTTATGTCGATGCGTCCAGCGCGTGGCTTTTGCCGGATAAATGGCGGCGCGCCATTGTCGGGGCCGCCGGCATGTGGATGGAATTTGCTCTGGCCGCAGTAGCGGCGATGATCTGGCGTTACAGTGATCCGGGATCAACCCTCCATGCCTTTTGCTACAATCTCATGTTTATTGCCAGCGTGGCGACCGTGTTTTTTAACGGCAACCCCTTTCTTCGTTACGATGGCTACTACATACTGGCCGACCTCTTGGAGATTCCCAATCTCCTGGGGCGAGCCATGCAATACGCCACGTATCTGGCGCGCCGTTATCTCTTTGGTATTAAGCAGGCAATTAACCCCAGTGAGACCTCCGGCCAGCGACGCTGGCTGCTGGTGTATCTGGCACTGTCGGGTGTGGTGCGGGTTTTGGTATGCACAGGCATTATTCTTTTTCTGGTGGCCAACCTGCGCCAGTATCCGCAACTGACTCTTCTCTTGTTGACCATGGCCTCAATCGCCGCCGCAACCTGGCTGCTGGTGCCGCTGGGACGCGGAGCCTGGTATCTTCTCTCGAGTCCGGAATTACTGCACCGTCGCGGGCAAGCTATTGCAATAAGTCTTGCTATCGGGGCCGTGTTAGCAATATCGGTTGGTATTCTTCCCCTGCCCCACCATAGCCGTGTGGAGGGAGTTGTCCGCACGGAACATCAACGTGGTGTTTTTGCCCAGAGTAGTGGCTGGCTTACCTGGTATGCGCCAAGTAAGCAAAATCACACCGTACCTGCCGGGGAAAAACTCATGCAGTTGTCCAATCCGGTGTTGCAAACCAGCCTGACAGAAGCGCAGGCCCGTCTGGCCGCCGTTAGAATTAAACGCCGCAAAGCTCTGGCCACCAATCCTGCCATGGCGCAAATACTATCTCACCAGATTGCGGCCCTGAGGCAGGAAATACTTCGCCTCACCAATCGCATTGACAACCTGACCATTTGCGCCCCGGTTGGTGGTGTCTGGATAAGCCGTCATTTGCGTCTCCGGATGGGTGGATATATCCAACGCGGCAAAAAAATAGGCACCATGGCAGATATGGGCCGCCCGCTGGTCTACGCCCCGGCCAGTCAGGGTGAAGCCGGCCGGATTATTCGCTGCGGGTTCAAGCACATTCAAATGCGCTTGCCCGGAAAACCCGCGCCGATGATTCCCGCCAAAATGATCCGGGTGTATCCCGGCGGCGGCAAGACGCTTCCTTCGGCGGCGTTAAGTTATCTGGCGGGCGGACCTTTTGCGCCCAGCCTGCATGCAAAAACGCCTGATAGCAGTGCCCAGCCATTTTTCATGCTGGTATTCCAACCGGAGGGGAATATACGATTGCTGCCGGGGCAGCGCATTGTTGCCCAAGTGCGCTTGCCCGATCAGTCGTTGCTCATGGATATCGTCAATGATCTTCGCCGAACCTTGCAACCGGGAACGGGGTTGTAAAGCAGGGGATGGCCACGGTTGAAGAAAAGCACCCAGAGGTAAATAAGCACGATGGGCGGTGTAGCAATTTGGAATTGCCAACGTATTAGAATATCCGCTGTCAGAGGTAAGGCACCATGCCGAAATCGGTTGAAAAACTTCCCCGCGGATTGGACGCCGCATGGCACGCTACCATAGGCCGTCTCCGGCGGCTTGTACCGCACCATAAGATATATCTTCACTACGCCGATAAAGTTAGTCAGATCGAAGATCAGCTCAAGGGACTATCCGATGGGCGTTTAAAACGCCGTCTGGCCCGGCTGGCGATACCGTTTCACCTGGGACGTGATTCCCGTAAGGATCGCGTGCTGGCGGCGGCGGCCATTCGTGAAGTGATTCGCCGGGAAACCGGCATGCGGCTGTTTTCGGTACAGATTGCCGGCGGCTTGGCGCTTTATGACGGTCTGCTGGTCGAGATGGCTACCGGTGAAGGCAAGTCCATTACGGCCACCGTCCCGGCCATTATGCACGCATGGCGTCGGCGCGGCTGCCATATTATTACCGTCAATGACTACCTCGCCCGGCGTGATGCCGAAGAATTTCAGAAGGTATACGCCTTCGCGGACTTATCGGTTGGTTTTATCGAGCAGGAAATGCCGGCCGAACAGCGCCGCGCCGCATACAACAGGGACATCACGTACGCGACCAATAAAGACGTCTGCGCGGATTATTTGCGGGATCAACTGCAACGACCGCGCTCCGGACTCGCCGCAGAAAATTTCCGGGTGGTGTCGTCCGCCTATGGAGACCCATGGGTGCAGAGAAGTCTCTTTGCCGCCATTATCGATGAGGCGGATTCGGTGCTGGTTGATGAGGCCGTGACACCATTGATTATTTCCGGCCCCGCCCGCAATGAGGAACAGGTGCACGCTTATCGCGAAGCCGTGGACATAGCCCGCAATCTGGAAGCAGGCCGCGATTACCGTCTTCAGCCGCGTTTCCGATCGGTGGAATTGACCTCGAGAGGTCGTGGCGTTTTAGCTCTGCATCGAGCTGGTCTTGGTGGCTTTTGGCAATCCGAGCGGCGCGGAGAAGAACTGATCTGCAAAGCACTGGAAGGCCGGCACTTTTACTTGCGGGATAGACAATATGTTATTCAGGATGCCAAAGTAGTCATCGTGGACGAATCCACTGGGCGACTCATGCCGGATCGGCATTGGCGTAATGGGCTGCAGCAGGCGGTGGAAGCACAGGAATCGCTGGAGATCCAGCCGATGAATGAAGCTTTAACGAGAATAAGCTTTCAGCGGTTCTTTCGGCTCTACGAACGATTAAGCGGCATGTCCGGCACATTGGGGGAGGCGCGCGCCGATCTATGGCACACTTACAAGCGGGACGTGATTCGGCTGCCGACAAATCGCCCCTGCGTTCGCCGCGCTAATGGCACCAGGATTCTCGCCACGGAAGCAAAAAAATGGGACGCAATTGCCAATGAGCTCCACTTGGCTCACGCCACCGGCAGACCCGTATTAGCCGGCACTCGCAGCGTGCATGCAAGCGAGCAGTTATCGCAACGCCTCACCGCATTGGGACTTCCACACCGGGTCCTCAACGCCCGGCGTTATACGGAAGAAGCGCAGATCGTTGCCGAAGCGGGCAAAGCCGGCCGGATCACGGTGGCCACCAACATGGCGGGCCGGGGAACGGATATTCGCTTGGATACCCAAGCGCAAATGGCGGGTGGTTTGTATGTGATCGCCACAGAATTACATGAATCCGGTCGGGTGGATCGCCAACTTGCCGGCCGCGCTGGAAGGCAGGGCGATCCGGGAGCGAATATTGTCTTTGCCGCCTTGGACGATCACTTGTTTTTCACGCACGCTCCAGCCATGGCGAAACTGGCCCAACGTCTGGCCCAACGTATTGCTTTGGAGGATCGCGCGATTCCGGATTTTATTGCCAGATTACTGATTTACCGGTCCCAAAGCCGATCCCAGCGTTTGGCCGCTGCGCAGCGCACTTCTGTAGCTTTGCTGGATGAACAGATGGACGAATCTCTTGCATTTGCCGACAATGCCCCGCATACACCACGGTAACTGCAACCCCTAACCTCTGCCAAGCGCTCGCCAAAGGAAGCAAATGGCCCTATTATTGCTTGGCAGGATGGTACTCGTGCAATGGCGGTGAAGCTCCTTATGAAACAAAATCAGTTAGAATTCCGGGTAATCAAGGCGATTTGTTGTGTAGTTGCCGGCTTTATGCTGCTGCTAAGCTCCGGTTGCGTGGATATTTCCGGGCGGCCCGCTGATCCGGTCCAATCTGCGGTGGTGACCCACAGCCCCGTCAAATATGAATTTTTAGGCCATGCCTTTGGTATGCGCGGCTTTCTGGGTGTGTTTAGCCTGGGAATTGACGGCCTTGCCAATCATTTGAACCGGCACCATATTGTCCAAGCTGCGGCAATTGCCGATCACAGCAAGGGGCAATTCCAGCGAATCCTGCTGCGGGACTATCGCCACAACCTGTTGCACGGCCCGTTGATTTTGTATGGTCATTCCTGGGGTGCCGATGATCAGATCCGCGTGGCCCGGGCCTTGGGGCGGCATGGAATTACAGTGCAACTGCTGCTGTTGATTGACCCGGTAACGCCGCCGGTGATTCCGCCAAATGTTCAACGCTGCATTGATATTTATAAAAGCCATCCCAACTCTGATTGGCTTCCGATCTGGCGCGGGGTTCCGGCCAAGGAAAAAGATGTTTATCGCACCAAACTTACTGATATCAACCTGCGCTATGCTAATGTCGGCTTTCCCACAAAAAAGCTTACCCACGCCACCATTATTGACAGCCCCGGCGTTCAGAAAATGATGCTTCACGCCATTTTGGACGCTTGCCTCCGTTGGCAGACCCGGCATTCGCAAATAAATATGGCATCGAAACCAACGGGAAGTCCAAGGGGTAGGCTCCTATACAAAATGGCGAAAGTGTCGCATAATTCTTCCCCATGATTACGATTACGCTACCCAATGGGGCGCAAAAACAATTTGATGCCCTTTCTGTGACCCCGCTTCAGGTGGCGCAAGCCATTGGGCCGCGCCTGGCACGAGATGCAATAGGGGCTTTGATTAACGGCCAACTTGCGGATGTATCCACGCCGATTGTTCAGGATTCCGCCGTAGCCATTATTACCGCCAAGGCCGAGGATCCACATGCCGTGTATCTGTTGCGGCATTCGACTGCCCATGTCATGGCAGAAGCTATCACGCGGCTGTTTCCGGCGGTGCGTTTGGCGTATGGACCGCCTGTGGAAACCGGCTTTTATTACGATATGGAATTAGCCCAGCCGATTCGGGAAGAAGATTTTTCCCGCATTGAAGCGGAAATGCAAAAAATTGTCGAGGAAAATCGTCCCTTCACGCGCTATGAACTGCCGCAACAGGCCGCCCTGGCCAAACTGGAACAGGAAGCCAATCCGTATAAGTTGGATAACGCGCAGCGGGCCTTGGCGGCTGATCCACAGGCGGTTATCAGCTTTTACGCCACCGGAGAACCAGAAAAAAATTGGGAAGATCTCTGCCGCGGCCCGCATTTGCCCGCGACCGGGCGAATCGGAGCATTTAAAGTTACCAGCGTAGCCGGTGCTTATTGGCATGGCGATGCGTCCAAACAGCAGTTGCAGCGCATTTATGGCACGGCATTTTTCAGCCGGCAGGAACTTGAATCGCATCTTGCCCTTATTGACGAAGCCAAACGGCGCGATCATCGCGTGATTGGAAAGCAGCTTGGGCTGTTTACCATTTCGCCCCTGGTGGGCAGCGGGTTAATTCTCTGGATGCCCAAGGGGGGTGTGGTGCGGCAGGAACTGGAGAATTTTATGCGGCTGGAACTAATCCGCCGCGGGTACAATTCTGTTTATACGCCGCACATCGGCAACATTAATTTGTACAAAATCAGCGGTCATTATCCGTATTACAAAGAATCGCAGTTTCCAACCATTAAAATGAAAGAACGTGATGACACGGATGAAAGCGAGTATCTGCTTAAACCCATGAACTGTCCGCATCACATTCAGATTTATGCTGCCGAGCCGCACAGTTATCGTGATTTGCCCATTCGTTTGGCGGAATTTGGCACGGTCTATCGCTTTGAGCAATCCGGTGAGCTATCGGGTATGACGCGCGTCCGCGGATTCACCCAGGATGATGCACACTTGTTCTGCACCCCTGAACAGGTGGAAGCCGAGTTGCGCTCCACAGTGGATATGGTATTGCTGGTCTTCAAGACGCTGGGCTTCACGGATTATCAATGTCGCGTGAGCTTACGCGACCCGGCTTCCGATAAATATGCCGGCGATCCGGCCCTGTGGGACCGGGCCGAGGCGACCCTGCGTAAAATCGTGAAAGATGTGGGAATCCGCCATGAAGAAGCCATCGGTGAAGCGGCATTTTACGGCCCCAAGCTGGATTTTCTGGTCAAGGATGTCATTGGTCGGCAGTGGCAGCTTGGCACAGTGCAGCTGGATTATGTTTTGCCGGAGCGCTTTGCATTGGAATATATCGGTGCGGATAATTCTCCGCATCGTCCCGTGATGATCCATCGCGCGCCGTTTGGTTCCATGGAACGATTCACCGGCATATTGATCGAACATTTTGCCGGGGCATTTCCGACGTGGCTTTCTCCCGTGCAGACCATGGTGTTAAGCATCAGTGAAAAGTTTGTCACCTACGCCCAGGAGGTCAATAGCGCCTTGCTGGCGGCCGGTGTGCGTTCAGATCTGGATTTGGCGGATGATAAAATCGGTGCCAAGATTCGCCGCGCTCGTGAACAGAAAATTCCTTATCTGCTGGTGGTCGGTGCCAAGGAAATGGAGGCCGGCTCGGTGGCCGTGCGCACGCGTAAAGATCAGGATCTCGGCGCCATGCCCCTGGCAGCATTTATTGAAAAAATTACCGCAGAAATTAACACACGCGCCCTTAGTGATGCGAAATAACGATCAACTACCCCTACGGAGTTTTATCAGATTTATGTTGCAACATCCGGATCACAATGCATTGGTTCAACAACTTGCCGCTATCGGGCAGGGCCATCTTTTTGCTTTTTATGACCAGCTTACCGCGCCGGAAAAAGCGGAATTAGATCGGCAGATCGCTTCCATGGACTGGCCGCTTCTGGCGGAACTGATTCGAACCGTGGTCTTAAACCCCGAACCCCTGAAGTTGCCGGAAAATATTGAACCCGCACCTTTTTTTGAACACACGCCCTCTGATACAGCGACGCGCGAGAAATATCGCCACGCGCAG
>JAKBCC010000200.1 GCA_021808105.1 Planctomycetota bacterium
TATGTGAAACCGACACCGTTGGCGGAGCGATCAGCGAGACGTATGCATCAGACACCACGGAAGAATTCGGGGATTTAATCGGTGAGGATGGCCAGTACATTCATCAATATGACGCCCAGGCGAATACCAATGCTCTACTGGATGAAACTGGCACGGTGGCGGCGCAGTATAAGTATCTGGCGTTCGGGCAAGTCAATGCCGTGAGTATTGATGGCGGCCCGTGGACCGCAGAGGATTGGGAAAGCCTGCCGCTGGATTTTACCAGCAACATGCTGGCTGGCGGTAAGAAGCAATACTATCTGGATCGGGAGATCGCACTTTATCTGCTGGGCAGTGGCAATAATGGAAGATATTATGACGCGACTACGGGCAGGTTCCTTTCAGAGGATCCGACAAAACAGGATGGAACTTCCAAAGATTCTAAATCCCAACCCCTAACTCCTAACTCCTCGCCAGATATCAATCTGTACTGTTATACCGGCAACGACCCGATCAACAATCTTGATCCCAGTGGGCATAGCCTTGTGACCGACCCGCCCAAGCAAGTTTATCATCCGGTGCAAAACCAGCAGACGCAGCAGCATAACGCAAATGTGCATTCCAAGGTGCCGGCGGCTGGGCACAAGACGGCGGTGCATGGCGCAACTGGGACACAGGGGCAATCCAAGGCGGCGGGCGCGGCCGGAGATGGCGGTACGGGAACATCACAGCCGTTGCCCCAGAGCATCCAGCATAGCCTGCTGCACAAGCCGCAGTTGGGACCCCCGCCGACGGATCCCGCGGCCCGGAAGATATATGACGCAGAGTTAGCCCACCAGCAGGCCGAAGCTAAAAAACCGCCGTCGATGATAACCGGCACCGCGGCGACGCCGGGCAATCCGTCGCCGATTGCTGCGGCTCTTTCGGGGGCTCTTCAAGGGGCCGCCGGAGTGATGTGGAAATTTAATAATGCAATGACGGCGGGCCTGTGGTCCAAAGTCCAGCCGGTGAACCCGAACCCCAGTGCCGATAAACCCAGCCTCAGCAACGCCATCTCAGACCAGTTTGTGGGTGTGGCCGCCGCTTTCTTCCCCATTGGCGGTGCCGAAGAAAGCGGCGCGCGTGATATCGCCAAGGTCGGAGATGATGTCGGCAAGCAGTTGGTGCATTCGGATGTGGTTCCGGGGTCAGCGGCGGGTGCGAAAACGGCGGCGGAGCAGACCGCTAAATCCGCCTCCGAGGAATTGCCGGGGGCGGCTGCGGAGCATGAGGCAACGCAGGCGGCGAAAGAGGCCAAAACAGCTACGAAAACCCCCGCAGAAGCAGAGCCACCGGCGAAGGCGGTTAACGTAACCCGGCCGCAGCATGGCAGGATTGAGCATGACGCCACGGCCTTCAATGAGGCCAAGGCTTGGCAGAAGGATCCAAAAACCGTGCAGGTCCGGTTTAATCAGAACCTCGTTGATGCAAATGGAAAAGAGATAAAGGGCTTCCGGCCGGACGTGCAGCGGATTCGGATCACTCCCGGCGGAAAAAAAGTCGTTGATGTAATTGAGGTGCAAAGCCCGGGACAGACGAGGGAGTTTATGATTGCTAAGATTGCAGCGGTCAAGAAAGCGCTGGGGTCGCAGGCGGGGAACGTGACCTGGATGCGTCGGGTAACTGGGGCCACACGCGAGGGAGGTCCACTGCATTGACAAATATTGATCCCAAAAAACTTGAAGGCCGCCTAAAACATCGGAGCTACGAGGAGATTGAAAATGAGCTTCGAACGCTACAATCGGATGATCTCGTTGCCTTTCTGGACGGTAAGGCAACGAGGGTTGCGGATACGGCCGTGTCGCTACTTGAGCGCCGGAGGGAGGTCGCGTTAGTAACCCGGTCACTAATCACCAATCGCCTTCGTACGGCCCTTGGAAGAGTGCGAGGCATCTTCGTCCTCAGCGGTTTTGGAGTCTCCGCTCCAGAAACAGTGGAGGCGTATCTGCACCTACTTAGTGACCGGAGTGCCGACGTAGTCTCTGAAGCGCTCTTTGGCCTCGTGTTCATGCGGCGGCGGGACCTGCTGCCGATCTTGCGCGAGCACCTCGAACATTTACCCGCGGGCAGTCCGCGATGCGAGAACTTCAGCGAGGCCATCAGGGCACTTGAAGCGAACGATCCTTCTCTTTTCGCTCCGGGCTTTCTTGACGCTGGCAATGTTTGGCGACTCAATGAGCCGGCACCTCCGTATACTGGCGAAGGGAAGCTGGAAATGGATGGAAAGGGAGAAAAAACGGATGGTTAGGGCTGCCGATTACAAACGTCTGCTATGCGAAACCGACACCGTTGGCGGAGCGATCAGCGAGACGTATGCATCAGACACCACGGAAGAATTCGGGGATTTAATCGGTGAGGATGGCCAGTACATTCATCAATATGACGCCCAGGCCAACACCAACGCCCTACTGGATGAAACTGGCACGGTAGCAGCGCAGTACAAATATCTGGCGTTTGGAGAAGTCAGTGCGGTAAGTATCGATGGTGGCCCATGGACCGCTGAGGATTGGGAAACCCTGCCGCTGGATTTTACATCCAACATGTTGGCTGGCGGAAAGAAACAGTATTATCTGGATCAGGAGATTGCGTTGTACCTGCTGGGGTCAGGCAACAACGGAAGGTATTATGATGCCGCCACAGGCCGATTCCTGAGTGAAGACCCAGCCAAGGAAGCTGGCGGCGATGAGAACCTGTATCGGTACGCCGGCAACGATCCGGTCAACAATCTGGATCCCAGTGGACATAAGCATCACAAATCTTATCGGACGCCGCAGACACAGCAGTCGCAGCAGCATAATTCCAATAACCATGTGCATGCGACCATGCCACCAAGCGCGAAGGGAGCGACCAAGCCGAAGCAGGCACCCACACCTGATCGTCCGGATGGCGGAAATGGTGGAGAACAGGGCGATTCTTCGCAGACGCATGGAGCTTCGTCGCCCGCTTTCGTTCCTCCGCGGAACCAGCGTCACCCACGCTTCCTCAAGGGCCAGAATGTAAAGGGTGTGCAAAAGATTGTTGGTACCAAGCAGGATGGTCTCTACGGTCCCAAGACTACGCAGGCGGTACAAAAGTTTCAGGAAATGCTCATCCACGATGGCCTCCTGCCGCCGAAGCAACCCGATGGAAAAACCTCTGCCGACGGAAAATGGGGGCATGAGACGGAGCTGGCGTATGAGGCATATAAGAAAGCCCATGGCGAGGCACATTCGCTGACCGGGCAACATGCGGGCTCCGCAACACGGCCCACGGCAACACACCCCGCAACCACCCAGCCGACAACCCAGCCCGCCAAATTGCCGCCGGTTCCGAAGTGGCCGTCCGCTAACGCCACGCGCGCAGAGCGAGAGCGCTGGGTTCGCCAGATGGCGGCATACATAGACGCCTATTACAAGGCCCACGGCATCAAGGGAATTGACGGCAAGACGCTGGCGGCGCAATTCGCCGTCGAGACCGACTGGGGGCGAAGCAAGGGCCCGCAGGAAAGCTATAATCTCGGAAACGTCAAGGGAATAGGCCCAGGAGGTTCCTACAAGCTGAATGGCAGGACGTACCGCAAGTACCACAGCTTGGGCGGTTTTCTCAGCGACTACGCGAAGATCATCCACAGAACTTACCCACAGGCGATCGGCAAGACTGGCCCCGCCTATTACCACGCCCTAATGTCTGGCAGGTACAAATACGCCAGCAATAAGGCGTACGTAAAGCTGCTTATGAGCGTCTACGATCAAGTGTTCGAGAGGAGCCACCGATGAGATTGTTGGCGGCGGCATTATGCTCATCGCTGTTGCTCACTGCGTCCTGCCATAAAGCCCCACCAAGGGCACACGGGGCGGAAGCATCAAGGCTTGCAGCCCGTGCCCCCAGTCGCGTGGCCTCGTCGGCCCGCCCCGGGCGCACATCGAAGCAGGAAATCGTCGTGGGGGCTATGCCGACGCTCACGAAAGCTCAGATGGAATCGATGATCGCGGGATATTCCCCATGGTATCGATTGCTAGCCGCCGACGCTTCCCACCCGGGGCTGTCATTTTACGGCAGTTGGGAATACGATGGGCGGCAGGGAGAGTTCGCCGTTGGCCAAGACATGCCGGTCTGGTTTCAGACGGAGGGTGCGTTCAAGGTGTTTGGCAATGGGTGCATATACCGCTGGAACCCGACCGGCAAGCACCAGTGGTTGCCGGACTACGTACCGCCGGGTAGGGCAGGTGTGCCGATACCGAAACTTAGAACTGATGAGATACAGGAAATCGTTGGTGCCCGCACTGATGGGAAATATGGCCCGGAGACCGTGCGTAAGGTGAAAGAGTTTCAGTGGAAACTGATCCACCTTGGGTATCTTCACGGAAAGGCCGACGGTATTTGGGGATCCCGGACCGATCTCGCGTACGAGAGGTATACTACCGCGCGTCACACCAGAAAGGTGCCGACGACGTCGACATCG
Source organism: Planctomycetota bacterium (assembly GCA_021808105.1). Classification (GTDB taxonomy): domain Bacteria; phylum Planctomycetota; class Phycisphaerae; order WQYP01; family WQYP01; genus JAMDCX01. The sequence goes on from JAKBCC010000200.1 coordinate 4,460, forward strand.
GCACCAGGAGGAACGAAGCATAGGCGCAACAAGTAGTGTTTAACGCAAGCGGCAGTAGAGAGAGGTTCACTGGTTTGTAAAGCGGCAATTTTTGATTTCATGGTGTAATATACTGGCCCAGCCGATTGTGAAGGTGCTAATATTCATGATAAGG
>JAKBCC010000063.1 GCA_021808105.1 Planctomycetota bacterium
ATTTGAAACCTTGATTACTGAACACATTGGCTGGATATATTCCATGGCCCGCCGCCACCTTGGCGATAGCGGTCTGGCGGATGATGCCACGCAGGCAGTTCTGCTGGCTTTATGGCGCAAACGCGGCAGTCTGAAGAAGCCCCTCGGCGGCCTGCTGGTGCGGGCGATCCGGTATGCGTGCAATGATATTCGCAGATCAGAGCAGCGGCGAAAAGTCCGCGAGCGAAAGGTGGCAGCGATGCGAAATGAAGAGGCTCCAGGCTCTGCCGATGGGGCGAAGGATTCCCAGTTGGAGCATCTCCAAGCGATGGATGCAGCCCTGCAACGGCTATCCACGGCCGATCGAAATGTGGTTGTGGCACGTTATTTTCAGAACCAATCCGCCCGGCAAATGGCGGAGCAATTGCACATATCCGAAACGGCGGCAGAAAAGCGCACGTCTCGCGCTGTGGAAAAGCTGCGCCTTATGATGGCCCGAAAAGGCATTCCAATGGATTCTCTGGCCGTGACGGGCTTATTGGCGCTCGGAGCGGGAAGCGCACCGGCGGGCCTGGCTGTAAGGATTTTCCAAGCCATAAACGGAAAAGCTCCGGTAAGCCCGACGGCTTCTCATGCCGCGCGAAGCATCGCCTTTCACAACGCGCACGTCCCGGCCATTGCCGGAGCAGGGGCTGTGGCAGTGGCGCTGGCGATCGGCGTTGCGGCGCTTGCGCCAATTCAGCGGGTGGTCGAGATAGGGCCGGGAGTGGCTCGGACGATTTCCGGGGCCTTGACCTCGGGGGACGGCGTCGACCGACCCGCCTGTGCCGAGTACGTGGCACTGGTAGATCGCGGTTTTGCTATGGCACTGCGGCGCAGTGGAAAGCTGATTGCAACGGACCCGGGTGGGATTCAGACATACAACATTCAAGCCAGTACACTGCGTACAATATTGACCAGCCCGCAGGGCGCTGGACAACCGACGCTGGGTCATTGGGTGCATTGGGCTGTATACCGGCAGCAATTTCCGCACCCGGGATACTTGATCGCGAACAATCTCTCGCGTCAGTTTCCGAGGCCGCCGGCGTACCCGACCGCTTATATTAATCTATTTCCAACGATCCGCGGACAGTTGCGGGCAAACTTAATACGCCTGCATTTGAGTTTTTTGAAAAACTCGTCGATGTCGGTCTTTGAGTCCTTGCCAAAAGGGGAACAGCAACCCCCCGTCATTCCGTATGTATACAACCGCAACTTGAATATCCACGCGGGGCGTGCCGTGGTCCTGTTGCAGCGCGCGATCAGTTTTCCAGGCGATAAGTGGTACAGCGCTGTGGTGTTGGAGGTTGAGAAATACCCGACAGAAGAGCTGGGGATGCTGCGGCGCGGCGGGTACCTCGACCTGCCGTTCTATCTGCGCGAGGGTCCGGCAGCACTGAAAAAACTGGCTGCGGTTGCAGTTGCCTGGCACCGATTCGCCGTTGGGCAACAGGCTGTCCCTACCTGGAAGAGCAAACGATGGGTCAAGTCGCTGCCTGGGGATGTGCAGGTGGCTTTGCACGGAATTGGCTCCGATGCGTGGCCGCTGTGTGCATGGGCACCCGATGGCCGGCCCCGTGCATCAGGTGGAGCCTCCTTGGGTGGGAATCTCCCCGCTGGGGATGTCAGAGTATCCCTGTGGATCAAACTTCCCGTTAAGCGCGCTGGTGCCGTTCCAGCCGATGAAATGAGCAATGGTTTTGTGACCCAAACTACCAGCGCCTACCTTAAGCGCAGCGTGCTGCATGTCGGCTTCGACACCGGACCGTGGAAGATCATCGGCCCGGCTAAGCCTACCAAAGATATCGCGCCTCAGACTGCGCCGAAGTTCCTGTTTCAGGGTAAAAACTTCGGTGCGTACCAGCTAACACGGAATGCGGCCAATCCAATACCATTATTGGGTACCCCGGCTTCGGTAAGTATGATGCTTTTACGGCCGCAATCGGCAGGATTTCCACGCCAGGCGATTGCAGTCGGTGCAATAGACCGAAAAGGGCACCTGGTGGCTCCATATCCAGGATATCTGCCGGACCATTACGCATCTTCCGCATTCTCCCGATTTCAGACTTCTCGCTCTGGGGCAACGGGGGAATATGCCACTGAAACAATTCCTGTTTCCGCAAATAATATCAAGCGTTATGTTTGGATCACGCGGCCGCGTTACTGGGTTACATTCCGCAATTTTGCGCTAAAGCCCACGCCGCTGCCATCGGAGGTTTTTGCTATGTCCATGCATCCACAAAACAGTGCACCGGTTTCTACGGTGGCGGCCATGTCTCCTACCACGAAACCTGGGAAAATAAGTTCCGCCGGCCGGGCTACACCGGCCCAACTTATTCAGTTGATGACGCGGCAAACGGAATTTGGCAGCTTTACCGCGATGGACCAACTTTACTGGGCTCCTACAACTTTAGAAAAGCACCTTGCCTGGAGGTTGAACAAGGCGACAGCGGCCATGTTCGGATATGGCCTTTGGCTGGTCGCCAAGAAGCGATTTGGCTTGGCTCAGTTGCACGCCGCACATCTAACCCGGGCCACACTCGGCTGGCCGGTGGGACCGCAGCAGCCATCCCGGCCTATCCGCTGGCAAGTGAATGGCCGATTTGCAGCCCCCATCCAGACGCCCGGACAGATCAACGTCATCGAATTTTCTCCGTCGCGACGCGCACCGCTGATACGAGAGCACGGCGTATGGTACATCAACTTCAGCACAACCCCAGCCAAGCTCCGGCAGGTTCAAAAACAGTTGGCAAAGTTCAAACAATTCTTCCCCCACGCCCAGGCGTACAAAACCGTCCTGGCGCAACTGAAATCCGGAAAAATCAAAGACGCAACTGCCCTCCACAACGCCCTCGACGCTGCGCTAAAATCGCATTCCAACCCAGGCAAATAAACCGTGTATAGAAAGAAACGAGGACGTAGCTAGTTTTCGGATATCCCGTAGCGCGACGGGGGAGGGGGTCTGTACGACTTGCGTGAGAGGCACGCTAAAATCGCGGCGTTCGGTATAGGATCGGAATCCGGCTGCGAAAAAAAACCGCGGATTACGCGGATAGCGCGGATAAGTACCGGGCTTGCGTACTCCGCGACCTGTCTACGCGTTATTTGCAGTGACCGTTAAAAAGGCCGTGGCAACCAGAACTGCTTTCCTCTTCCGATACCGCGATGACCCTGCTCACATCTACTGCGCTAATCGGGCCGCATCCCGATTCAGCCGAGATCAGGTGAACATGTGACCGCAGGAGTTTTCTGGTCTCGGCGGCAGCCACTCTTTTGCGCCAGCCGAATTTGCTCCACTTTCAACTTTCTCCTCTCGCCTGCCCTAATCGGGCCGCCGCCCGATTGAACAGGTGATCAGGTGACCGCAGGAGTTTTCTGGTCTCGGCGGCAGCCGCTCTTTTGCGCCAGCCGAATTTGCTCGACTTTCAACTTTCTCCTCTCGCCTGCTCTAATCGGGCCGCCGCCCGATTGAACAGGTGATCAGGTGACCGCAGGAGTTTTCTGGTCTCGGCGGCAGCCGCTCTTTTGCGCCAGCTGAATTTGCTCCACTTTCAACTTTCTCCTCTCGCCTGCTCTAATCGGGCCGCCGCCCGATTAGGATGTGCCAATTCCGATCTGCGGTTATACTCAACGCTTTGCTTATGGAGTAGACTCAATGTCTGAAGCTGGTTCGCAACCTCCGGATTATATTTTACAACGCTGGCAGGCGGCCCGTGCTGAATTGAAAAAGCTAAAGGGTGACGCGCTGCTTGTAACGTATTTTCCCGATGTAAGCTGGCTGACCGGTTTTGAAGGTGATGATTCCTGGGCGTTGCTGACACCGGATCAGGTCTGGCTGATCAGCGATTTCCGATATGCCGAACAGATCGCCCGCGAATGTCCCTGGGTTCATGCGGTCATGCGAAAAAAGCGGCTGTCGGAAGAACTCATTAAAATCTGCAAAAAATGTAAAATTCGCACCCTGGCGGTACAGGAAGAAAGCGTGTCGTTGCGGCAACAGGCGGCCATTAAGGAATTCACTGTACCTGCGGGTATTCGCCTGAAGGCGGTGCTGGAAATACTGGTTAAGCTGCGCAATATCAAGGACAGCCATGAAATCACCCTGATCGAACAGGCCGTTACCATCGCTGAACACAGTTTTGAAGCCCTTAAAGCGCATCTGAAGGCGGGGCAGACGGAAAATGAAATTGCCGGGCTGCTGGTTTATGAAATGCGCCGTCGCGGGGCCTCCAATGCCAGTTTTGATCCGATTGTCGCCGCCGCTGCCAATGGCAGTCTTCCCCATTATCGCCCGGGTGCGGTAAAAATGCAGAATAACTCAGCGCTCCTGGTGGACTGGGGTGCCTTATACAATGGCTACCGATCGGATCTCACACGGATGATTTTCATGGGCGATCCGCCGCGGAAAATCCGGGAAATTTATCAGGTTGTTCTGGCCGCTCAGCAAGCCGCGATTGCCGCCATTAAGCCGGATGTCCCCGGCAAAAAAATTGATAAAATAGCCCGCGATATTATTACCAAAGCAGGTTACGGCAAATCGTTTGGCCACAGCCTGGGCCATGGGGTGGGGCGGGATATTCATGAGCAGGTGTCGCTTTCCCAGCGCGGTGATGTTATTCTGAAACCGGGTATGATTGTCACCGCTGAACCGGGAATTTATCTTCCCGGTATTGGCGGTGTGCGCATTGAGGATGATATACTGGTGACCCAGACAGGCTGCCGCGTGTTAAGCAGCCTTCCTAAAACCTTGAATTCGGCTTGGCTGTAACCCACGTGTTGTGCGGCGGGTGGCTTTCGGAGAATCAATAATTATGGCGACCAAGGAAACGTTCACAGACAATAAGCGGGTCAAAGACCTTATTAAACTTATGTCTGATCACGGCCTGACGGAAATTGAACTGGTAGAAGACAAATCTAAAATCCGCTTGAAGCGTGATTTTGCTCCGGTCGCTATGCCCATGACCGGCGCACCGATGATGGTCCATCAGCCCATGATGGCTCCGCAATCGGCCAATGCCGCCGCTGCCTCTGTCGCAGAGCCGGCGGTGGATGAAGGTCTTGTCGCCATTAAATCCCCGATGGTGGGCACTTTTTATACTGCCGCCAATCCGGACTCTGAAGCGTTTGTAAAAATCGGGGCCACAGTCGGGAAAGATACGGTCGTCTGCATCATTGAAGCCATGAAAGTGTTTAATGAAATCCGCTCCGAAGTCAGCGGCGTTGTAACTAAAATGCTGGTGCAGAATGGTCAGGTTGTGGAATTCAACCAACCGCTGTTCATGGTTAAAAGCCGATAAAATCCCTGGCTGGGCGTCGTAGAGGAAGATATGTTTTCCAGAATTCTTGTTGCCAATCGCGGCGAAATTGCTTTGCGCATTATCCGGGCCTGCCGGGAATTGGGCGTTGAGGTCGTGGCTGTTTATTCCGAAGCCGACCGCGATGCTGCCTATCTGAAGCTTGCGGATCAAGCTATCTGTATCGGGCCGGCGGCGGCATCGGAAAGTTATCTCAATATCCCCCGCATTATTTCCGCTGCTGAAGTTGCCGATGTGCAAGCCATCCACCCCGGCTTTGGCTTTTTATCGGAAAATGCCCACTTTGCGGATGTTTGCCGCAGTTGCAAAATTGAATTCATCGGCCCCTCTGTTGAATCCATGAAAATGCTGGGTTCCAAGTTGGCCTCTAAAGATTTAGCCAAGCAATGCAAAGTCCCCCTGACCCCCGGCAGCGACGGGCCAATTCAAACGGAAAAAGAAGCGGTAGATGTGGCCAAGAAAATCGGGTATCCGGTCATCATTAAAGCTTCTGCCGGCGGGGGCGGCCGCGGCATGCGCGTGGCGCACAATGAAATTACTCTTAAAAGCTCGCTCAATGCCGCCCGCGCTGAAGCTGAAGCCGCATTTAAGGATGCCACGGTCTTTATTGAAAAATACCATGAAGAACCGCGCCATGTGGAAGTGCAGATACTGGGCGATAAACATGGCAACGTCGTGCATCTCTTTGAGCGTGATTGCTCCATTCAGCGGCGGCATCAGAAGCTGGTTGAAGAATCGCCCTGCCCGGTCATTGATGAAGCCACCCGCCAGGAACTTTGCGAAAGTGCGGTACGCCTGGCCAAAGCGGCCGGCTATTATTCAGCCGCGACGGTTGAATTTGTCATGGACAAACAGAAAAAATTCTATTTTCTGGAAGTCAACACCCGCATTCAGGTGGAGCACCCCGTAACGGAATCCGTTACGGGGCTGGATCTCATTCAGTGGCAGCTGCGCATTGCTGCTGGTGAAAAGATCGATATTGCCCAAAAAGATATTCACATCAATGGTGCCTCCATTGAGTGCCGGATTAATGCTGAAGACCCGGATCGCAACTTCGCGCCATCTCCGGGCCTGCTGGAGGAATTCGCCCCGCCCGGCGGCCCAGGCGTGCGCTTGGATACCCATGCCTATCAGGGGTATCGCATAGGGCCGAACTATGACAGTATGATCGGCAAATTGATCGTGCATCGGCCCACCCGTGATCAGGCTATCGCCACCATGCGCCGGGCACTGGATGAATTCCGCGCTGGACCGGTGAAGACCACTATTCCTTTGCACCGCTTTATTATGAATTCCCAGGATTTCCGCCAGTCCCGTGTGGATACCGGCTGGATTGAGCGAACCCGCCGCTCCACTTAAGGTTTGATTCTCTGCCGCAAACAATTGGGTGAACCGTGGCCCTGCGAATGCTAAAATTGTGCATCCTTGTTTGTGCCTGCGTCCTGCTTTTGCCCTTTTCCGCCCCGGCGATCATGGCGAAAACTACTTCCATCACCCTGACCGGGCGCATCAGATCCTCACACCGCATCATCCGTATCGAAGCCGTTGAGCGCAACCGAGCCGACGTGCTGGCATTAAGCACCAATAAACCCACCGCCTGGGTCTTTCCCGGAAAAATTAATTCCGCCACCGGAGCGTTCCGTATTCCGGGCATCGTTCCCGGCCACCGCTATGACCTGATTGTTTTTACCGCAAAAGCCCGCTGGGAAGGCGTGAATATGAATTATTACCGCCCGGTCCAGCCCGGCCCCGCGATGACCCAAAGTGATCTGAAACAAATTGTCCGCTTCATTGAAAAAATTCCCCGCTTTACCAATTACAACCGTCCCCTTTGGATTGCCGGTGATCACAATCATGCCACACTGGTGGTGGAACAGATTCGCAGTCACCATTTTTATTCCGGCCATCAAGGGTCGATTATTTTTCGTGTGGCGGTCTGGTATTTTGAACGCTACTACGCCGGCTGGCAGAAGGTCAGCAATCTCGGCAAGGTGATGACGCGGTGGCGCGGCCCGGCGAATCGCATTACCAATCCGTGGCAATATCTGCCCGCGCTGGGAGATATTGCAGTCTCAGAGGCCGGTGCATTTAAGCCCATTGATGTCACGTTGCCCAAGGCCAGCCCGCATCATGGCCTGGATGGCGCTATTCCCACGGGTAAATAGATTGTTTGAAAGGATTTACCCCCATGCCAAAGACCAGCCTCGACCGCATGTTGAACTGGAGCATTCGCGTTTTACTCGCGGCGGTCGTGGTTTTTGCAGCCATCGGCTTGTTTCTTCACCTTGACCGCAACATGGATTCCCGTTCGGCTGATGGTCAATACAATGTCAAAAACTTCGGTGCCGTCGGCAACGCGGTCGCGCTGGATACCGTCGCGATTCAGCACGCCATTAATACCTGCAGTCGGGATGGGGGAGGAAAAGTGGTATTTCCCGCTGGAACATATTTGTGCGGCACGCTGGAACTAAAAAGTAATGTCATGCTGGACCTGAAAACCGGCGCGGAGATATTCGGCTCTCCCGATATAAAAAACTACCACACGGTCGATCCCTTTATTGACGGCGACGGGCAGGCCTTCGGCTATTGCCTTATTGGGGCCAATCATGCCGATAATATCGGAATTGAAGGCACCGGTGCCATTAATGGCGATGGCGTGGGGTTTCGCGGAGATCGCCCGTTCTTAATCCGTCTGGCGCACTGCAATGGAATAACCGTGCGCCATGTGACGTTGGAACAGTCTGCCGCATGGGGCTTGAATTTGTACCGCTGCCGGCAGATTCTTGTGGATCATGTACATATCTGGAACCATGCCAATTACAACAATGACGGCATTGATGTGGATTCCAGTGAACTGGTGCATATCACGCATTGTGATATTAATTCCGAGGATGACTGCATCTGCCTGAAAACCACCACCCCCACAAGCTGCTCGCATATCCGGGTCGATCATTGCCGCTTAAGCAGCCAGTGCGCCGCAGTAAAATTCGGCAGCGAAACCATGGGCACCATGCGCGATATTCATATCAAGGACTGCTACGAATATGACACCCGTCTGGGCGGAATAAAAATCTTATCCGTTGATGGGGCACATATCAGCAATGTGCGATTCGATAATATCAAAATGAAAAATGTGGACATGCCTATATTCATTCGTCTGGGCGGCCGGCTGTCCACGTTTCATCCGGGGCAAAGCCCCCGCAGCGTGGGCAGCATCAACAATATTGTCATTCGCAATGTCACCGCACAGGCCTCCAATCAGGGGCGACTGCTATTTCCCACTGGAATATTTATTACGGGTATTCCCAACCATGATGTCGGCCACGTTCTGCTTGAAAATATTTCCATTACCCTTTCCGGCGGTGCGCCCGCCGCTGCCGCTAAAATCTCTGTGCCTGAAAAAATTACCGCCTTCCCTGACTTTTTCCTCTTCGGCTTATACCTGCCCGCCTATGGCATGTACGCCAGGCACGCCGATAATCTGGTCTTAAATAATGTCCGCTTTCAACTCGAAAACCCCGACGCCCGGCCCGCCATTCTCTGTCAAAACGTCAAACGCATTGCATGGACCAACGCCCCAGCCCCGGTGATGCAGACACTGTCTGCAGCCAATCCGCCGTAACCCCGCCCGCGCCCTGCATTCCCATTAACAATTACGCAATTGTCCGCAGAAAAGGTACCTGACACCTTTTTTTCAGGAAACCTCACAAAGCCGCCGGCTCGGCCGGTAGTACCGCATAATAACGCAGCACAACTCAAAAAAAGTGATTCGTCCCTCGGAAAAGGTACCTGACACCTTTTCTGGCACCTTTTCCAAAAAAAAGGTGTCAGGTACCTTTTATTTATTACATCGCTGCGTTCAGGCCTTCATGCCGGACGTTCCAGGAGTTGTCCTGGGGGAAGCCGGGAGCGTTGTGTTGTGGACCGCCATCCCAACCGGCCGCCACGAATGCCGCTGCATAAAGTAAAGCGCCGTCTCCCGGAATATAGGGGCAGGGACCGCCGGTGTTGATACCGCGAACGTCAAAATGATTGCCGTGAACTTTGGCGGTTAGCGCGGCAATCGCAATGTGCGGTTCACCCACCCGCGCCGCCGCCATGGCCATCCATGGCAAATCCCAGCCATATTCGTGCCGGCCGGCCCAATCCCATGACTTCCAGGTTTTTAAGACCGTGGCATGAGCCACGGCAGGATCAACCCCGACAATCGGCGGTAACATGCCATAGACACCGATCATATCCGGATGATTGCTGCGAATGGTTGTGTAAGTCGCTTTGGCCCACTGCTGGGAAATTACATACACGCCCTGATCCATCGGCAGGGGGGCCAAATGTTTCAGGACATGCGCCCAGTGCGCGTTCGGCGGCACGCCCAGGCGACGCCGCCAGATTTGGGCGATCGTCAGTGCAAATCGCCAATAGGCCAGCTCATAAACGCTGTTACTGGTAACGCCATGTTCACATGCCGGCATGATGGGGGTAAGATCATAACGCTTTAGCGTGTTATTCCATGTGGGAAAACTGGCCATATAATCCGCGGTAGAAAAAATAATATCACGCCATAGTTCAAGCGTTTCCGAGGTGGGGGCCAGACGGTAATGCAATTCGGCAAAAAAGATAGGGTGCGGCTGCTGCCAGGCCAGAATATTATCTCCATACCACGGGACATTTCGGCCGTGGGGGCCCGTGCGCTTGGGCCATTTGACGCCGCGATAATCCAGTTGCTTAGCCAGCGCCCGCGCAATGGGTTTGATCCGCCAATAAAAGGCCAATTCGCGCATAGCCAATGGCCAGCGGTTCCATAAGGCATAATGCCCGATATGCCAAACCGCCATTTCCATGTTGGCCTGACTGCTCCACTGATCCAGGCCGATTAAGCCGATTTCCGCTCCGGGCATATCCCCGGCTTCCTGTACGGCCATCTGATATTGCGCCAGAACAATTCGCCGTTCAAGTTCCGGAGCCGCCGGATTACTGCTGCCGGAAAGATCAATGGCTCCGCCGCTATGCCAGAACCGCGCCCAGTGATCGGCTGTGGATTTCTCCGTTTCCGCAAAGCTCGGTCGGCGATGCTGCAAATTCACCGCATCCGGGGCGAACTGGCAGGTTAATTCAATCGTGTTCTGCCCCGTCAGTGGAATCAGCCGCCACGTGTGCGGACGTCTATCCGGTGAAATGGCAGCATGTTTTGTCGTCAACATAACGCCGTATCGTGACGAATCCGCCAAGCGCTGCAAATGCACCCAATTGTCTGCACGTCGCACCACCAGCGTCTGGTGTTTTTCCGGTGCATGAAAATCGCCAACCCAAGGACCCTGCGTGCGATCCGGATAGGGGAAATCCAGGAAAATCCATAAACGCCCGGCCGCCAGGGCGGAAGATGTTATCCGCACCGCCAGCCGGTCGGCATACGCATCACAAAGACTTTCCACCGTGACTTGGTGTCCGCGTAATTGGAATGCGGTGTGTTGTTTGCATGTATATATGTCAATATCGCGATGTATTTCCGAAACTTCATCGCGCTTCAACGGCTCTCCGCCGGCGTGTACAAACCGCAATCGCCCCAGATTCATGCGGTGCGGATTCTCCCGCATCCAGTGATACAGTGCATTTTCCCCAGCCGGCCAGATTTGCGGCCCTGTAAGGCGGCCGCGCTCATAGGTGCCGGTAATCGGGACATCCGCCCGCGTATAGCCGGCCGGCATCGGCGACCAGTTCCACCCCCAATCCGTCATGATATTACCGGCAAAGGTTTGTAAGCCGGTGGCATCACAATTAAACACGGCACCGCCATTACCGAGTTGGAAAACCCCATCAAGTTGATTGTAGTGAAAGTTGTGCCGGGTGACCAAAGCTTTGCGATCAATTTCCGGCGCACGGTTCCGCAGCAGGGCAGGCCGCGTGGGAACTGCTGCCGCCGTCAAAGCACCGAGAAGCAAGGTTCGCCGTGAACAATCCATGGATGTATGTCCAGCCATGCCAAGCACCTCCGCAAGTGATGAATTGCCACTTGATATTCCGGACACGACACAGGGGATTGTATCGCCGCACCGCAGAATCGCAATGGGCCTGGTGGCACCAAGAGAAGTAAAATGTGTTAACTTATTGAGTAAATCGGTTAAATGGCAAAAATTGCAAAATAATGCTGTATTTATGGGATGGAAAGGGGGTAAACAAAATAATTACAATTCACTTGACAAATCAATTTAACCGGTTAAACTAATAGTTAGTAGTGCTTTTCGGTACACAAGTTCTTTATAAGGAGAGTCTCATGGTTGGTAACACATCTCATCGGTCCTGGGCCGCCTTGTTAGGTATGGCTGCAGGAATAACAGCATTCGGGGCGGTGGGGTCAAACATACACGCCGCAATGTTGGCGACCGACAATGCCGGCAACTATACCGGCACCACTTGGCCAGGTGCGGCCAATGCTGGCGGAACCGCCGCGTCTACCGTGTACAGCCCGGCCAATGGTGGGACCGGATTCGGCGCTTGGACGGTCACTGTTGCGAACAACCAGAATCCACCGTATGCCGGAACCTTCCTGGGAAATAACAAATCGGTGAACGTCTCCAGCAGCGGTGCGTATTGGGGGTTGTATGCCAATCAAGCAGTTACTACCACAACGCCAAATGAAATCCCGCGCGTAGACGCTGTCCGCGCCTTTGAGAATTCAGGGGGAACAGGTTTGGGTACGCTGAGATCCGGCCAGGCTTTTAACGCTGGCTTTGAGATTCAGACCGGAAACTTTGGAATCGGCGACAATGCGGGCGTAACAACCGGCATCAGTTTGGATACGATCTCTGCGGGAACCAGCACGCCGGTTTTCACACTTGCATTCCACCAGGATTCAGCAAATGCGTATGCCTTAGTTACCACAATAACAGACGCTTCCGGCTCCACAAGCTATGAAGCACCGACGGCCCCCACGGCTCTGACTGAGCCCCAAATCGAAGCAGGAATCAATGTATCTTTTGCTCTCGGGAACAGTGGCAATTATAGCCTGACCCTGGCACCGACAACGGGAAATACAGCCCTGACTTCTCCCTTGATGTACTCGGGCAGCGTTTCGGGAGCGATCAATGCGTCCGATGTTTTTGACGCCAGCACCAACGCAAACGCGCAGTTCAACGCCCTTTCAATCACGGCAGTTCCTGAGCCAGCCACGATTGGCTTATTCATCGTAGCGGGCGCAGGTTTGCTGCTTGTTCGACGTCGGCGGGCGGTCTGAAACGGGCCTTGTGATGTGAGGTCTGAAATTTGAGATCTCAGATTTAAAATTGATGATTCAACGGGCCTTTACGGGTTTGTAAATCAGAGCTTTTGAATCAAGAATCCTCAATGCCCGATGATTTTGCGATCAAAGGATCGCGTTCAACCCGGCACCAATTGGCCGGCTCGGGTTTGTTTCAGTTTTTTTTCCAGTACCCCTGTGGCAGAGCTTATGAGTTTTGGAGATTTATGTATGGCGGCCAAACTGATAAGTTCTGTCCAACACCGTTCCCGATGGCCTCGCCTCTTGTCCGGTGCGGCTGTCGCAGGAATGGTCGGATGGGTGACAGCTCACGGCGGCGTGGCCGCCGCCGTGAGCTTATCCGATAATGCCGCCAACTCCGCCTACGCCGGCGGCATGTGGAACAATAACAGCAATGGCGGCACGGGTTTCGGCCCCTGGTATCAGGGACCTGCCGGTTCCGGAGCCGGTCAAAACGCGACTTGGGGCTTTGATACCGAATCCGCTGCCAATATCTTTGGTACCTCGGCCACGCCCAACATCAACACCAGCGGCGTTGCCTGGACGCTCTGGTCGCAAAACGGCTCAGCATCCGATCCTGCGGCTCCCACAGCTTACCGCGGTTTTAATTACCCTTTGGTTTCCGGGGCAACTTTCTCAATCAATATGGCCACGGATGCCATCGGTACACAAGGTGCGGAAGGTTTTCAACTGCAAAATTACAATGCCGCCACCGGCTATGCAACGCCGATTCTGGAAGTGGCGGCGTTCGCATCCGGCAGCTATTACAGCGTCAGCTACGGCGGTTACACGGCAATTTCTCCCGGCTTTTCCAATTCATTTGCGACGGCAATAAAATCTGCACATGACAGCAGCAGTTCTCAGAACAACGGCAACGGGCTGATGGTCTCCGTTAATCTTACCGGCTCGGCAACCGCGTCCGTCACCATTACGCCCTTAGGCACAGCTCAGGGCAACGCGGAAACTTATACTGGTTTGGCGTTGAACACGGATTCCATCAATCAGTTGATGCTCTTTAATGATAATTTAGGCAGCAGTGCACAAAATGCCTACTTCAATAATCTGCAAGTGTCCGATCCTGTCACGGTTCCCGAACCCACCGCGTTGGCTATTTTGGGTTGTGCCTGTCTGGCGCTGCCCTTGATGCCGCGGAAAAAGCTTGCCCAGAAACCCAGGATGGAGAGAGATTCAATATGACAACCCCGGCGCGAAATATCAGAAAAATTCTTGCTCTTGATGGGGCGGCGGAATCTTTCGCTATACCCAGCGCCACCGTAGAAACCACCACGCATTGCCACAGACGCTCTTCTCTGCGGCACCGGACAAAGTTCCTGACCGCCATGCTCTCCGCTGCGGCGTGTGTTGGGATAGCTGCGGGTTCCCCCCATGTGCAGGCGCAAAATAATGCGTATGCGGCACCGGCGATTCTGGATTATTTTGGCGGTTCCTGGCAAACCATAACCAACCGCATGTCCGATGTTTTTGGTGCCGGTTACGGTTCCCTGCTCACGCCGCCGCCCACGCGGGCCGACTCCGGCAACGCTTCAGTGGGCTATGATGTCTATAATCGTTTTGATCTGGGTTCCGCCAGTAATCCCACTGCGTATGGCACGATCAACGGCTATCAAAATCTCGTCAGTGCTGTGCATCAAATGGGGGGGTATATCTATATTGATTACTCCCTGGGACACAATGGTTTTTCCCAATGGGGTACCCCGCCTGATGGCAATGGCAACACCTTCGCCCAGGCCGGCGGCTATCCCGGTTTTACCTTGACGACGCCCGGCAACCCCTACGGAGATTTTAATAATCCCGCCGATACCGGCACCCAAACGGCGCAGCTCTCCGGCCTGATCAACATTAACTTTAATGAGAATTATCAATATATTCGCCTGCCAACCACAGCAGGAAATCCCAGTAATATCCCCGGCGGAACAACCCCCGCCTTTGGCCGCCTGGCCAACGTGCCGCTGCCCGCCAATCAGCAGTTTTATCCACAGCCCGGTTACAACACCCAAAGCATCACCAACCCGGATACCGGCCAGAGCGGCATTCAGGTAAATTCATTTGACCCCTCCAATCCGCAGGGCGGTTCTCCAACGCTGCAAAATGATACGGGTTATCTAATGAACAACGTGCAATGGATGATCCAGACACTGGGTGTGGATGGCTTCCGTCTCGATGCGGTCAAGAATATGGAATATTCCACTATTCTGCCATACTTTAATCAGGCGGTTACGCAGGCCAGCACGCATACGTATCTCAACGGCCAACAGCAGCAGATCTATTCCTTCGGCGAATATTATGACAGTAACATTCCGCAGGGTCCCGGCAACCCCATTGACCCTGCCGCCAATATGAACGCTCTGAATTTTCCGCTGTTTTTTGCCATGCAGAGCAATCTCACCGATGACGGGCTGACCAATAACTGGAACAATATTGTCAGCGCCTCATATTTGGTCAATAACGGCGGCGTGAGCTTTGTGCAAAGCCAGGATAACGGCGCACCCTATTTAAGTAATGTGGCCTATGCCTATGAACTTATGATGCCTGGCCAAGCCATTGTGTATTACAATGGCAATGGCACCGCGTTTGATAATGGCACGCAAAGTTTTCCGCAGAATGGCCGCGAGGACGCACTCGGGGGTGTCTACGGCAATCAGATGGCCAACAATTCTCTGGGCACGTACAACTCTCCCGGCCAGACGATGACCGTCACACATTTGAACCAGATCAGCGGACTGGTGGATTTACGAAACCGCTACAGTACCGGCAATGTGATTCAACGTTATTTAAGTCAAAACAATTACGCCTTTGAACGTCAGGATTCCGCCTTAGTTCTACTGAATAATCAGACCGGCGGCGGAAATTTTTCCACCACGCTGCAAACGTCCTTCAACGCGGCCAATGTGCCTTATCTGGTGGAATTAACCGGTAACGCCGCCGCCAATAATCTGCCACAGGTGTTGCAGGTCAACTCCAATGGCACCGTGAATGTGACGTTTTCCAATAATTCCAACTCTGCGGGGACATTCACCGGGCAGGGGGATCTCATTTATGGTCCGGCCACGCCCATTGGAACCATGACCATTACCAATAGCTCCGGTGAAATTCCCGGGAACGCTCCAACCTCAAGTGCTGCCAACGTGATCGCAGCAAACGGCAGCAATACCGTTACCAATATTGCTGTGGTTAAAGGATCACAATTTCAAATTCAACTGCAAACGCAGAAAGTGTATCTGTTGGGAAATCCGAACCTTTATGATCCCAACGCCGGCGGTGACAACGCCATATTTAAGATCAACAGCGGCGTAGCCGTGAATAATCAGAGTTTTGTCAGCACCACGCCCAACAGCATTGGTTATGGGTATCTGGAATTTCAAAACGCCAGCCCGCTGGTCGGCGGGGGCACGGGCTTGTACACCGAAACCATTAATACCAGCGCCTTGCCCCAGGGGTATGACAACATTGAAGTCATCGCGTTTCGCCATCGGACAGGTACGAATGCTCCGCCGGTCTATACCGATTGGACCCAGACCGTGTATGTAGATACTTCCGCTCCCGTCTCACAGGTTATGAGTTTTAATCCTGTTACCCATGGTGTGAATCAGAATCGTAATCTTGTGGTGCAATCGATGGACGGCCTGGCCAACAACATCCATGTACTATTTGACCTCGGATCGGCGGTTACCAACACGCAGATTCTCGCGATGATCAGCAATGCCAATCAGGCCCCGCAGACTGATACCAACCAATGGACCATGGAAGCGCAGGGGTTAACCAGCGGCAACCATGCCGCGACCGTGGTAACTTACAAACCTGACGGCACCTACAACATCCAGCGCTTTGCGGGGCTTTATACGTCCACCATTTATGGGCAGGGGCTGGGAGATCTGAATTTTAACGGCTTGTATAACGTGGCAGATGTTAATACATTTGCCGCGCTGCTGGCCGGTAATAATACCCAATTTAATCCGGCGGCTGATTATCTTGGAACCGGCGTGATTAGCACGCAGGATCTGATCTTGTTCGGTCAGACCTTGCAGCAGAAAAATGCGAACAGTCAAACCATGACCGCCTATGATAATCTGTTGCAGCAATACACCGGCACAACCAATTTAGCCGCACTTCTGGCGGCGTCGCCGGTGCCAGAGCCTGCGGCGGGTCTTCTTCTGCTGGCCGGTCTACCCTTGATATTTATGCGGCGGCGTCGCCGCGATGACAATAGGACAAAGTGTCCGCAGGTGGCCTGATATTTTAGAAGGAGGTTCATTATGAACCGGAGAAAAGGCTTTACCCTTATTGAACTGTTGGTGGTCATCAGCATCATCGCGCTGCTGATCGCCCTGCTTCTGCCCGCCCTGGCCAGGGCCAAGCAATTGGCGGACTCAATTGTATGTCTGTCCAACGTGCGGCAGATCGGACTGGCGGAAAATATGTTCGCCAATGAACATAAAGGCCTGGTGCAGCCGGATACCGACAGCGGCATCATGCAATACACTGAAACGCCCGATGCGGATCACACGATGTTCGCGTATCGCTACGCGACCTATGACGCAGCCACGGGGCAATATGTGCCGCTCGGTAAGCCCGTGATGAAGGATTGGGCTAGCGCTCTGGTACCGTATTTGGGCGGTCAGGAAAATCAGACGTTCATGAATTTTGGAGTTAACGGTGCCGGCTCCAAGGTCTTTCTGTGCCCCAGTGATCCAACGCTTAACCAGCAGTATCCGGGCTACCAATTGTTCAATAATGTAGAGACAGGCCAGAATGGAAATACTCAACCAACGCCCCCTGGCTACCCGGGATATTTCCAGGGATACTACCCGGTATCTTATGGAATTAATGCCGATATCGCCTCGGCTAATTACAACGGCCAATATGCCGCATTTAACCCGAACTGGGCCTTTCAAATATCCTCAGGTTCGTCGTCCTCCAGTGCACCAACGGCTGCCGCCGGCTGCAAACTGTCATCGGTAGCCAATCCGGTCAGCACCCTGATGTTTGGCGATTGTGGCGTGCGGCCCAATCCGGGCGGCATCGATGCCCAGGGCGGCAATGGCCTGTTCTACTGTGATGAAACGTACTACACCACCGCCTATACCTACGCATCGGCACTTCCCGCCAACGTGAATGTTGAAACCCTCCAGGCTGTCGCCGACGATGCCGCCCTGCGGGATCGTATTCCGTTGTCTCCTGATGTTCTGCCCCTGCCATTGGGCGATGCAGCTGGCAGCAACCTGGGGTGGGTGCGGCATGGTACAAGCATCAACGTAGCATTTGTCGATGGTCACGCCGCAGCCGTTACACCCAGCGATTTTCCAAGTGTATTCGTGGATCCACACTGACGCCTCCCGGCATCAGGAAATGAACCCAGACCGCGGCCATGGATACCCCATCCATGGCCGTTTTTTTATGCGCACCGCTGCCCTTACCCAGCGAATCATTTCCTGATCGGAAAAATATTTTTTCCTCCCTGTAGGGGTTTGTGCCACCGCGGCAACGTATAGGTTGAACGGGCAATCACCGAGGCAGGCCGCAACACGCCGGCCCGATGATTGAAGCCTGATGTTGAGAAGTGTTTGGAAATTTACGGAGTTTGAATTTATGAAGTACGGATCACGAAAACCCGCGCAACTTGTCACCCTGGCTGCGGCGCTGGCGATGGCGTCCTCCTTTGGCCTCGTCGCGATGGGAATTTTTGGTTCATCCCCTGCTGTCCACGCTGACGCCGCTTCCGGCGTACCGGCTATTAACCCCAAGCTTACGGCGTTTGCCAACCAACTGTCCAACGCCTTTGAGGCTGTGGATAAAGCGGATCGCAATGCCGTAGTTAATATCCAGGTGGTTAAAGAAATTCCGCAAACCCAAGGCGTCAATCCCGGCGGCCCCATGCAGTTACCGCCCGGCTTTCGTAAAATGCTTCCTCCCGGTGCCTTTCCGCTGGTGCCTTCCAACCCGGGTCCTGAGAAGATTTTTGGCACG
The DNA here is from genome assembly GCA_021808105.1 of Planctomycetota bacterium. GTDB lineage: Bacteria > Planctomycetota > Phycisphaerae > WQYP01 > WQYP01 > JAMDCX01. Next base: position 18,574 of record JAKBCC010000063.1, read on the forward strand.
GGCAGCGGAGTGATAATTTCTTCTGATGGATATATTGTCACCAACAATCACGTGGTCAGCGATGCCACAAAAATCACGGTAACCTTGGCCGATCATCGGCGGTTTAAGGGAAAAGTAATCGGCACGGACCCCAAGTCTGATCTGGCGGTGGTGAAAATTGCCGCCAAGAATCTGCCATTTCTTACGTTTGCCAACTCATCGCATGTGCGGGTGGGGCAGTGGGTGATCGCGATTGGTTCCCCCTTTGGCTTTAGCCAGACCATGACCCAGGGCATTATTTCCGCTAAGGGACGCACCAATGTCAATGTCATTGCGGAAAATGACCCCAAGCTCGCAGGATTAACCTATTCCGATTATCTCCAGACGGATGCCGCGATTAACCCCGGCAATTCCGGCGGCCCTTTATTGAACCTCAAGGGGCAGGTCATTGGTATTAATGCCGCCATCGCCACGAACACCGGTTCATTTAATGGCATCGGCTTTTCCATTCCTTCCAATGAAGTGAAATACATTGTTCATGCCCTGATGAAATACGGTAAAGTCGTGCGGGGATACCTGGGTGTAACCATCGCGGATGTGCGGCACAGTGTTGTTGAGAAAACGGCGAAAAGTTTTGGGTATGACCATCTTCATGGCGTGCTGGTGGAACAGGTCTGGCCCGACTCTCCCGGTGCCAAAGGCGGTCTGAAGGCCGGGGACATTATCACCGCCATTGATGGGGCTAGAGTCCTTACGATGACCCAACTGCGGGATACCATTGCCGATACCCGTCCGGGAAAAGATGTCACACTGGGCATTTTCCGACGCGGTAAGATGACGCATCTGACCTTCGCCGTCGGCACGCAACCTGCAAGCATCAGCCAACTGACTTTGGCCGGCGCTACCGGTGAACAGCCGGGCGTGGTGCAATCCAAAGCTTTAGGCGTCACCGTGGCCAGCGTAAGTTCGGAAATTGCCAAACAATATCACCTCGCCAAGCCCGAAGGTGTGATGGTCAGCAAGATAGATCCCAACGGCTTGGCCGCCGGAGCGGGTGTAAATCCCGGCGATATTATCCTCCGCGTGCAGGGCCATACCATTACTTCGGTAAATGAATTTCAATCCGTCTTGAAAAAAGTGAGTCTGTCAGCCGGTATACGCATGTACGTGCGTGGTTCTGACGGCTCGGAACGCTTTGTGTTTGTGCAGCAGAGCAATTAACGATTTCATGGCTTCTCCTTCTCCCTGATGCCTCGGAGCCACTCCCGCTCCGGGGCATTTTTTTGCGCATTTGTTCTGTGCGTTCATTTTCCATACGATCACAACGGGATTGAACGGCGGATAACGCGGATACCTGTAGGATCGGATCGTTTAACAGGTGCGCAAGCCGTCTATATTCCCTATTCGATGCTCCATACTCCATTCACCATGCTTTTCTTTGGCTGTCCCTAATTATTCGCTGCATGGCCACTTCGTACGCGTGCCGCACTGGCAGGACAAATTGACGTTTTCGGTCAGAATGTCCCGTTTTTGGAACTACCAGAATCGCGTTAGCATAAGCGTGGGCGGGGAAAATCGCGGAAATCAGAGAATGTTGGCGTGGCACGCCAATTGCATAGTTAATCGTAAGTGGTGAGCGCCTGAATGTGTGGGCCTCCATTACAAGTAAATCCCTTATTGGAGTTCAGTTCATGAAACTGCAAAAAATGGTGGTGATCGGTGCGGCCTTATCCGCAGGGCTGGTTTTCGTCGGCATGTCTAACGCGGGTGTGATTTCGCAAGCATTGGATTACGGCCCGGGTCTTTTGCCGCTGACAAATCCATTCACCCAGGTGATGAACTTTAACGAATTTCAATCAAGCCTCGGCACGCTGACCAGCGTAACAGTGCAAATTGGGGATACCAGTAGCGGCTCCGTCCAAGTCACGAATAACTCTACGAAGAGTTCCGACTACAGCATCAGCCTGGGCGAACAGTTGGCCCTAAAAGATCCAAGCTCCACTGTCTTGGCGAGTTTCCTGGACCAGTCTTTGCCGAGTTCTGCCACTATCGCCTCTGGAAATAGCGACACAATTAATACGACAGCCAGCGGAGCCAGCCCGGTCACTACGCTAAGCTCCAATCTTTCGCAATTTATCGGAAGCGGTCAAATCGCCTTATTGCTTTCCGGTTCCGGAGTGGCGCTGGTCAGCGGAGCTACTCCCTATTCCGCCGCTACCAATTCGACCAGCCTTGGGGTCGTGACGCTGGATTATAACTACGCAAACGCAGCTCCCACCGGCGCACCCTTGCCCGGCAGTGGTGCTCTGGCTTTGATGGGTGGAGTCACCCTTATTGGCACCATGGCTATTCGCCGAAGAGCGGTTCGCTGACTCATAAGAATTAGCAGATAAAATGCGGCTAATTAAAAAAAGCTCAACGGCTAAAGCCGCTGAGCTTTTTTTCATGAGCTTTTTTTCAGCTATCCAATGAAACCAGTGTCCGTTATGCTAAAGCCGAGCTAATTACATTCCTGATAAAAATTTCGACATTGCAACTTGACCGCTATGCCCTGACCGCGTATCTTCAATGGGCTATACATTCGCCGAGAAGGCCGGTTTGATGGTTGTCATTCCGGTACGCCGGCTTTGAGTGCAGCAGGCCACGCCGGCGGGCGTTTTGGGCCTGTATGCTGAAAGGAGCTTCCATGTCCCGCTATTTAGGACCTAAGGTGCGTCTGTCACGCCGGCTCGGTGTGGCTATTGCCGATCTTCCCAAACATAACAAAAGCGAGTTCGTTGCCCCCGGCATGCACGGGTTTCGCAGCAAGCGATTGTCGGAATACGGCATTCGACTGCGCGAAAAGCAGCGGATGAAAGCCCATTATAACGTGCTGGAAAAGCAGTTCCGACGTTATATGGCCACGGCCAAAAAGGCCAAGGGTAACACCGCGGTAACGCTGCAACAGGTTCTTGAAACCCGCTTGGATAATGTCGTGCGTCGCCTGGGCGTGGCACGCTCCATCTGGGCGGCCCGGCAGCTTGTGGCCCACGGCCACGTTCAGGTGAACGGTGGTAAGGTGGATATCGCCAGTTTTCAGGTGGTTCCGGGAATGACCATCACCTTCCGCGAAAAAACCGCCAAACTTCTTCGGGAAAATATGGAATCCATGGCGGGCCATCAGGTGCCGGCATGGCTGGATTTTAACCCCGCGCAATTGGAGGCCAAAGTGGTGGCGCTGCCGATGCCGGAGCAAATTCCGTTCCAGATTAACCCCAGCCTGATCATCGAATTTTATCGTTAATTTTCGTTTGACGATCCCACAATCAAACAGCCGCGCCACAACCATCGGTTTTGGCGCGGTTTGTTTTTATACGCTACAATACCACCAGTTTTTGGAGAAACTGTCTTGGCAGGCTTCCGTTTCACACAGGTGTTGTTCGCCCTGGGACTTTCCATTTATTTTGGCGGCCTGTTGATTCTCGGTGCGCTGGTGGCCCCGGAGATTTTTCACACCATCACCGCGGCCGGCGTTCATGCGGCGGTCATTAACCCAAAATTAAATCAATCCAAAGAACTCGCCGGGCTGATTTTTGGCAATATCCTCCAGATATTTTCCATCTTTCAACTGCTGTGTCTGTTTCTCCTGTTATTTTGTTCGCTATTCCAAATGGCGTTTCACCTTAATGTGCTGAATATCTGGGTATGGCTGCGGCT
>JAKBCC010000064.1 GCA_021808105.1 Planctomycetota bacterium
GGGGTGGTATTTGTTTATGTTTTTTTCTCGCACCGCTTGCTTTTTTCCGGTTTTATGATAAGTATATACGCTTAGCATTAAGGAGGCCGTTATGCGCGTTCCCAAACACCCCACTCTGATCCGTCGCCTGCGAGACGCTCGCGTCAAGCAGTTGGTGCCACGGTGCCCGCCTCTGGCCGCGTCCTTGGGGCACAATGCCGCAGGGGGTGCGCATGTGACACTCAAAGTGCATGGCAAGACACGGACTGTCTATGTTCCCAAGGACCTTACGGAGGAGGTTGCCGCATCGATACGAGAACACAAAAGGCTCAGACAACTCACCAGCGAGATCACCGCGTTGCAGTTGGCCCTGATCCAGACCCACCTGACGGCCCAGAAGCGGCGTGCCGGGAGGGATTAGCCCTGGGCGCTGCTCTGGCCAGAACGGTGGCTCATTTCTGGCCGGAGATGGGGCCTTGGCTGGGACAACTGGTCGATACCCGCGATCAGGATAGCATTACCTATCCCCGCCAGTTCCTGTTCTGGACCGCCAGCATGACATTCCTGTTGAAGCTTGGATCGCGGCGAAAACTGCGTTTTGAACTCGACAGTCCCGTTGCCTTGGCCAATCTGAACCGTTTGAGCCAATCGGCCATGGCCAGCCGTGCCCACAGCGATACCGTGGAGCACTTTTTAAGTCACGTCCCCACCGGGTCTCTGGAAAAGCTGCTGCAGCGTATGGTTCACCGGGTCATTCGCATGAAAGTATTGGACTATGGGCGTTTACACGGTCATCTGCTACTGGTGCTGGATGCCACGGGACAACTTCACTTCCGCCAACGACACTGTGAACACTGCCTGGAGCGTACGGTTAAGGGCCAGACACATTATTATCACCATGTCTTGGAAGCCAAGCTTGTGACGCCCGACGGTCTGGCCATATCCATAGCCTCGGAATTTATCGAGAATACGGATCCCAAAGCCGCCAAGCAGGATTGTGAACTCAAGGCGTTCAGACGGCTGGCTGAAACAATCAAGCGGCAATATCCCCAACTCCGCTTGTGTCTGTGCATGGATGCCCTGTATGCCAAGGGCTCTGTTTTTACGATATGTGAACAGAATCACTGGAAATACTTCATCACCTTCAAACCAGGCTCCATGCCGGCATTATGGACGGAATATCATTCTTTGCTGGCGTTGATGGCGGCTAATTGCAAGGTGGTGCATGTGGACCAGCATACTCGCCATGAATTTGCCTGGGTGAACGGCATGGAACACATCGACGATCGTAAAAGGCATCACAGGCTTAACATTTTTCAATGTGCCGAACATGACGAAAAGGACCCGAAAGAACGGCTTTTTGTGTGGCTTACCAACTTCCCTGTTCGTGTGGATACCGTCGATGAACTGGGAAACAAGGGGGCACGCTGCCGATGGAAAATTGAGAATGAGGGATTTAACATCCAGAAGAACGGCGGATTCAATCTCGCGCATGCCTACAGTACCAAGCGACGGCAAATGCACAACTGGTACATTCTCTTGCAGATCGCCCACCTGATTCTGCAATTCCTCGAACGCGGAAACCTTCTGTGCCAGGATGTCAAACGCAGCTTTGGTTCCATCCGAGCCATGGCACAGCGCCTTTGGGAGAGCATTCGCAATGTCCTGATCCCACTGGAGGCTCTGGACATTGCCGCCGCCGCATGTATTCAAATCCGGTTGAATTCTTCCTGAATGGCGTACTGTAGTTCGTGCTCTTGATTAAGATCGTCCATCCCTCACCCCGCCGAATCCGCCCCGTTCGCCCCCGTGGAACTCGCGTGCCCTATCACGACGAGCGCCGGTCTGCTGCGCTATGCGGGAGCCCACGGCGGCAACCGGCCACGGCCACGGCTACTTTGGCGTAGCATTCGTCACGGCTGTGGTGCACCGGTTGGTTTTGCAAAATATATCGCGTTCTTGTATTGTCCAGTTGCGTGCCCGAATTACATTCGGAGAATTTTAACATGCCTGGCGAACAGAATTGCATTTCACGGCGCGATATCATTCGTTTGACCGGAGCCGCAGTTTCAGCCGTTGCGGTTGGCTCGATCCATCAGTCGCTGCCAGCCGAAACGGCAACGTCGATGGGTGAGCGACGCAAGATACCCATTAACGACAATTGGAAGTTCATTCGCCGGGATGTAGCCGGCGCGGAGAAAACCGCGTTCAATGACGCGACGTGGGGAAACGTGTCTCTGCCGCACACATACAACGGCCTGGATGGTGAAAGGCATGGCCACTACTATCGCGGTCCGACATGGTACCGACGAGTTCTGACGCTGCCGGATGTCGAGCAGGCCGGAGAGAAAAATTATTTTCTCTATTTTGAAGGTGCGGCGACCACTGCGGAAGTGTATGTCAATGGCAGGCATGTGGGTACACATCGCGGCAACTTCGCGGGATTTTGCTTTGACGTAACGGGTGTATTGCAACCAAAGGGAAAAAACTCTCTGGCGGTACGGGTAAGCAATAAATGGGATAAAAATATTCCACCGCTGGCCGGGGATTTTAATATTTTCGGCGGGCTGTATCGAACGGCGCATCTGCTGATATTAAATCCGGTATCCCTTTCACCACTGGATTACGGTTCGCCGGGGGTTTATATCCTGCAGGAGAGCGTTTCACGAAAAATGGCCCGCTTAAAGCTCACGGCCATGCTTCGCAACGCCACTACGCGTGACACGGATGTAAGCGTGGATTGGTATGCAATAGATCACAACGGTCATGTGGTCGCCACAGCCCACCATACCGGGCACATGTCTGCGCGTACGCAACAGGAAGTTGTCAGCGTCATGGAGCTTGAGCACCCGCATTTATGGCATGGCCGCAAGGATCCGTATCTTTATACCATGCTGACGATCGTGCGGCAGGCCGGACGTGCGGTGGATACACTCACACAGCCTCTGGGGTTGCGCTATTTTCATATTGATCCGGATCAAGGCTTTTTCCTGAATGGAGAGGCTTATCCGCTGCGCGGTGTTTGCACGCATGATGACCGGCCCAAGATCGGCCGCGCCGTGACGAAGGCGGATTATCTGCAGGATTGCGCGATGATTAACGACCTCGGTGCCACATCCGTGCGGTTGGCACATTATCAACACGATCAGACGATGTACGACGCGTTCGACCGCAGCGGCGTGGTGGTCTGGACGGAAGACGGCCTGGTCAACCACATTGAGGAACAACGCGCCTTTGATGAGAACGCCCGGCAGCAATTCATTGAGCTGGTGAAACAAAACTATAACCATCCATGTGTGTTTGTATGGAGCTTATACAACGAGCTGGCATTCAAGGTGGCCCCCTACTCACAAACAAAACTGGATTTTCCATCTACCCCCGTGCTTAAATCCGAATATCGCTTTGAATCACTCCCTGCCACCGAATTCACATTGCCATGGGATATTATTTATGATCTCAATGCGTTGGCGCATAATATGGACCCGTCACGGTTGACCGTTGCCGCAACGGATCAGCACGCCGCAAGCCCGATTAATTACATTACCGATATTATCTCATTCAACCGGTATGAAGGTTGGTATGGCGGGACACCGGAGGATTGGCCGATCACCCTGGATCGGATTCGCCGGCACGTTCATCAGCGCATGCCGGGAAGGGTGATCGGCTTAAGTGAATATGGCGCGGGAGCCAATGTGCATCAGCACGAATACCCGGTCATGCAACCCAGACCCGGCGGACAATGGCATCCCGAGGAATGGCAATGTGTTGTGCATGAGGCCGCATATCGCGCTATCAGGCAACGGCCATGGCTTTGGAACACAACATTGTGGGTGATGTTTGATTTCTCCTCGGCCGGCAGAAATGAAGGGGCCGACCCGGGTCGCAATGACAAAGGCTTGGTAACGTATGACCGGAAAATAAAGAAAGACGCATATTTCTTTTACAAAGCACAGTGGACAACGCAGCCATTTGTTCACATCTGTGATCGACGGTACTCACCGCGACCGGCGGGGAGCGTTGCCATCAAGGTCTATTGCAATTGCCCGGTGGTCGAGTTATTCATCAACGGCCGATCACAGGGAATACGGAACCCGGTTGACCATGTGTTTATATGGCCGGCGGTAACATTGCCGGCCGGGATTGTCCACGTATCCGCAACCACCACCGACTCCAACGGCCATGTTTACCGTGATGAATACAAGCTGTCCGTGGTGAGCCGTTAACGCAAAGAATGGCAAATATTGCGGCTGTCCGTTGCCGCACGCAAATGATAGTTTTACGCAATTGCCCGCGGGCGGCGGATGAACGGGATGGAACCGTCAATTGGGATTGCCGAGGCGGCGTGCCGGCATTGCGCGGGAAATTCATCGGCACCTGCGAAGATTATCAAGGATGGTTACAATTAAGGCGGGCCATGAATCGGAAGAAGTGAGTTTAGCGATGGCAATCATTGGACATGGAGTGGATGTGGTGGAAGTCGGGCGAATCAATGACCTCATTGAGCGTCATGGGGAGCATTTCTTACATCGCTGCTTCACCACTGGTGAAACCGACTACTGCCGGGAACATCGGGATTCCTCCATCCATTTTGCGGGGCGCTTTGCCGCCAAAGAAGCCATTGTCAAGGCGTTGGGCACAGGATTTCGCGGGCGCATTGCCTGGACCGATATGGAAATTCTGCCGGACTCCAAAGGCAAACCGGTGTTACGGCTCACCGGCCACACCGCGTGCGTGTCACAGCAGGCGGGAATTACCGCCTGGCACATATCCATTTCTCATACCGCTCAAATCGCGTTCGCCAGCGCCATTGCGGAACAATAAAGGCTCTGCGTCAATCCAGATGAAAAACTTCCTGCAACCCCGCGCTCACCGGGCTGTGGTCGGGATTACTGGGCATGATATCGGCCATGAATTTCCACCATTTTTGGCATATTGGGGTATTGGCGATCGCTTCCCAGCGGGCCTCATCTTCAATTTCCACATAACCAAAGAGTTGCCGGGTTTCGGGATTCAGAAAAATGCTGTAGTTATGGGCACCATGCTTTTTGAGCGTGTCCAGAAGTTCGCGCCACACCGGATTGTGCCGCTGCTGGTATTGCGTTTCCATTCCCGGATGCACGGACATGACAAATGCCTTTCGGATCATCATTATTGCTCCTGCGAACAACGCTTACACAACAAGCTCCGGTAACAGAGCTTATTCAAATTCCAGCAGCAGATCATTGGCCCCCACCGTCATGCCGGGCTGCACCAGAATCTTTCCGATTTTTCCATCGCGCGGGCTGTAAACCGCTGTTTCCATTTTCATGGCCTCAATGGAAAGCAGCTTATCGCCACGGGTCACACTTTGACCGAGGCTGACCGCAACCGCGGAAATTTTTCCCGGCATCGGCGCGCCGATATGGCCGGGATTATCCCGTTCCGCCTTCGGCATTTGCACGCGGGCTTTGCCGCTTAACGATTTATCAGCGACCTTCACTTCACGCGGCTGGCCGTTCAGTTCGAAAAATACCGTTCTCATGCCATCGGGATCCGGATCACCGACGGTCAGGAACTTCACAAGCATCGTTTTACCCGGTTCAAGTTCGATGGGCACTTCCGCGTATGGCTGCATGGGGTAAAAGAAGGCCGGGGTGGGCAATACGCTGACATTGTCATGTTGTTTGCGGAAACGGTCAAAATGCGTATACACCTCGGGGTACATCAGATAGGCCGCGAGGTCCGTGTCACTTATTTCACGATGCAGTTTCTGGGCAAGCTCGTGGCGGGCGGCGTCAAGATCCACGGGGGGGAGTTTGGCTCCGGGCCGGGCGGTTATGGGTGTTTTTCCGCGCAGAATAATTTTTTGCAGTTTTTTCGGCCAGCCGCCGGGGGGTTGCCCCAGGTCCCCGCGCAGCATTTCCACGACGCTTTTGGGGAAGTCAATATGGCGGGATTGGTCCAGCACATCCTGGGGCTTGAGATTGTTGGTGACCATAAACAGGGCCATATCACCGACAACTTTGCTCGAGGGTGTAACTTTGACAATATCGCCGAAAAGCTCGTTGACCTGCTGATACATGGAGGCAATTTCATTCCAGCGTTCGGCCAGCCCAAGGCTCTTGGCCTGCACGCGCAGATTGGTGTATTGTCCGCCGGGCATTTCATGTTCATAAACCGATGAGGTGGTGGCCAGCATTCCTTCTTCAAAGGGCTGATAAAACCGCCGCACCGCCTCCCAATAATCCGCCAGAGCGGCCAGCGACTTCTGATCCAGGCCGCTGTCGCGCGGGGTGTTGGCCAGCGCGGCAACCAGGGAATTGAGGTTGGGTTGACTGGTCATACCGCTCATGGAGCTGATGGCCGCATCCACAATATTCACGCCTGATTCGGCGGCCAGAAGAAGGCTGGCTGTCTGCACGCCTGCGGTGTCGTGGGTATGAAAGTGAATGGGAAGTCCCACTTCATCTTTTAATGCTTTGACAAGTTTCTGCGCAGCCAATGGTTTGCACAGTCCGGCCATATCCTTAATGCCCAGAATATGCGTGCCCATTTTCTCCAGTTCTTTGGCCATGTTGATGTAATATTTCAGCGAATACTTTTCCCTTCGCGGATTAAGTATGTCGCCGGTGTAGCAGATTGCCGCCTCCAGTATGGCACCGCTTTCCACCACAGCGTCCATGGCCACGCGCATGTTGCGCGTCCAGTTGAGGGAATCAAAGACCCGAAAAACATCAATGCCGTTGGCGGCGGCCTGCCGGACAAAATATTTCACAACATTGTCGGGGTAGTTGGTGTATCCGACCGCATTGCTGGCGCGCAAAAGCATTTGAAACAGCAGGTTCGGTGCCCGGGATCGCAATTCCGCCAGACGCTGCCACGGGTCTTCATGCAGAAATCGCATGGCGGTATCAAATGTTGCGCCGCCCCACATTTCCACACTGAATAGATTCGGAAGCAGATGAGCCATGGCCTGCGCCGCCGGCAGCATATCGATGGTGCGCATACGCGTGGCCAGCAACGACTGATGCGCATCGCGCATGGTGGTGTCGGTAAATAACAGCGCTTTCTGCCGGGTGAGCCATTGGGAAAAATTCCTGGCACCCAGTTCTTTAAACCGGTCACGCATGCCCAGCGGCAGGCTTTGTCCATGCGGATAGGGAATTTCCGGTGGCGGCGTCATTGCGGCCAGATCGGGTGTGCGTTTAACTTCCGGAGAACCGTTTACAATCACATCACCGAGGTACGTCAACAGCTTGGTGGCACGATCGCGCCGGGCGGAAAACCGGAACAGCGCGGGGGTGTTATCCACAAACGTTGTCGTGGCGGCACCGGAGGCGAAAGTGGGATGCTGCACGAGATTTTCTAAAAATGGGATATTGGTCTTTACGCCGCGCACGCGGAATTCAGACAATGCGCGCAGCGTGCGGGCCACCGATTCTTCCAGTGTGGGAGCAAAGCAGGTGAGCTTGACCAGCAGCGAATCAAAATAGGGCGTTATGACCGCGCCGGTATAGGCCGTTCCGCCATCAAGCCGCACACCAAAACCAGCCGGAGAACGGTAACTGGTGATGCGGCCATAATCCGGAATAAAATGATTGGCGGCATCTTCCGAGGTGATCCGGCATTGCAAAGCCACGCCGCGGAAGGTGATTTTATCCTGGGTGGGAATCTGAATTTCCGGTCCGTGCAGATTGTGCCCCTGCGCCACGCGGATTTGTGATTTCACCAGATCAATACCGGTGATGATTTCCGTAACAGTGTGTTCCACCTGAATGCGCGGATTTACTTCGATAAAGAAAAATTCACCCGATTCGACATCCACAAGAAATTCGACCGTGCCGGCATTGCGATAATTGACCTGCCGGCCGATGGCCACCGCCGCATCACATATTTTCACCCGCAGTTCTTCCGGCAGCCCCACGCTGGGAGCCAATTCCACCACTTTCTGATGCCGGCGCTGTACGGAACAATCCCGTTCATATAAATGCACCAGATTGCCGTGCGCATCGCCGAGCAACTGCACTTCAATATGTTTGGCGCGGGTAATATACCGTTCGAGAAACACTTCGGATTTGCCGAAAGCTCCGCCGGCTTCACGCTGGGCTTCTTCGAGTTTGGCGCTTAATTCACCGGCTTCCCGCACCACGCGCATGCCGCGGCCACCGCCGCCGAAGCTGGCTTTGATAATCAGCGGGAAGCCGATTTCTTTGGCCATTTTTCTGATTTTTGCGGGGTCCGTAACGCCATGTTCCGTTCCCGGCAGCACCGGCGCTCCGGCCAGCTGCGCAATGCGCCGAGCCGCGGTTTTATCACCGAAGTCGCGCAGCATGTCGGGAGTCGGGCCGACAAAAGTTATGCCCGCCATTTCACATGCGGCGGCAAATTCGGCATTTTCCGACAGAAAGCCGTAGCCGGGATGAATGGCATCGACATCATGAGCTTTGGCGATATCAATAATGGCGGGAATATTAAGATAATTTTTAACCGGGGCATCCGGACCGCCAACCTGATAACTTTCATCCGCTTTAAAGCGGTGCAACGAATAGCGATCTTCATGCGTATAGATCGCTACGGTGGACAGACCCAATTCCGTGGCAGCACGTAATACACGAATGGCAATTTCACTGCGATTGGCAACCAGCAACTTTTTCATTTTGAGTGATCCTCAAACTTCTCGATACACTTCCGCAAGAATAGCCGAAATATCGTCATTCGTTAAGGGCCGGCGAAACAATGTCCGTGCCCGCGGAACCCCGCAGCTTTCCCACCTGCGCGGCGGCCGGGGGCAGTGCGAATTAAAATGCGAATTGAAATCCGAAAAACGGACATTTTGTTGCGCTGCAAACCTGTAGCGTTGCCGGAAGGCCATTGATGGCCAACTCCGAGTTTTGGCTAACCCGCCAGCACGCACATGCCAATGTGACCGCCGAAGCCCTGACTGATGGTGATGCTGCGCGCGGGACGGGAAATCGCCGGCCCCAGCGGCAGCGTGGCATGTTGGTGACACATGGCGGAGATCACCAGCCCCAGGAGCCCGGATGCCCCCAGGCAGTGGCCCAGCCAATGTTTATGGGAAAATACAGCCGCTTCCCTGCCACACACCCTTGTTATGGCGGCCCATTCGACGCGATCATGCTGCGTGCCGGCGGCGTGGGCTTGAATAAACGTAACTTTCCGTTCAGCCGCACAAGCCCGCAGACCGCGTTCCAGAGATGCACCGGTTGGATCAATCGCTAATAAATGGGTCGCATCCGCTCCCAGCCAGCAATTTTCCACTTCCACGTTTTCTCCATCGCCTGCTTCCAGGCATATCGCGGCCGCGGCTTCACTGATGAAAAAACCGCCGCCGGAGGGATCAAAAGGCCGGCAGTAGCGCCGGCCAATATTATCTCGCTTCGCAAAGACGCCCAGATTTTCAAAACTGTGTTCAAACAACGGATGAATCGACGCATCACTTGCAACCACAATAGCCCGCTTACATTCTCCACGGCGTATGGCGTTCCATGCCCGCTGTACGCCGATCAGCGATCCGGCACAGGCGGCAATATGGGTTTGAACCGGACCGCCGGGATTGATGATTCCCGCCAGCACGGTCTGCAGCGCGGCAGGCCCCAATGCCACATGCCAGGCCAGATCCGTCGGCAATGATTTTCCAGTGCGCTGCATCGCGCAGGCTTCCAGCAGGCGTAAAATCGGTCCCTTGCTGGTTGCAACAAACAGTGCCGTATCCGCCCGGGAGCATACATCTGCCGACCAACCGGCATTGGCCAGTGCCTGCATACACGCCATGGTTCCAAGTTCAATGGAACGATCCGCAAATTCACTGTGCTGCTGCGGGCCGTTCTGCGCCTGAGCGGCGCCCTTACTACCTGCCGAAGCAAGGCTTTGAACCGCGGGGTACGCAAACCCCATGGCCGCGGCGTGGTTCTGAGCCTGTTTTCGCAATGTCATGAACAGAGCATCGGATATAACGCCCCGATCACAGAGTTGCCGATCGGCTTGAATCGCCGACCAAAGCGTAGCCGCAGTATCCCCCAGAGGTGTCACCGCGGCCATGGATCGAATACCAACACGCTTCTTCACAGGAGGCTAAAGATAGTTGATGCAGGCAGTCGCCCGCAAGTGCTTTGATACCCTGGTTGGAGGTTAGGTCTGCAATTTCACGCAAATCGCGTTATAATTCCAACCGTTGGTTTGGAATGTCATTGGCCAACCGGCTCCGACGGCATTGTTGCGGCAAGATATTGTGTTGCCTGAGGAACCGGCGGAATTGGAGCAACCTGGAATTTCCGGGGAAACTGGTTATGGACAACCTGGAAATATCGGTTATCGCACCGGCGTACAATGAAGTGGACAACATCCAGCCGCTGGTGCAGCGCATTGGCGATGTTTTTGTGCCGCTGAATATGCCGTTTGAAGCCATCATCGTTGATGATGCCAGCACCGATGGCACACGGGAAAAACTTCTGGCACTGGCGGATCAATATCCCTGGTTGCGCGTGGTAACGCTGGCAAAAAACAGCGGCCAGACCGCCGCAATGGATGCCGGCTTCCGCGCGGCGCGTGGAAAAATCTGGGGCACCGTCGATGCGGACATGCAAAACGACCCGGGTGAAATTCCACGGCTCATGGCCATGCTGGGGCCCGAGGTGGATATGGTCAATGGCTGGCGGAAAAAGCGCAGCGATAATGCTTTACGGTTAATTCAAACCAAAATCGCCAACGGCATCCGCAACTGGATCAGCGAAGAAAGCATTCAAGACTCCGCCTGTTCGCTGAAAGTCTATAAGCGGCAATGTCTGGAGGGGCTGACATTGTACAAGGGCATGCACCGCTTTTTCCCGACACTCGTGAAAATGCGGGGCTACAAAGTTATTGAAGTGCCGGTGAGCCACAATCCGCGGCTGCATGGCGTTACCAAGTACAAGTTCGGCAGCCGGGTGATACGGGCCTTTGTCGATCTGCTGGCGGTGCGCTGGATGAAAAAGCGGCAACTGCGTTACCGTGCAACGGAAATCACGCCGGCATTCACTGCCCGTCAGCCCAAGGGGCAACCCGGAGCACAATCAGATAATCAGCATGCTATCAACACAGGTGCTTAAAACGATGAGTTCATTGATTCACCCCACCGCAATTATTGATCCCCAGGCGCGTATCGATGCCAGCGTAAGCATCGGAGCTTACACGGTTATTGATGGCCCGGTTGTCATTGGTCCGCAATGTGTGATCGCGTCACAAGTCAAACTCATCGGTCCGATGGTACTGGGCCGGGGCAACACAATTCACAGCTTTGCGGTACTCGGTGATGCGCCGCAGGATCTAAAATACCATGATCAGCCCAGCCGGGTGATTATCGGCGATGGCAATATTTTCCGGGAACACATGACGGTTCATCGCGGCACGAATGGAGATACGGTAATCGGATCCAACGGTTTTTTTATGGTGGGCTCCCATGTCGGGCACAACTGCCGGGTGGGCAACGGTGTGACGATGGTCAACAGTGCCGTGCTGGGCGGTCATGTACAGGTTTCCGACCGGGCGATTATCGGGGGTCTCTGCGCGGTGCATCAACACTGCCGGGTGGGCCGCCTGGCGATGATCAGCAACAACTCGGCGCATAATGTGGATATCCCGCCCTATTGCATCGCCATGGACATCAACATGGTCACGCAGTTGAATGCCGTGGGGTTGCGCCGCTCCGGCATGAGCCGGGAAAACATCAACGCGGTGCGGCAAATGTTCAAGATATTATTCCGGGATAACCGTGGGTTATCGTTAAACAAGAAAATTTCACTTTTGCCGCCGGAACTCCAGGCTGTTCCGGAAGTTCGTGAATTCACCGATTTTGTGGCCACGTCCAAACGCGGGATTGCGCGGTTCAAGCCCTGGTCGGAACGTCAGTCCCGGCAAATGGATCCCGCGGCGACCGATGAGTAATCAAGGCGCCAGCGACAAACGGGGCGGGAAGGTGAAAATTCTGGCAGGTGCGGCTGTGATGGATAAAAGCGCAATGCGAATGCTGGACGCCAACTTCAACCGGGTCCGTGAAGCGCTGCGGACAATGGAAGATTTCTGCCGCTTTGTGCTTAATGACGGGGCACTTTCCGGCGACTGTAAATCCCTGCGGCATGAACTTTGCGCCCATATTGCATCACTGGGAACCGGTGATGCCGTTCTGTGGCGCGACACCCCCGGCGATGTGGGTGTCACCATTAAGGCCGGGGATGAAAGGGTCCGGCAATCAACACAACATGTGGTCACCGCGGCTACCAGGCGGCTGACGGAAGCCCTGCGCGTGCTGGAAGAGCTGGCAAAACTGCAATCTCCCGCTGTGGCGGCGCACATTGAATCTCTGCGCTACCGGTCCTATACCCTTGAACAGGCCATTGAGCGACAGGCGCGGCAGCTGCATAAAATGCCACCCGTCGGGCTGCATATTCTGCTGACGGAATCTTTGTGCCGGCGACCGTGGCGTGAAACGCTTACGGCCATTCTGGAAGGCGGAGCGGATGTGGTGCAACTGCGGGAGAAGCATTTAAGCGATGGGGAATTGCTGATTCGCGCGAAAATGGTGGTGGAAGAATGTCGCCGCTTTGGCCGTGTCAGCATCATCAACGATCGCATGGACATCGCCCTGGCGGCAGGCGCATCGGGGGTGCATCTGGGGCAGGATGATTTGCCATGTCAACAGGCACGCAAACTTGCCGGCGCGGAGATGCTGATCGGTGTATCAACGGAAAATGTGCAGCAGGCTGCGGCGGCAGCGCGAGATGGGGCCAGTTATATCGGAGCCGGGCCGATGTTTACAACCACCACCAAGCATAAGCCGCGGTTAGCCGGACCGGCATATATCAAAGAACTGCGGCAGGCGGAACTTATCCTGCCCGCGGTCGCCATTGGCGGCATTAACATGGAGAATCTGCCGGAACTTCTGGCAGAGGGCGTGCAGGCCATAGCCGTAAGTTCGGCGGTGATTTCAAGTGACCAGCCGACGATGGTCTGTAAACAGTTGCGCGGCATGCTGGCAGGTGCGGCGGCGAGACAACCTGTCAGTGCCATTGAGCCGCCGAGGCATGGTGCGACGCATGCCTGAACTGAATCCTGATTCCCATACCGAATCGCGATTGCAGCCTCCGGCGGGTGTACAGCCCGGCACGCAGCGGGCGGCGCTGACACGCCATGCCAATTTATTTTCCAGCCTCACGCTTTTATCCCGCATTTTCGGCCTGCTGCGCGATAAGGCCTGCAGTTATTTTCTCGGTGTGGGGACCACCTGGTCGGCCTTCTGGATGGGATTTCAGTTTCCCAATTTATTTCGGAGAATATTCGGGGAAGGCGCGCTGACCGCGGTTTTTCTGCCGGTGTACACGCGAATCCGCCAGGAACAGGGACAGGCCGCAGCCGATTCACTGGCGCGGTCGGTGATCCGATTGCTGCTGATCACGCTGACCACCATTACGCTGGTCGGCGAAGCGATTATGGTACCTGTTGCCATGAATCATGCCGTGTTGCCGGGCAATCGTCTGGCGGCCGCCATGATCGCCATCATGCTGCCATTTTCCATTGCAGTATGCCTGGTGGCACTGCTTGCGGCCATTGCCACCGCCTTTGACCGATTCGCGGCTCAGGCGGTGGCGCCGATTATCACCAATGTGGCCATGACATTGGCTGCGGCAATACCGGTATGGATATGGACGCGGCATTTGGCCCTGACGGAACGCATTTATTGGGTGGCCGGAGCGGTCCTGATTTCCGGGCTGCTGCAGGCACTTTTACTGGTCGTTGCGGTGCGGCGAACGGGCTTTCGCTGGCGTGGAACTGTCGCATTGCGCAGTTCGGGGGTGCGGGAGATTGTAAAAAAAATGGCTCCAATGATCCTGGGGCTTTCCGCGGTGCAGCTTAATACTTTTCTGGATTCACAAATTGCCTGGTGGTTTTCACCCGACGGCCATGGCGGTCGAACCGCTTTTTCCATCGCCGGGGTGCTGGTGCATGTACCCATGCTGGCGGGAGCGTTGGGAAAGTTGTCGGTGGCCCAGCGCATTTATCTTTTACCGGTGGGCGTATTTGGCGTGGCCACGGCCACTGTTATTTTTCCGCGGCTTTCCGAAGCGGGCGCCAATCAGGATGCCGCTCGCACCGGCGAATTGCTGCGCCTGGGACTGCGGCGCAGCTTGTTTATCAGCCTGCCGACCACATTGGGCATGATACTGATTTCCCAGCCGCTGATTACCGCCATTTATTTCGGCGGGCAGGTCAACGCGGGAGATGTTGCGCAGGCGGTGTGGACAGCGCGCTGGTTCTGTATGGGAATCTGGGCGTTTGAAATGCAGATGATTCTGGTACGCGTGTTTTATGCGTGGCGTGATGCCATCACCCCCATGAAAGTGGCGGTGGCAATGGTGTTATTGAATCTGACCCTGAATTTAACGCTGATCTGGTTTATGCAGGAAGGCGGAATCGCGGCCAGCACCAGCATTTCCGCCATGGTGCAATGCGCCATTCTGCTGTTTATTCTGCATCGTCGCATGAAACTTGAAAAGCTCGGTGAAGTTGCCCGCATGGCGGGTAAATCGCTGGTGGCGGCGATAATCATGCTGGCCGGAACATGGACAACATTTATGCTTCTGGAACACTGCGCATGGTTAAATGCCCTTCCGCGCTGGCTGGGATCGGTCTTGGAATTAGTGACACTTGTGCCGATGGCGGCACTGATCTACGGCCTGTTGACGCGCTGGATGCGGGCACCTGAACTTGCCGATGTACCCATTCTTCGCCGGCTCGCGAAGCGATAGCGCTACTTGTGGCCGCCATGGCACAGCCCAGCTAAGCCAGGACCGATCCCCGGAGAGATCCCCTTCCGGCTTCATGCCCATGTGTATTGCACATGCTGGCAACACACATTGATAGCACAATTGGCGGAAACGTGTGACAGGTTCCGCGAGGTCCTCGTGGCCCTGACGCTACCCGCGCCAACGGCAAAATCCATGCGCCAACCCATTTCGCCCATCACTGGTTATTCGTTTTACCTCACGTCCCCGCCCCGCCGGAATGTTCAACATTCTTTGCGTTCTTTTGCCCCTTTGCTGTTCTCCTCCGCCGCCCATGGCGTCTCCGGTTCAAAACATCCGCGTTATCCGCTTAGAGAGTTTACCCCGTGCGCGCCGGGGCGGTCCAATCAACAGGACTTCCAGATAAGTTCGGGTATCGAATCAAGGATTCAGCTCTTGCAAGGCGATTCCCAGCCCAGGAGGGCAACCCACATCACCACCGATTACACAACTTTTACGGATAACATGCGAAGCACGCGCCTTCACAAATCTTTTCCGTATCCGCTTTATCCGCTTAGAGAGTTTACCCCGTGCGCGCCGGGGTGGTCCGTCCCATCACGCCCAAGACCCTAATCCGAACCGCCACAGCAGAAACCCGCCGCCCCCAAAACTAATTCGATCGTTGTTCGTTGTTTCCCGGCGCGCCGGGACTCGTTGCTCGTTGCTCCCCGGCGCGCCGTTGACCGTTGATCAACAACCATTGGCCATCGCTTCATTGTGTCCGCAAGCAATCGCATTCAGGTTGCGGAAGCGGTCACAAGCCGGGGCCGCACTGCGGCGCTTTTATAAATACATTGAGAATATTACGGAATGTTGATGTGTCTATTGCGCTTCTGCCGGCATGGCCACGGTGCCGGCGGGTACTTCGAGTAGTGAATCGGGTGTGCAACGGCGGATGGTGACCTGTCCCGCTTCCACCGCCAGCCAGGTTGATGGCAACTCGGTCCAGCAGCCGCTGTTGAAATAATCGATTCCGCCCTCGTTGGCGGCAGCACAATTATGCGTGTGCCCGCACATGACCACATCACATCCCAATCGCCGGGCGTATGCGATGGATTTGCGTTGCACCTTGTCCAGGCAATGGAGAAATATTTTGGAGCGGGCCTTGGCCAGCCGGGCAATATGGTGTCGCCGATCGACCATTTGAAGGGTGTTGTAAATAGCATCTCCGATCCAGGTGAGAATCGGATGATCATCGATAAAATCATCGAATATATGCCCATGCAGCACCAGCATGCGCCGATTGCCGGAGGTGAAAATATATTCATTGAGCACCTGCACGCCCAGCAGGTGCGAAACGATTTCCGCCGGGCCATCATGGTTGCCGCAGGTCCAGATCACCTCCATTTTATCCGAAAGGTGGCGGATCATGGAAAGTACTTTCCAGTGCGTTTTCTTTAACCGCCGAAAGTCAATGGAATCAAACACATCGCCATTGATAATCAAGCGGCGCGTGGCGATGCGGCCTTCCAGAATATTTTCCAGAAATCGAATAACCAGCTTGGCCTGGCAGTTGTCACAGCCCAGATGAATATCCGAGATAATCACCGCGTCCAGCGGCTGGGGTGCCGAATGGTCATCGGCGGGCGGCAAGGATGAACTGCCGTGGCCGCACAAGGTGTCATCCGCATTCCACCGGTTGCTTACCGTTGGCGCGCTATGGGCCGGGAACCCCATGGTGACATTTGCACTGGAAGTTGCCAGCGTGTTGACGGGATGCGAAGCGATACTGATTGGCTTAAATATTTCCATGGCCCAATATTAGGTTATTTATATGTGGAAATCGGTTGCTTCGCGCTAAGAAAGCGGTAGCACGCCATGGCCGATAATCAAACGCATTGCCATAACGAATCGCAAACCGCGCCGCCCACTTCGTGCCGTTATGCGGAAAAGCGTTTTAATTCACAAGGAGCAAGCCGAGGCGGATGGAGGATTCCCACTGCGCCGGGACAGGTGCCGGATCTATTGATCAATATTGAATATACTGCCGCATACTGCAATTATTGATTCTCGCTCAAACGCCACCTGGATAACGATACGGGGACGCACCTAGCATCATGTGTCGGTATCCGTAACTGCTTACCGCTCCACGTATGCCAATACTAAATGCGTCCCCGTTTCAGTCCCCCGGAGCTAACGGTCTGCCAAGTGCGTATAGCCGCAGACGCGATGATTCGGCCCTGTTGGTTGCCCGAGCCGCAGCGTCAGGCGATCTTACAACACGCCTCCAATAAAATCCGGTACTACCAGAGCCGCAATGAACGCTCGCGCCGCAGCCATCGCAAGGAAACCATTTGCACCCTGCACCGCTGCGGATTGACGCTCGAGTCCCTGCGCCGTTGCGAAAGTGGATAATATCGCGCTGTGGTACTAACACCCGATCAGTTCCACGGCGACTGGAGCTACCTTATCAAGCCGAGATAGGATAATTTTTCAAGTTGTTTTTGAGCAAGCCCTAAGCCCTCACACGGCGTCGGCGCAAGAGCAACACTGATCCCGCAGAAACCGCCAGCAGCGCCCATGCCGTGGGCTCCGGGGTTGAGATTTCAAATACCGTACCACTGTTGTGCGAGCCGCCGAATTGCGTTGCGCCGTACAAATTGCCGCCGGAGAGGATCAGGCCGGAGACAGGTAATTCCCCAGAACCAGCAACACCGAACGACGCCAACACAGTGGGTGTGCCACCAGTGATGGGAACCGAGAATACCGCCCCAACATCGAGTGTTCCACCCATTTGGGTTGTGCCGTACAGGATTCCATCGGACAGGACCAACCCACCATCGGGGCTTGCTCCATCGACGCGGTCGAACGACGCCAGCACGGTTGGTGTGCCGCCGGTGATGGGCACCGAGAATACCGTGCCATAACTGGAATAGCCGTCCAAGCCTCCGACGACTGTCGTGCCGTACAGTGTCCCGCCGGAAAGGATCAGATTACCGGTGGGGGCTGATCCATCCGCAAGATCAAACGACGCCAGCACGGTTGGTGTGCCGCCGGTGATGGGCACCGAAAATACCGTGCCCAAATTAGCCGCACCGCCGAGCGCTGTCGTGCCGTACAGCGTGCTTCCGGAGCGAATCAGCCCCCCAATAGGCTCCGCCCCATCGGTCCCCTTGAACGACGCCAACACGGTAGGTGTGCCACCGGTGGTGGGGACTGAGAATACCGTACCCACGTTACCGTAACCATTTGGGCCAGCGTCGGATGTGGTCCCATACAGCGTGCCGCCGGACAGGAGCAGATTACCGGTGGGGGCGACTCCATCGGTGAGATTAAATGACGCCAACACGGTTGGTGCACCGCCAGCAATAGGTACAGAGAATACCGTGCCGTAACCAAATGCACCGCCACCAGTTGTCGTGCCGTACAGGGTGCCGGAGCCGGAAGGGGTCAGGCCAGCCTTGGGGAGTTCCCCATTGGTGCCATCGAATGATGCCACCACAGCAGCGGTGCCGCCTGCGACAGGTACCGAGAATACTGTGCCGTAACCAGTCGTGGCACCCTCGTTGGGACCGCCCTCATACGCCGTGCCATAAAGGGTGCCGCCGGAGAGTGCCAGACCAGAGGTCACGGACGGGGTCATCCCTGATTCGGTGCTCTCTAATGATGCCAAGGTGGTTAAGGTGTCACCGGCAAAAGCATGCGATGACAGAACGGCGAGAGCAATCGCGGCAATGCCAATGCCACCCAAGCTACGGGCTATTCTCGTGGTCATTAGAACATTCCTTAATAAAAGTGCTTCCTCTTTCTGGCGGAGAATCCCGGCCACGGGATACTCTACGGCGGAAATTTGTGGCCAGTGTTCCGCCGCTGATTATCTAAATTACCCGCGCGGAAAATACACCGCGCACGATGAAATTGCCATGAACCCCAACGCTTTAATAACTCACCTTTCGCTCTTGGAGATGGCACACGGCAACGGGCGTGCAACTCTCTTGGCCACTCCCTTGACCGGCCCAACTAGTGCTTAATTGTAATGAATATTGATAGTATGTAAAATGTTGGTCATGGCAAGGAAAGCTAAACCAATTGAATGCGGTGCCGAGGATCGGCAAGTACTGGAACGTTGGTCGCGCAGCCGGACGGAGTCCCGACAGTTGGTCGAGCGTGCCCGTATGGTACTGGGATGTGTGAAGGGCATCGCTGTGCAGCAGACCGCCCTGGAATGCCACACACGCCCGAACACGGTTATCAAGTGGCGGGATCGGTTTGTCCGGCTGGGGCTGCTGGGATTGCAGGACCGCCCGCGTCCGGGTGCCAGGCGGAAGTACGACGAGGTCTTTCGGAACCGTGTGCTGGAGAAGCTGGAACAAGCGCCGCCATCCGGGCAGGCCAGTTGGGACGGTCCGTCGTTGGCCAGGGAGATAGGCGGTTCGGTCCATGCGGTCTGGCGGATCCTGCGAAAAGAAGGCATTTGCCTGCAACGCCAACGTTCGTGGTGTGTCAGCACCGACAAAGAGTTTGCCGCCAAGGCGGCGGACATTGTGGGGCTGTATCTGGACCCGCCGCAAAACGCGATCGTGCTATCAGTGGATGAGAAGCCCAGTATCCAAGCTCTGGAACGCAAGACCGGCTACGTGGAGACGGACAGCGGCAAGATTGTCCGGGGTTATAAGAGCACCTACAAACGCCATGGAACATTGAATTTGTTTGCCGCCCTGCAGGTGGGCACCGGGCGGGTTCATACGGCGATCACCCAACTCAAGCGTCGGGAAGAGTTCCTGCAATTCATGGATCAGGTGGTGGCGGAGTGTTCCACCGACCAGGAGTTACATGTGATTCTCGACAATTACTGCACGCATAAGAAATGTGATCTGTGGCTGGCGGCCCATCCCAATGTACGGTTTCATTACACGCCCACTTCGGCCAGTTGGCTCAACCAGGTGGAAATTTGGTTTGGGATATTATCCCGCAAAGCGCTGCGGGGTTTAAGCACCACCAGCACGGAAGAACTTCGTGGCGCAATCGAGGCCTTTATCGCCCGATATAGTCAGAACGCCAAGCCGTTCAAATGGCGGAAACGGGAAGTGAAGGCTGCGCAGCTTAGAAATACTATCGTTAATTTATGCAATTAAGCACCAGATGCGTCCCCGTTTCGGTCCCTTGCACCGCACCACGCTGCGCGGCTGTTGCATCCCTATTTGCCGCCCGGCCTCCGCACCCCGATCGGCTTCCAGCCCTTGGGCCAAATGATTTTCACCGGCGGGCGCCCGCCGGTTTTGATCCCTGCCCACCGCTCAAATATCTTAACCGCTGGAGACACCCCGGCCATTCCCTTCGGACGATTGGCCGCTTTGCCTCGGCCCGGTTTGGTCAAGGCTGGAACAAACAGCCTCGCGAAAATCGCGAGGCCCTTTCTCACTTTGAATCCATCCCTGCGCAGCGCCGCTATCCCCTGGTGAATCGGCACCTCCGTCGCGCGGGGACCGGTGCGGATGTCAATAAACTGGACCAAAAAGCTCGTCGTACGATACCCCGACGATTTTTCGCCATGCGTTGCCGCATCACTCCCCGGCCTGAACGCCACCGTCGCGGCCGAAACGGGGAAGGTGCTGCTACCCCACGGAAGCGGGTTAAACCATGTCATAGTCTGCAGTGTGCCCCCGTGCAGCGGGCTCACCGCGCCCAAGAAGAATGGCTCCGATGGATGGAACTCTAAAACAATCGGGCCTCCCAACCTGCTGGGGGGCAAGAGGCCCCCGGGGCCAAACGAGCACGACGTCGGCCCCCCGCGGAACCTAAGGGTCCATGCCGCTTTGCGCCGCACCTGGCCGAATGAAAGGTGAATCCCGGCGGAACTTGTCAACCAGACCACTCTCGGTTTGGCGGGATCAAGCATCACGCTGAGCGTGCGGCCGTTTGAGGTCACGCTGTATGCGGGAATCCCATTGAATATTCCCGTAATCGCGCACTCTTTGCCCGCAGAATAAGCTCTGGCCGAACGGGCCACCGCTACACGGAGGGGCCCTCCGGGCGGTTGGAAGGCCATGCGCAGGCGGAACCGCATTGAGAAGGCCTGGCTTCCCCGGCCTCCATGCGACGCCAAGCCGAAATGGGGGCTGGACAACGTCCAAACCACATGCAGGAGCTTCGAGACGGACGGATCAAGGGTTGTTGCCGAAGCAGCGAGAAGTGTCGCGTACGGCCATGCAACCAAGACGCCGCCCGCGAGTAATCCAGCCAAAGTTCTGCGCGCCATCTAATCTTCCTTTCTTCCTTGGGTCCGCCCGCCCTGAGATTGGCTGACGGCCGCACACGCCAGCCCTGCCAGGTACTGTGGCCATGCGGCGGGGGCATCCCGCACGGGGTCAAAAGCCAAAACTCAGGCCCCCAACCAATACGTTACCGCCGGTACCCGTCGAGCCTGCTATATAGAGCGATCCCCACCCGACCCCACCGGAGACATTTCCACCGGTGTTGAAACTACCACCCTGGTAACTTCCCATTCCTTGCGCCTGCAGCCAAGCGTAAAGCGCACCATAATTGACGACACCATTAATATAGGGACTGGCATTGACGTTGAAAGGCCAACTGTAACCGAATCCGCTGCCGATGTTTATCCTAAACCCTCCGCCCGGGAATTTTGTTTGGTACGGGCAGAATGAGACGCCACCGCCTGGCTTAGGTGCCGCCGGGAGCCCCGGGCCTGTGTCGGGCCCCGTGGGAGTCAGATGCCCGAGGCCAAAACCGTAAAGCTTGTTTAGCGCCGCTTGGCCGGCAGGTGTCGAGAGAAAATCGCCAAGGCCGGTCCATGCCCCTTGGAACGGATTTCCCCCGGGCAGGCTTCCCGACTGAAGGCCAAGCGCGTCCCGATTCCCCGCCGCCCGTCCACCGACATATTCATACAAATTAATCCCGCCGGAATAGCCGATCGGATCGCGCTGGACCCACCGGCCAAGGGCGGGGTTGTACATACGATTCCGCACGTAATACAGTTGCGTTTCCGGATCGTTTCGATTGAGCGGGGCGGCGGAGCGGCGGCGTAATGGCGAAGCGTCAGGCAGTTCCCGAAATCCCGATACTCCGAAATTTACAACGGAGCCTCCGCGTGCCTCTTCCGACCTCTTTGTGAAATCAAAACCTTCAATCACATCCGGGGAGATGGACCCATCTGAATCCGGAACCCCGCATTGCGAAAAAGTGTCATTCCACGCGACCATAAGAAGCTTTCCGAAAAGCCGATTGATTCAGTGCTTGCATTGTATGGCGCACGGGGCCTCCTGCAAAGCAAAATCCGCGTTTTGTTTCTGTTTGATTTGTCGCGTCCGGCTACGCCGCGCGAAAACCCCACCCGCTAAGCACCTCGCCCCGCGGTGCACCACGATCCGCGGCGACCGCTCCAATCCGAATCCCTTGTTGGCCGCGATTAATTGCA
>JAKBCC010000201.1 GCA_021808105.1 Planctomycetota bacterium
ACAACAATATCGGTCTTCCCTTAACGCTGCTTTCCGTGCAGCCGCAGCATGAATATGTGGTGGTGGAAGTGGGCACCAACGCGCCTGGTGAAATGGAAGCCCTCGGGCAGGTGGCGGCACCGGACATTGTGGTTATTACGGGCGTGGGCCTGGAGCATCTGGAATTTCTGGGGGATATTGTTCACGTGGCGCGGGAAGAGGCGTCCTTGGCGCGGTTTGTCGCTCCGGATGGTATTTTGTTATTAAGCAATGATTCGCCCGAATTGCTTTACGCTTTGCGCTTAACCCGCGGGCCGCGCTTCACGGTGGGTCATG
Organism: Planctomycetota bacterium; assembly: GCA_021808105.1. Classification (GTDB taxonomy): domain Bacteria; phylum Planctomycetota; class Phycisphaerae; order WQYP01; family WQYP01; genus JAMDCX01. The sequence continues at coordinate 316 of JAKBCC010000201.1, forward strand.
GCGGTTCTGGTGCCGATATGGAAGCGACAGAAATTCATGAGGCACTGGCCGGCACAGATTTTGTCGTCAACGGCCGCACGGCGTATCATCTGCCATTGCTGGGGCGGCATAATGTATTCAACGCGATGCTGGCGATCGGCGTTGCCCGGCGTATGGGCCTGACGGATGAGGAAATTCAAACCGGCCTGCGCGCGGTGAAACCGGCTTCCATGCGGCTCGAGCCGTTACGGATTGCGGGCCATCTGATTATCAATGACGCGTATAATGCCAATCCGACAAGTATGGCGGCGGCCATTAAAATGTTTGCGACTTTACCATTGCCCGACGCGGCTGATGAACGCCCTAAGCGCGTGGCCATACTGGGCGATATGCTGGAACTGGGACCGGGCTCGGCGGAGTTGCACCGGCAAATGGGCCGGCTGGCCGCGGAAAATCCCATCGACTTGCTGATATTTGTCGGGCCGTTGATGCTTCATGCCGCCCATGAAGCGCGGCTGAAGGGTATGGAGGTTCATCACTTTGCCGATGTCGGAGTTGCCGCTGCGGAACTGCCCAAACTCCTTACCCCATCGGATGTGATATTGCTGAAAGCGTCTCGCGGGACGCGATTGGAAAAAGTGCTGGACCTGATTCGGGCGGCGGAACAAATTCCCGCAGGCACCGTGTAATTCACTACCTGGAGGATTATTACTTTTGCTGTATCTAATATATACATGGATGGCGGGACATCATTGGTTGCCCGGGCATTGGCCTATCGATGTGGTTATTTTCCGCTCCGCGCTGGCCATTATTTTCAGTTTCCTGATGGTGCTGATGGCGGGGCGGCCAACCATAGAATGGCTGCGCCGGCAAAAGCTTGGCGATCAGCCGGAGTTCAACCATGCCCAGATCAACGCCTTGACCAGTTCCAAAGCCAACACGCCCACGATGGGGGGCATGTTGATTATCTTAAGTATTTTTCTTACGACATTGATCTTCGCACGTCTGGACAATTTTTATGTGCGGATGGGCTTGCTGTGTCTGATTTATCTTGGAACGCTCGGCGGCGTGGACGATTGGCTTAAGCTGACGGCCAAACGGCGCGTCCCGGGCAGCCGCGACGGATTGTTCTGGTGGGAGAAAATGGTTTTTCAGATTGGCCTGGGCGTGTTGCTGGCGTTGTTCATTTATTACCACGGAAAATATGACCAGGCCCATTATCTTAACTGGCCCTTTTTACCAAGCCATCTTGTTTTACCCACCTGGCTTTTTGCCATTATTTCCGTGGTGGTCATCACCGGAACCAGCAACGCGGTCAACCTGACCGACGGCATGGACGGCCTGGCCAGCGGCTGCATGGCCATTGTCGCGTTTGCTTTTATGATTCTGGCCTATGTCACCGGTGATGCCCGTTGGGCGCTGAATTTAAACTTCAACCACATTCGAGAGGCGGGCGAATTGGCGATTCTCTGTGGTTCCATTACGGGGTCCTGCCTGGGATTTCTCTGGTTTAATTGCAATCCGGCACAGGTGTTCATGGGGGATACCGGCTCATTGGCACTGGGCGGGGTGGTGGGGTATGTGGCGATTGTCATTCGGCAGGAACCCATGTTATTGGTGGTGGGGGGAATATTTGTCATCGAAGCTATGAGCGTGATGATTCAGGTCGGTTACTTCAAAGCCACGCACGGAAAAAAAGTTTTTTTATGCAGCCCGATTCACCATCACTTTCATCTCAAAGGGTGGAGCGAACCGCAGATCGTAGTACGCTTCTGGCTGCTTTCCGCGCTGTTTGCAGCCATCGCGTTAGCAACCGTCAAATTGCGGTAGCGTTGTTACAGGTGGCATGATACATGGCGTTTAGAACCTCGTTTTACAGTGGGCTCAGTATTATCAGTATTATCAGTATTTTGTTCGGCATGAGAAGCTGGCCCCAGCTTGCCCCGTTTACTGTGCCTACTGCCAAATACTGAATGTACTGATCAATACTGTATCGTAACCTATCGCACCGCCGCCCGCGCGGCCTTAACCGCTTGTATCAGCTCCGCTGCCGCCTGGCGGATGGCCGCATAATCACCTGCGGCCAGGGCTGCCTTGCTGACCAAGGACGATCCCGCGCCCACGGCCACAGCGCCGGCGGCAATAAAGGCGCCGGCGGTTTTTGCATCGACGCCGCCGGTGGGGGTGAGTTTTAAGTACGGCATGACCGCCAGCATATCTTTGAAGTATCCCGGCCCCAGCGTGGTGGCGGGAAATACCTTTACCACATCGGCACCGGCGTTCCATGCGCGGAAAATTTCGGTCGGCGTGTAGGCACCGGGAATGCTGACGCCGCCGAGCCGCCGCGTGCATTCAACAATGGCGGGATCAAATATCGGCGACACCACGAACCGTGCGCCGGCATGAATGGCATCAGCGCAGGTGGCGGTATCCAGGATCGTGCCAACGCCCAGACAGATTTTTGTGCCGAACGTATCGGCAATATGTTCAATAACGCTTATGGCCTTGGGCGTACTCATCGTAATTTCAATACCCGTCACGCCGCCCTCGGCTAAAGCTTCCACTAAGGGTTTAACTTTAGCGGATTCCGGTGCCCGGATCACCGCGACCACGCCACAGGCGGATAACATTGCAACAGTACTTTCCCGACTCATGAACATTCTCCGAAAAACAGCCGCCGCCAAATCGTCGGTCTGGCGCACCGAAAGATTAAACGAAACCGCCCGCTTGTTCCACCCACGCGCGCGTCGCTTGGCCAACACGATAAGAAAGAACCGCGGATTTCGCGGATCGCGCGGATAGATACCGGGTTTCCGTTTTGCTACCGCGACAGCCACTCTTTTGCGCCAACCGTGTCAAGTCCTGATCTAAAGTTGTCACATTATTATTCACTGTTCGCATCCAAGTTTAGCTTCCTTCAGGGGATCGCGTGGGGGCGTCTGCGCAGCGCAGGGAGGGCGAGCGCAGCGAGTCCGACCGGAGCGGAGCAGACGCCCCCACGCGGCGCGTTTCATCACCCCTTTGCGACACGCCGCCGCACGACGCTTCGCCTGCTGGTTTTTGCCTTACAGTCTCCGGTGGCCAGCCCTCATTTTTGGCTCCGCTGGAAAGTATGGATATCGAACACATAAACATCCCTACCTTGTTGTTCCTTGGCTGCGGTAAAATCCGGAGCCGCAGATCGACCCGAGCAATGGGGGCCTTCCCTTTGAGCCGGCCCGTGCTCCCCGGCGTAAACCGCCCGGCAGACCCAGGGAGGAGAGTTGCAAGGCCGGGTGGGGGTTCGGGGGCGGTGGGCGATAGCCGCCCCCGTGCCATACGCCGCGGACTGCTTCCACTTCCAGCCTTTTCCTTATCGAAAGCCTGTACGATCCAGTGCTGGCATTTTCGGGGCGCAGGTCTCCGGTATTATCCCATCGCTGTGTACCTGCTGCGGTACACGCATCTTAAGCTTTCCGTGCGGACGACATTGGTTGTAAATCGCCACCGCCTCCGCCACCGCTGGGGCCACCATCGCCTTGCGACTAAAGCTTGTTCCCATTCCCAGTTCCTGCTTGAGAATCCCGTTCAATCGCTCCGCCTTCCCGTTCTCGTAGCAGTGGTTCTCTTCCGTCATGCTTATTCCCATCCCAGCTGCCTGTAACCGCTTGATATACGGCTGGGAGCAGTACTGACTGCCACGGTCCGAATGATGCACTGCATACGCATCAGCGGGTAACTGCTTGATCGCCTGGGCCCCGGCCCGGATCACCCCTTCCATCTCCAGTGTGTCGCTACTGTCAAATCCTATGATCTTGCGACTAAAGGCATCCATCACCAGGCTTAGATACATAAACCCTTCGTCTGTGCGGATGTACGTTATATCGCTCACCCATAGCTGATGCGGACCGGTGACCTGCATATCCTTGGCGATGTTGGGATACACCGCAAATCCATGCCTGCTGTCGGTTGTGCGGGCACCACGCTTGGGACGTTCTATGAGCATATTGTGCCGCCTTAACAACGCAAAGAATCTGTCCCGGCCTATCCTCACACCCGCCGCCTCCAGCTCTGTCTGCACTAAATACCGTAGCTTACGGCACCCCAGACGCGGCA
>JAKBCC010000202.1 GCA_021808105.1 Planctomycetota bacterium
ATGGGACAGTGCGGGGCAGGCGGGTACCATTTGCGGACATTACCTTTCGGCATGTGCGATGATGTATTCCCACACGCATGATGATCGCCTGTTGGAAAAAATTGATTATATCCTGCCGCGTCTGGCGAAGTGCCAGGAAGCCAACGGACGTAAGGACCCGCAATTTAAGGGCTATTGCGCGGGGCTGCCGGCCAGCGTAGCGGCTTTCAAAAAGGCTTTGGCCGGTGATATCAATGTGGGCAATCCCAAGGCGTTGTTTACCTTTTCGCTCAATGGCATGTGGTCGCCGTGGTATTCCATTCATAAGATCATGGCCGGCCTGCGCGATACATTGCTTTATACCGGGCGGCCGCAGGCCAAAGAAATTCTCATCGGTCTGGCGGACTGGTGCGCCCAATTTCCCCGCACGCTTACTGAAGCACAAATGCAGATCATGCTGATCAGTGAGCAGGGCGGAATGAATGAAGTGCTGGCGGATGTGTACAGCATTACGGGAAATCGCAAATATCTGAAAATTGCAGAGGCTTTCAATGAGAAATCCCAGTTGGATCCACTGATGCACCGCAAAGATATTCTCACGGGCTGCCATTCTAATCAGTATATTCCCCGCGTCATCGGCATTGCGCGGCAGTATGAGCTAACCGGTCAGCAGCGCTATCGCACGGGTGCGGAATTTTTCTGGGAAACGGTGGTGCGTAAACGCAGTTATGTCTTTGGCGGAAACAGCAATCGCGAATACTTTTTCCCATTGGGCGATGCCTGGCAGCAGCTCAGTGTAGGCACCGCGGAAACGTGTTGCACCTACAACATGCTGAAACTCACGGGCCATTATTTCTGCTGGAACACGACCATGGAGGCCGCAGATTATTTTGAGCGAGCTTTGGTGAATCATATTTTAGGCTCGCAGGATCCTGCCACCGGCATGATGACCTATTACATGTCCATGCGTCCCGGCCATTTCAAAACATTCAACACGCCGTGGGATTCCTGCTGGTGCTGCATGAGCACCGGCATGGAAAATCACGCCAAATATGCGCGGGGCGTGTATTACCATAACGATAAAACCTTGTGGATCAATTTGTTTCTGGCGTCGGAACTTAACTGGAAGGCAGCCGGCATGACCGTCCGCCAAAGCACACGCTTTCCGGATGAGGGCACGGTCCGCATTGATTTTACCTGTGAAAATCCCACACCGGCGCTAATTAAACTCCGGCACCCCTACTGGTCCACACCGGCAATGGTGATTAAACTTAATGGGCAGGAAATCAGCGCCGGAAAGCCGGGCGAATATCTGGACCTTGACCGGACATGGAATAATGGGGACACCCTGGACATTGAACTGAAAATGACGTTGCGCATTGAACGCATGGAGCACCATCCATCCACATTTGCCATTCTGGCCGGCCCGACCGTGCTGGCCGCTACCTTAGGCAATGATCTGATGCTGCCCCCGGTGCCCTATGCCAATGGCAATCAATATGAATGGGCCAATGTGCCTGATCCGGAAACCATTCCGCAGTTAATCGTGGATCAGGCCCCGGTGGACCAATGGATAAAGCCTGATCCGCACCACCCACTGGTCTGGCATACCCATGGCGTGGGCCGGCCGCAGGATGTAAAACTTGTGCCGTTTTATAAGGTGGCGCATGAACGCTATGTCGTGTATTTTAATCCGGTAACGCAAAAGCAGTGGCTTCAGGAAAAGCGGCTTGAGGCCCAGCGCAAAAAAGCCAAAGACCTGATCCGCAACGGCACCGTTGATCGGCTGACTATCGGCAATGCCGCATCGCTTGCGGCTCATCAGCTTCGCGATCAGATCAATGTCGATACGGGAAATGCACCGGAAGGCCGCTGGATCGACGCCCATGACGGCGGAGGTTTCACCTTTAACCTGAAAGTATTACCGGATAAACCCATGGCTCTGGCCTGCACCTGGTGGGGAAGCGATAGTGGAGCGCGAAAATTTAACATCCTGGTTAATGGCCGCCCCATCGCCACGCAAGTGCTTGAAAACATCGCCCCGGGCAGGTTGGACACGCTGCTGTACGATATTCCGCGCACATTAACCCGCAGCAAAACAACCATAACGGTTCGCCTGCAAGCCGATCCCGGCAACTTCGCCGGCGGCCTATTCGATTGCCGCAGCATCAAACTGCCGTAGACCGCGATGCGCGACCAGCCTTCACCCGCGAAAAAGGTGTCAGGTACCTTTGTTTTGGAAAAACACGCTGCCGGAGAATTGCTGCTGGAATTGCCAGTTCGCGCTGCGATTCGGGTTGGTGAACGTGGTGGGATCATAGGCTGTGCCATTGGCTTGCAACGCCTGGCCGTTACGCAAGCCGTTGAAAACATACCGCCCATCGACCGCCCCGCTCGCGCCGGCGATGGCGACTACCGTGCCGCTTGGATCGGTCAGAGCATAGATGTACTGGCTTGGCGTGGTGGCCCCGAATACACCCATTTCCCTTAACACCATGTTTCCATCGGGGGCGTAGACATATCGCGCCGGATCGGTGCCTTCGGGCGCTGTGGAAGCGTTTACCGTGGCGGAATTAATATCCCTGATCACCTGCCCGGTCAGGGCGTTGTACGTTTCAATAACCAGTGAACAATGATCAAGTAACAGAAACCGATTTTCACCACGACGGCGCAACGACACGACGCCGCGATCAATGGCCAAGGAACACTGATCAATGAACAGATCATTGATCCTTAATCTTTGATCAGTGAAGTTCACCACAGAGAGGCAGCAGAGGAAATGGAGGCTCCGTGACGCTGGGCAGACAGGATGTCTGCGGTCCGGTGCTGCTGGCAACAGCTTTTGCCGGGAAGCGTCGATTCCGAAAGCATTTCGTCCGTGGCAACCAAGTGTGCATTCCCTTCTACGTAGTTCGAGGTGGATTATACCCTTGGCCACATGGTGGCAAATAAGTGCCAAGGTGTACGGCCCCGAAATTGTGCTACCTATTGCCATAGTTCCCTATCAGAGTACCGTTGGACAACCGCTGAATCACCCTTATCATGAATGTCAACACCATCACAATTCGCTGGGCCGGCACAGGGTTTCGTCATACTGGGTTTTTGTGTTCCCGGCCGGGTCGTAGCCGATTGTGTCGACCGCGGTACCGGGGTTAGCTTCATTGAAAAATACAACAGCCCTAACCATCCGTTTTTTCTCCCTTTCCATCCATTTCCAGCTTCCCTTCGCCAGTATACGGAGGTGCCGGCTCATTGAGTCGCCAAACATTACCGGCGTCAAAAAAACCCGGAGAGAAAAGCGAGGGATCATTGGCTTCCAGCGCCTTGATGGCCTCGCTGAAATCCTCACGTCGCGGGCTGCCTGCGGGTAAACACCCAAGGCGCTCGCGCAAGGTCGGAAGCAGGTCCCGCCGCCGCGCGAACACGATGCCAAAGAGCGCCCCATAGACTACGTCAGCGCTTCGGTCACCAAGCAGGTGTAAGTAGGCCGCCACAGTTTCTGGAGCGGAGAGCCCAGAACTATTAAAGACAAACATACATCTTACTCGCCCGCGAGCAGAGCGAATTCGACTGTTTACGCAGGCATCTATTAATAAACTGATCTCTTTACGCTGCCGAAGCAGCGTTGCCGCGGTGTCGCCGACTTTCGCCGAGGTGGCGTCCAGCAGTGCCACTAGCGTTTCCGAGGACTGCGTCTCGAGTTCCTCCTCAATGGCTCGGTAGTCGTGAGGCTTCAGACGATCTATAAGTTCTTGTAGATGCCGATTTTTCATCAACGTATCCCTCGTGCTCGGGCAGCATTTTCCGTTGGCTCCAACCACCTTACGACGCCTGCCTGCGCTCCAAGGGCCTTTTTAATTGCCGCGATCTTAGTGTTCATAAATTTTTCGCTCTGGCCCGGGCTTCGTACCTCAATTACATCAACGACCTTTTTCCCGCCGGGCGCGATCCGAATCCGTTGCACGTCCGGCCGGAAGCCCTTTATCTCTTTCCCGTTTGCATCAACAAGGTTCTGATTAAACCGAACCTGCACGGTATTTGGATCCTTCTGCCAAGCCTTGGCCTCGTTGAAGGCCCTGGCGTCGTGTCCAACTTTGCCGTGCTGCGGCCGGGCTTCGTTAACCGCCTTCGCCGGCACGGTATCGGCGGCCGGTGCAGCGGTGCTGCCCCCGCTCGTGGCAGGCCCCATCTCCCGGCCTTCCTGGTTAGCTTTGGCCGCAAGAGAGTCTGCGCCGTCCACACTTGGCGTAAGGCCCTTGTCGCCCTCCGCTCCTTCCCCGCCATCTTCCGGTACGGCCACGGAAAGTGCAAGGCCCAGCAGCCCGACCACCTTCGGTACACTTACCACCGTAGAGTCGCTGTACCGGTGGATCAGCCGCTTG
>JAKBCC010000203.1 GCA_021808105.1 Planctomycetota bacterium
CGATGAGAAGTTTTTTGATCTGCTGGAAGAAACCCTGAAAGACCCCAGCCCGGCGGCCAATGACCGTCTGGCTGTGTTTTACACGTGTCTGGGGCTGGGGTTTACGGGCTGGTACGCGGGACAGCCTGAATTTTTGCGGAAAAAATCGCGGGAAATTCGCCTTCGCCTGGATTCGGGATCGCAGGATTCCGATTCTCGAAAAATCTGTCCCGACAGTTATGAAAACGTCAACACCGCGGATTTGATTGAACCGCCGGGCGTTAAGCTCATGGGCATTGCGGTGGTGCTGGCGGTGTGCATTATCACGCTTCTGGTGGCTAATTTTTATCTGTTTCATCGAAGCGTGTCGGAATTAAATCAAGCCCTGACGATGGTGCTGCGCAAATAGCGGCATGGCTCAATAACAGTCTGCCCGGCGCATAAGGCCGGGAGAATTAAATTAAAAGTTAACGCTGCGAGTAAAAATATGAATCCTCTGGATTTTCTAAACAGTCTTTCCCCCAACGGCAAGCTCGTGGCAACCGCTGGTACGACCGGGGGCGTGGTCGGTGCCGGGGCCTTGGCCATCAGCGGGCATTGGCAGTTACTGCTGTTGCTATTGATGTTGGTGGTTATCGCGATTGTGGCCTTCGTGATATTTCGGCTGTTGGTAGGGTGGTGGCAAAAGCGCAAATCACGCCCAATGGAGCAGAGCCTGGCTGGTAATGCCGGTGCCGCGCCGCAACAGCTTAGCGGTGCAAAAAAGCTGGCGGATTTGGACTCTCTGCGCCGGGTGTTTGCCACGGGCGTGGAAAAGTTCCACGCCGCCGGCAAGGATTTGTACAGCCTGCCCTGGTACGTGCTGGTGGGGCAGCCCGGGTCGGGTAAAACCGAAGCCATCCGACATTCGGCCATGGGCTTTCCGCCCGGGTTGCAGGATCAACTGCAAGGCTCGGGCGGCACGATTAACATGAATTGGTGGTTTACCAATCAGGCCATTATTCTTGATACCGCCGGGCGGTTAATGTTTGAGGAGGTGGCTCCGGGGGCAACGAGTGAATGGCAGGAATTTCTTAAACTGCTGCGCACGCATCGCCCCAATTGCCCGATCAACGGCATGTTGCTGGTGATTCCGGCTGAAAGTCTGCTGAAAGATTCGGGAGAAGTTATCGCCCGGAATGCGGGAAAAATTGCCCAGCAGCTGGATATGATCCAACGCCTGCTGGGTGTGCGGTTTCCGGTTTTTGTCCTGATAACCAAAGCCGATTACCTCACGGGCTTCAGTCAATTTTTTGATGACCTCACTGATCCACAACTGCAGCATCAGATCATGGGCTGGTCCAATGCAGCGGCCCTGGATGATCCGTTTAACATGGACGCGGTTGAAGATCATCTGCGGCAGGTTCATGATCGGCTGGTGGAGCGGCGAAAACGCCTGCTGGCTGATCCGGTGAATACTGAAGATCCATCGCACAATCGGATGGATCAGGTCGATTCGCTTTTTGCATTTCCTGAAACGCTTATCAAACTCGCACCGCGGTTGCGGCAATATCTGGAAACCATTTTTGTCGCCGGGGAATGGTCGGCCAAGCCGCTGTTTCTGCGGGGCATTTATTTCACCAGTTCGATGTCTGAGGGAAAAGCCCTGGATGCGGACTTGGCGCAGGCACTGGGCGTGCCGGTTGATGCGTTGCCTTCCAGCGGGGTGTGGCGGCGCGATCGGGCTTATTTCCTGCGCGATTTATTCCTGCAGAAAGTCTTTAAGGAACGCGGGTTGGTTACGCGGGCCGGTAACGCCATGCAGCAGCAGCGGCGGCGCAAAATGACGGTTCTCGCGGCAGGGTTTGCCGCGGTAATTCTTCTGCTGGGCAGCACGTTTTACGCATTTTACGAATTAAAAGACAGTATTGGTGCACCGCGCCAGTACTGGCAGGCTGCCGCCAAGGTATTTACGTCATCGAGTCCGCAATTCATGGCTATTATTGTGCCCAAGGATAATTCCGGTGGCGTGGCGGAATATGTGTATCAGGGGCATACGAATAAAATTCTGGGTCATTCGCTGGCTAATTTTTATCAGCAGGGTTTTGACCTGGTCCGCAAGCCCTTATCGGTGCCCTGGATATTCAAGCCGGTTTCTTTCCTCGGGGGCGCGGTTAATTCACGGCAGCGCGCCGCCTTTTTCAAATTGTACAATCAGCAGGTTATTGATCCGGTTATTCATGCGGCGGAAGCGCGCCTGGCCGCCGCTCCGGTGTCGGATCAATCCTTGACGCTGGCGCAACTTCAGGCGCGTACGCACGCTCTGTTGGAATTTCTCGCCCTGGCGCATGCCGGGTATCAATCTGGAACGGCGTCCGCGATGGGCCGTAAGGATAGTCTGAAAAATTTTGATGCGCTGTTGGCTTATATCCTGTCGCCCGCTGATTACAAGTCGTATCAAACCTACCAGAGTGATTCCACGCAGTCGATTCTTGCCAGCCTGTATAACTCCCAACGGCAATGGCCGCCGGCGGATTTACAACTGGTGCAATCCGTGGACTTTGCGGCTGCGGTGCAGCATGGCATGACCAGTGTGTTGGCCGGTTGGAACCGCGAAGTGGGAAGCGGCAATCAGGCCTTGCAGCGTTTGATTGCGTTAAAGACGGCGCTACGGGAGTACCAGAAATCGGAAACCGCGCTGATCCACTGGTCCGCGCGTTATCAAGTCAGCAGTAATACACAATTGGGGGATGCAGCATTTCAGAAAGTCAGCGGATTGCTAAACGCACTTTCCGCGTCCGCACAGAAAATAAAGCTTAATTATTCCGCGTTAGCCTCCCATGCGAGTTTTGCCGGGGCGTATATGGCGGATGCACAGCAATTGCTGCATCGGCGGCAGCAGTTGTACACCCGCCTGAAGCAGGAAACAGCTTGGCTTAATGCGCAGGCTAAAACCGCGAATTCAAAAACCGGTGCCGCTGCAAATCTTATATCCCACGTGCTGCTAGGGGGGCCGTCCATCCCTCCCGCGGTTCTGAAAAAGAGCATGGCTTTACTGACGGCGGCGCGAACTGAATTGCTGCATGATATCGCCAATGAAAGATCGCCCTTCGGTTCAACGGGTCAAACGCAGATTGCCGCCCTGGATCAGGTATTTTTGGCCCGAGCAGGCGCGGATCGGGAAGTTACGCTGCGACAAAACATGTATTCCGCCATTGCCGCGCTGGTTTCAACCCCCGCGGATGTGACAACGGTACTGGATGCTAAAGCATTTTTCCAGGCGTTTAATCAGCAATCCCAGCAGGCCTTGGCGGCAATCACGCAAACTTCCGCCACCTTAAAATCCGCCGGGCCGGCAACCGCCGCAGCTTACAATCAGGCGGCCGTTATCGCCGCCGGCAAGGCCATGCAGGCCATTCAGGCTTACCGACTTCAACAGATGATCAGCCAATGTGTTTCCCATCCGCTGGCCAGTGCGGCCACGATCGAACAGGCGGTTGCGCAGCAGGTGCAAACGGCCCAGGCTGCGGCGGTCATTAAACCGATGATTCTGTTTGTTCCGGGTGCTGGGAAAGCTTTTGACCCGCGTTTTAATCCGCAGGGCGCTGGGGATTTGCTGAGCGGCTGGTATGAGGTGGGGCATCTGTTGCGACAGGCTGCGGCGAACGCGGCTGGTGCGGTGCCGGTGTTAGGCGCATCAACATTGCTGGCCCGGTACACCGCCGGTGCTGCCGCGTGGAATTCATACCGCCGCGCCTACTATCAATATTGGCTGGCCACGCTCACCGACGGCTTAGCCGTTGCGATCCCCGGCAATAACTGGAAAACTTTTCTACAGCAATTGCAGGGCGTGCAGGTGGATCAGCTATTTCTGGCACTGCAGAGTTATGGTAATCGGGTGTCGCGGGCATTGGCGGCGGTTCCCGCGTCGGCGGCCCAGGCACAACGGCGCATTGCGGCACAAGCTGATATTCAGGCCGGCATCCAATTGCTCAATGCGCCTTTGTTTGCGCGTTCGACGCGTCATCGCTTTAATCGCTGGACGCAGCTAAGCGGCAATCCGGATACGGCTCGTAATCAGTTGCTCTCAGAAACGCCGGACACCCTGTATCATCGCTATATTCTCAGCAATGCCGCCACGCCGGATTTTGCCTCGGAATATGTTAAATCAGTGACACTGGCCGGCTTACGGACGCTGGCGCAGAGAAGCCAGCAGCAGGCTAACGTCATTCTAACCGGTGTGCAGTCCAAGCCGTTTTTTCCATTGTTTATTCCCACAGCCGTGAACAGGAGTTTCAAACACGAATGGTCGCCGGCGCAAATCCGAGCCTTGGCAAAACACTTTTCCGCCTTACCCAAGGCTGTCTCTGCGGATGATATACTC
>JAKBCC010000065.1 GCA_021808105.1 Planctomycetota bacterium
TTCACCTGTTCTAAATTCACCTGCTCTATTTTTTTGCCTGCTGGCAAAAAAATCGGGGCGACAGGATTTGAACCTGCGACCCCTTGACCCCCAGTCAAGTGCGCTAGCCAGGCTGCGCTACGCCCCGATTTACCTGTTAGCTTAACATAAGATGAAAAAAACTTAAAGTCTGCTGCTTTCATTTTAGACGCATCGCGTTTTATTCCCGGAGCCGCTGAGTTTGCACCGTGGGCTTGTCCCGGTGCTACCGTGTGGCCAATCGCGCGGAATCGCTTAGGCGGATGGCGTCGTACATCACCGCACCGACTTGGCCACGCTGCATAGCGGCAACTGATTTGGGAAATTTCGTGGAGCCTTGTAGCGCCAGATGGATCGTGTTGCGTCCGGCTTTTAGTATATCCGCGTTGAATCGGACGTAGCGCACGCGATAATCGCTGTCTTGGCCGCCGCTGCGGTACACGGCCATGCCGGATTTTTTCAGGCTGATATTCTGCACAATTTGCCCATTTATCATCACCCGCAAATGCAATAATTTATGGTGCGGCGGGGGGCAGGATGCGGCAATGCCCAGCGTCAACGTGGCCACGCCGGACGGCTGTCTGGCTAAATTAAATTGGATCGCCCACCAGGGCCTTTTGCAATACCACGTCCACTGGGCAAAGTTCCAATCTTTACTCGGCGCACTTTTTCCAATGGTATACGTTACGTCATCGGGAAATTCCTTGGGATACCAGCGGAAATTGCCCCAGTGGCGGATGTTTCTTCCGTGCCGGAAATGCCGCGTTGATCTGTCGGCGGTGCCAATTTCCCAGAGCAGTGTTCCTTTCATGCGGCGTTTCCACACCACGGTACCCAAGGTCATGGTTCTTCCCGCGGAAACAGTTACCCCAGGCTTTTGGAAACTGACAAAATGATTGGCCCCAGTGGCGTAGAGCGTATAATTTCCTGGACGGATTTTATGAATGATAAAGTGGCCCAATCTGTTGGTTTTTGTCCAGAATTCGTATCCGTCCGCCTGCATGGCCCAGGGCTTTCCGGGCGCTGCCAGCACCACCCACGCGCCGACTACCGGCCGTCCGTGCGGAGTTTGAATGACCCCCGCAACGGATCCTCTTCCCAGCGGATAATCCACGTTGTGTACCCATTTGTATGGCCACTGCGCAGCCTCCTTGATCTGTCGGTGTCGGGCATTGGCATACATGGATCGCATGGATGTTCCATGATTTACATACACCAGAAATGGGCCATAAAACTTAGACCATTTCTGTCCTTGCTTTACATGCACAGGCCCCGCACCATAATGCGTTGATTGAAATAATGCGATCATCACATTGGGCATATAAACGGTTGAATTCTGGCGCAGGGGGCCGCCGTTGAGATACTCGTTAGACGCAAAAATCATCCATAAGCCCGTGCCGCGGCCGGTCACGCCGTGCAGGTAATGATGGGCTTCAAAGATGCAATTATCGTACTTGGTGTAAACATGCCCGTCGCGCAGCAGGTAGGTCACATTCATTAGTTTTTTTACAACATCCATTTTCGGCATCCGGGCCATGCGGTTGTGATTCACAATGGCATGGGTAAAAAGGCGGCTGTTGCGAATTACAAACCGGCACTGCACAAATCCTGCCGCCGGGGCGGAATCGCCATGCGAAACCTGGGCCCAGGCGTACAAAGCGCTCTGCCCGGCCGGCAGCATGTAATGAAGCGTGATCCGGAAGGGGAACCAGAAGTGGGGACGCACCGTGACTGCGACTTCCGCGGCTCCCGGCAGCCCCGCCGGCACGATACGGACAGTATCGTGCCGATGAAACAAGGCAAAATGTCCTTTTTTTGTTTGCTGGTTCAGGCGCGATGCAGGAACAATATCCGGCTTGCCATTGGCGTCAAAATACATACTGTCAGCCAATCGGATTTTTCGGCCGGACCGTAGAAGAAATATTCCGTCCGACTCACCGCCGGGCAACGCAATAGATAATTCCAGTAAGCCATTACTTAAAATAATATGATGAGGCGTTCTGACAGCGGTTGCCGCTGCCCCGGCGTTTCCCGGGAGTACGGAAGAGGCTGTCAACAAGACGATAGATACAATGATTGCGGATAATCGCATGATTTTCACAGCTCCAAATTCCGGCACGCGAAAGAAACTATACTTCTCATTTGCGTGGTGGCAAATACCAAACTATTTACCGCAATGTCTACCCGTACCATAAGCCCAGGTGCGGCGCGGCATCGAAACCTTGTCGCAGTTCCGGATTTCACGCTCAGACGTGCCACAGGTGATATACGTAACCGGGTCAGAGATAGCTTGTAATTTAATTAAAACGTGTTAAAGTCACGACATGCGAGATCGGGATGAATATTAATTCGTTCCCGGCAACTCCGCGGCGTTGAGTTTTAGAGTATTATTTCGGCCAATGTTTCTGGCCCATTTGGTGTGAGTGATCAGTTTAGTTTTTTTAGGAAGGTGCGTTATATGATTCTCCCATACGATTGGAAAGAGAAGCTCAAACCGTCGAATCTGCGGAACACCATCAATGAGAACTCGGCGGTGATGAGCATTATCGCGGCCGTGGTGGCTATTGTGGCGATCGCCTTTATTGTCCGGACCATGTTCCACAGTACGAGTTATGGTCCAACAACCGCCTATTATTATGACACCACGGATGGCAGCATTCACGTTCTGCCGCGATCCAAATATCCGCCGCTGATGGGCAAAACGGGTAAACCAACACTCGTTTGGGCGGAGTACTATGCCTGTGCATCATGCTCCGACAAGACTCTGGCCTATCTGGAGAAATATTCGGCTCAAGCTAAAACGGCAATGGAGCAACTTCAGGCGCAGCAAAGCAATCCCAAGACCAAGGGCCAGCCGCCCAATTTTGCGCTGATGCAAATGGCCATGGAAGGCGGGGGAATTCTGGTACGCAGCCCCAAGAAAGGTTCCAAGTGGTATCCGTTGGAATCTCCGCAAGGAATGCAGATCGCCACGCCGCCGGCATGTTCCGGTGGGCAACTCAAAGCCTGCAATCCCAGTTAATGCAGCCATCGCCTTCGTTGACGAATATAAATGCCTGCCGAGGAGACGGTTCCTCGACAGGCATTTTCTTTTGCACCACTGAAATCGCATTATGATATTATAGGTGTCCTCGCCTGTGCGCAATGAAACGCTACCGGCTGATACGGGTATAATGGAATGTCGGTGGAGATAATCTCATCATGCAATTTGCTCCAATTGAGGATGTGCTGGCGGCGTTAAAGCGCGGCGAAATGATCGTTCTGGTGGACGATGAAGATCGTGAAAACGAAGGCGATTTAGTATGCGCGGCGCAGTTTATCACGCCGGCCATTGTGAATTTTATGCTCAAAGAAGCTCGTGGAGTTTTGTGCGTTGCCATGACTCCGGAGGACTGCCGGCGTCTGGCCCTGTATCCGCAAGCCGCTTATAACACGGCCCCCCTGGGCACCGCCTTTACCGTGTCCGTTGATGCGCATCCGCGACTGGGAATTACGACGGGCGTTTCAGCGGCGGAACGTGCGCTGACCATCCAGACGCTGATCAACCCCAACTGCGGCCCGGATGATCTTTGCCGTCCAGGGCATATTAACCCGTTGAACGCGCGGCCCGGCGGCGTGCTGGAGCGGGCGGGCCAAACTGAGGGATCGGTGGATCTGGCGAAAATGGCGGGGCTCTATCCAGCGGGTGTGATTATTGAAATTATGTCGGAAGACGGCACCATGTCCCGTCTGCCGGAGTTGGAGAAGTTTTCGCGCCGCCACGGTCTGCTGATGTGCAGCAATGCCGATATCATCCAGTACCGCCTGCGGCGCGACGCGCTGGTAAAGCGTATTGAGTCCACAGAATTAAAGACCGCCTTCGGCACGTTTGAACTGCATGTGTATGAAACTCTGAATGACCCGTTGCTGCATCTGGCTATCACCAGCGGGGGGGTGGGCAACATTGACCCCGCCACGGGCAAGTCGGTTATTCAGACTGATCCGGTTCTGGTACGGGTGCATTCCGAGCATCTGCTGGGCGATGTTTTCGCAGCCACTTTTACCGATAGCGGCAGCGAGCTGCAGGAATCTTTGCGCATGATTCAACGCGCCGGCAAGGGGGCCTTGGTGTATCTGCGGCAGGAGTCGCGCGGCCTGGCGCTGCTGGCTCGGTTACGCGAAATGCGCAAATCTGAAAAGCCGGCCGGTTCCGCAGAAGCTTCCACTGCAATGGGACGGCGGGATTTCGGCATCGGGGCGCAAATTCTGCGTGACCTGGGCCTGCGCGAATTAATTATTCTGACCAATCGACCCAAAAAACTCCACGGCCTGGAGGGCTTTGATCTTTCGGTCGTTGAGCAGCGGCCCATCAAGCCGCAATAACTCACTGCGGTTGTGTCGGCAGGGGCGTATGAATATGCGTTACCTCATTGCCGATGAGAATGGCATTGGATACGCGACCGGATAGTACCGCCTTGGCATCATTCTGAATGTTCGGGGCGTACGCCGTATCAAGGCTGATTTTTTTCAGCATCCATACAACGGTCGGGTCTTTTCTGACGGGCCATAACTGATAAATACACTGTTTTAATGCTGCAGCGTGAGGGTCTTCCACCGTCGGCAGCAATTTTTCTTTAATCTGCCAGGCGGTGCCATTGTCCGCCTCGCTATAGGCTGCGGCAATTCCGCCTACGTTAGCTGCCGCTCCGGGGTTTACCGCACCAAGTACAGATGTTACTGCCGCAACGTGCTGTGCCTGCGCTCCTCCGGTGAATGGAAATTCCCGAATGGCCACAATACCCCAATGCTCTTTACCTCCCAGCGTGGGGGAGGCCAATTTATTTTGCGGTGCCAGAGTAAAGTGAAATTTCTCGGTTCGCACCGTAACAACATAATGATTGCTTGCGGTATCCGACGGTGGAATAATCTTCGCCTCAGGCCCCCAGTTGTCGCCAAAAAGCCCGGTGAGATAACGGTTCATATTTTCCATGGTCTGCCAGACGCGCCCAGGATGGTTTTTATGTTCCTGCCGCACGGGCCATGAAATGAGCCTGTAAGCCTCTTGAACCGTTATGGTGCGCCCCTGTGCCACTAAATTCATGTAACGGCGCAACAGGGCGGTGCGGCTGGTGGGATATTTCAGGATCGGGCTGGCCGGTGGGGTTTGAAACAACCAGAAGCCCACACCAATAACAATCACCGCCACGATGATCAAGCCCATAACTTTTACGCCGCCGGAAGAAGAGTCAGACATGGCCTAAAACCCCCAGTAAACCGCAAATACAAAAACCGCCTGACAGATAGTGTAACGCATAAACGCCGGAAAATGAAAACAACATCAACGACATCAACATAATCCACAGGGCCTCGGCACTGGAAAGCATACGCGCCAGCGGCTATCTTTTATTACATGAGTAAAGAACCCATTATTCGTGTACTGGTTGTGGATGATGAAATTGACCACGCCGATGCCTTAAGTGAAGCTGTTGCGCGCATCGGCTATGGCGTAAAACAGGCTCATAATCTCACCGACGCCAAACGCTATTTTGCCGATGGGGAATTCGACCTGGTGATCACCGATTTGCGGATGGATGATCCATTGGACGGTTTTGAACTGCTCGAATTTGTTCACAAAACGCGCCCGGAAACGCAGGTTCTTGTGGTAACAGCCCATGGAGATGTTTCCACTGCGGTTCAGGCCATGCGTACCGGCGCTTACGATTTTATTGAAAAGCCGCTGGATCTGGATCTTATTCGGGCCCAGATACGGCGGGCCGCTGAAAAAGTGGTGATGGCACGGCAGAACGAGAATTTTAAGCTGGCTCTGGACCAGCGGTACGGCATGGAGGGCATTATCGGCAATTCACCGGCGATGCAGCGGGCCTTGCAACTCGTGCGGCAAATCGGGCCGACGGATATTAACGTCCTGGTGCTGGGAGAGTCCGGCACGGGTAAGGAACTTATCGCGCGGGCATTGCACCAGAATTCCCGTCGTCAGGCCGGGCGGTTTGTAGCGCTGAACTGTGCCGGCCTTAATGACAGCACGCTGGAGGATGAGCTTTTTGGACATGTTCGCGGCGCGTTCACCGATGCCCGGTCGGACCGTCTGGGGCGGTTTGAATATGCGGATGGCGGCACTTTGTTCATGGATGAAATTGGAGATATGCCTTTAACCATGCAGGCCAAGCTGCTGCGGGTATTACAGGATCGGCAGGTGGTTCGCCTGGGAACCAATGATCCCATACATGTGGATGTGCGATTCATTGCCGCCACCAATAAAGATCTGGAAGAGGCGGTGCGCAAGCACGAATTCCGAGACGATTTATATTTTCGTATCAAAGGTGCGACAATTATCCTGCCGCCCCTGCGGCAACGGCGGGAAGATATTCCCATCCTCATCAGCCACATGATTAAGAAAAGTTCGCAGCGTTTGAATAAACACATTGACGGCATTGATAATCAGGCTCGCGATATTCTCATATCGTATAATTGGCCGGGAAATATTCGCCAGTTGGAGAACGTGATTGAAAATATGATTGCACTGGCGGGCGGCCCGCGGCTGACCGTAGAAGATATTCCGGCGGAAATTCTCGGTCACTATTCCGTGGAAACCGTGTCTTCAACTGCGCTGGCACCGATGCATCTCACCGGAGCAGGCAGCACGGGAACCGCCATTACCAGCCTGGCGGGTGTAAGTTTGGCGGAACTGGAAAAAGAGGCCATTCAGAAAACCTTGGAAATGGTGGATGGAAATCGTGAACATGCCGCGAAATTGCTGGGCATCGGGGAGCGCACGCTGTATCGCAAAATAAAAGAATATGGCGTTGAGGAATAAAACGCCGTCACATTGCCGGATTTAATCCGCCGAAGCGGCGCTCGCGACGGCCGTAATCCGCCAGCGCGCGATCAAACTCGGCGGCGGTGAAATCAGGCCAGCAGACATCGGTGACAAATAATTCCGCATAGCTGATTTGCCAGAGCAGATAATTGCTGACGCGCATTTCGCCGGCGGTGCGAATAAGCAAATCCGGATCGGGCATACCGGCCGTATAGAGATGTTCCGCAATCGTCTGTTCGTTGATGGCACCGCTCTCAAGTGTACCGGCCTGCACTTTACGAGCTATC
Source organism: Planctomycetota bacterium (assembly GCA_021808105.1). Classification (GTDB taxonomy): domain Bacteria; phylum Planctomycetota; class Phycisphaerae; order WQYP01; family WQYP01; genus JAMDCX01. The sequence goes on from JAKBCC010000065.1 coordinate 7,123, forward strand.
GCGCGGACCGCGTCGGAAATTTCCGCGCGCGAGCCATAATTGACCGCCAGACACAACGTCATGCCCGTGTTATGGTCCAACGCGGCAATCGTCTGGTCTAATTCTTCCAGCACATCCGGCGGCAGCCCGTCGCGCCGGCCGATCTGCCGGAATCGGATGTTGTTTTTCAGCATCACCGGTCGTTCGCTGATCAGATATTCGATATACAGCCGCATGAGCGTGTTCACCTCATCAACCGGGCGGCTCCAATTTTCAATGGAAAAGCTGTAGAGGGTGAGTTGTTTAAGGCCCAGCCGCGCGGCGTGTTCCACAATTTCCCGCGCCGCAACAGCTCCCGCGCGGTGACCTTCGGTGCGGGGTTTTCCCCGCCGCCTGGCCCAGCGGCCATTGCCATCCATAATCACCGCAACGTGCTGCGGCATTTGCCCGTCGGCCCGCTTTTCCGGCTCTTTATCTGCCAATGACTTGCCCATCAGGCCCTGCCTCTTATCCGTTGCGCCAAAACATTTACCAATTATAGCCCCCAAATTACCCCACCGGACATATCAGCGTTTGATGACGGGCCGGGCCGACACTGACAATTCGAATCGGCACGTTGACGTAACTTGCAATCGTATCAAGATATTTACGCGCGTTAGCAGGCAGATCATCGACCGTCCGCACATCATCCAGCGTTTCATACCACCCGGGCAATTCCTGATAAACCGGTTCGACTTTTTGCAGATCGTAAGCATCCGGCGGGAAATCGCTGGTGATCTGCCCGTTGATTTTGTAACTCGTGCAGACGCGCAGGGTATCAAACGTGGAAAGCACATCCAGCAGCATAATACACAGCCCGGTTACTCCGCAGACCCGCGCCGCATAGCGTAAGGCCACAAGGTCCAGAAAACCGCACCGCCGCGGGCGGCCCGTGGTGGTGCCGAATTCATGACCCCGCGTCCGGATGCGCTGGCCAACGGCATTTTCCTGCTCGGTGGGAAATGGCCCGGACCCCACGCGGCTGCAATACGCTTTCACCACGCCAAGCACGGTCTGCACCGCCCGTGCCGGCACGCCGGTACCTGCGGAAAGGCCGGTACCGCAATTGCTGCTGGTTACAAACGGAAACGTCCCATGATCCAGATCCAATAGTACGGCGTTGGCGCCTTCAAACAACATGCGCTTGTTTTCGTCCATGGCACGGTGCAAAAGCGCGGACGTGTGGCACACATACGGCTGCAACAATTGCCCGTAGCCGCGATATTGTTCAAACATCGATGTCCAATCCAGCGGATCAGCGCCATAAACGCCTTTCAGCAGCAGATTTTTTTCCGCTGTCACGCGCTGCAATTTGTCACTTAGCCGCGTTTCATCCAGCAAATCCGCCATACGGATTGCCATGGATCGCCCGGCTTTATCGGCGTAGCAGGGGCCTATGCCGCGTGCCGTTGTACCAAGTTTGTTATCACCGAGCCTTTGTTCTGAAAGCTGATCCTGTAATTTATGGTACGGCATCACCACATGCGCCTGACTGCTGATACGCAGATTATTTTCCACCGCAATTCCCTGGCCGACCAATTGATCCATTTCCTGCAAAAGCTGCACTGGATCAATGACCACGCCATTGGCTAAAACGGAGGTGCATTGTGGATGCAATATACCGCTGGGAATTAAATGAAAGGCATATTTTTTATCGCCGACTTTTACGGAGTGGCCCGCGTTGCTGCCGCCATTCCAGCGGATCGCAAAATCAAATTGCGGGGTCAGCAGATCAACAATTTTTCCTTTGCCCTCATCGCCCCACTGCAGGCCGACAATGGAAGTATTGCCAGGTAAATCCGGTAACGCCAATTCAGGCTCCATGCAATGCCTTTATTAAAACAAACGTCCATGCTAAATAGTCCAATCGCCTGTCCATGGGGCAGCACGGCGATGGAATCTGTTGTACCGCAGGCATCTTGCCTGCATTGGAACCACAGAAACAGCAGGCGGGACGCCTGCGGTACCGGCTCCTGCCTTCGCAACCGAGAATCATCCAGCGGCAACATAACATCTTGCCGCGCACGGCTTCAAGGCCGCTACTGCCTGCCATAGAGGACACGCCCCCATGGCCACAAACGGCCAACGGGATTCTAAGTCCTGCACCACAAAAATGCCACACGTTGAAGACACACATTGAAGAAAGGCCTGTTGAAGAAAGGCCTTAAGAAAATATCGGCTTCAACGCCTTTGCGTGATTCGCCCCGCGATAGTAATATATTGGGCACAAAGTACAACGGTCAAAGGAAAGGAAGCAGTCATGGGAAAACTGCGTAACGGGTCAATCCGATGGGGCTTGGTCGCGGCAGGTTTTGGCACGGTATTGTTGCAGGGAATCACGCCTGCACCGGTCCGCGCAAATGCAACCACGCCAATCGCCGCCGCATCGCCCGTCAGCTCGGCGAACCGACAACTGTCCGCGGCTTGGGAGGTAGTGCTCACCGCTGAACGGGCGGAAATTTCGGCACTTAATGTGCAAACTGCGGCAGCCATGAAATCAGGTAACGCCAACGGTGTGGCGGCGGCCCAGGAGGCTTTGGCGGCGGTAAAGGCTCGGCTGAAACTGGAAAAATCATGGCCGCCGTTTCCACCCTATTTTCAGCCCGTGGTCGGGATCACAAGCCAAGTCCCGTCTATAAAGAAAATTGCCGATCAGCGTAACAGCGCGGCGGTCGCCGCCGAGGGGCAACGCGTCGCCGTTATCAAACAGTTCATAAAGCGGGAGATGAAAGCCGGAAATGTGAATGCGGTAGTGGCGGGCGTGGCGCAGTTAAAAGCGGCGCGGGCCCGCTGGAGTCAGGACCAAATGGCCCTGAAGATGCAAGGCTCGCCGAGCGTGGTGGCGGCGGGATTTTCCCAGCCTGCAGGCCCACCCTATCCCGGGCAGCTTTTCCGGCCGGGGGCCTTCGTACCGCCGGGTTCACAGTCGCCGTTCAGTGGTGGGGCGGCACAATCGGCGTCCGGCACCGGCACCAGCTTAGGATCGGTTCCATCCAATGAATGGGCGAAACTCTTGGTGCGTGCAGCCAAGCCCGTGCCGTGGAATTCGATTCCGTCGCTTAGCTCTGAATTGGCGCGGTATAGCAACGATCCTGGAAAAATAATCGGGCGGCGGGTAGTAGCCTTTCTTACAAGAGGCTCACATGCCGGAAAATTTACCTTTGCCGGGGGCACCAGTGCCGCGCTTCCCCGCCAGGAGCGGCGGCAAGAACTCGCAATCCGTAGCCAGATCACCGAACACTTCCGCTTGATTCGTCGGGAGGCTCGGCTGCGAAAGAAGGCAGAATATCGATACCAGCTTGACCGGCTGAAGCGGCGTTCGCCCAACGCGTTGGGATGGCAAGTGAACCAACACCTATTGTTCGCCGAGAAAGACGAATGCTCTACGGTTACCAAGGCGGCCTATAGTCAACAGCGAAAAGATTTGCGATTAGTGGCCATTGCATTTCGCGCAGCGCCAAACGGTGGTGAGCTTGTTTCGCCCCCCGCAGGGCAACAGCCCAATAGCGGCGCGGTTTATGGGACCGTCGTCAGTATCGCTTCACAAAGTGTTTCCCGCGAGACACCCCAGCTATCCCTACCGTCAGGGCAAGAGTTGAGATCGCAGGCCTACCTACCGGGACTGCAGTCGATATTTCCGCTTTATCAGGTCGGGACTTTTCTGGGCAATGTCCCCAGCGTCAACATCCCCGCAGAAACGATCGCACCTTCCACAGCCTACACCGCAAAGATTCTATACTGCGGACGTTCCCCGCATTATGTCTCCTCTGGAAAAGCGGCGGCCAGTGGCCCCATTACCGGCTACGTTTTCCGGACGAAAAGCGGAACAAAAATGGATGCGACGACGTACACCACGGGAGATTTTTACTATCATCTCAACTGGAACGGCATTCATTTGTCCGTCGCCAAAGACCTGGTTATGAAAATAATTACGGTTCGCAAATCATCCGCGACGGCGGGGGAGCAATAGCACCCAGTCAACAGCGCGACGCGGAGCTGATTTTTTGGTAGGCGGCGGTGCAAGGGAAAATGTGGCCGCGGGCGGCCTTAGGTCTGCTGCTCAACTGCAGTTTGTATCCGGCGCACCCCTACCGCTTTGACGCCTTTGGGGCCGGCCTGGCATTCATATTCAACCGTATCGCCATCGGCCAGCGTACGATACCCTTCGGCAATGATGTCCGACTGGTGAACGAATATATCCTGATTGTCCGGGCCTTCAATAAAGCCAAAGCCTTTGCGGTCATTGAACCACTTGATTTTGCCTACTACGGTTGCCATAGTCCGAACCCCCGGCGAAACAATTCGCGATGCCTAAAAGCGAAATAACAAGCGACAAGACTAAATTACGCAAACGCATACAAATCCTATATGGATTTACGTCAGCATTCCTAAGTATGAAACACGATTAGTTATTTGTCAAGGAATAGGGGACACAAAAAAAATCAGAAACAGCCGAATCTAAGCCTGGGTGGACGTTTGGCCTGAAACGGCGTAAAATTTCCCGACTATGGCGTAATTTGGAAGCGCCGGCTTATTAATTGGGTTGTTTTGTTTAGAACACCGAAGGAAAAAATACAATGGCGGAAATCAGCGCAAAAGATGTCATGGAACTGCGGGCACGTACCAATGCCGGCATGATGGATGCAAAAAAGGCTCTTGTTGAAGCCCATGGCGACATGCAGGCGGCGGGTGAATTGCTGCGAAAATGGGGTGCGGGGCGCGCGGAAGCCAAGACTTCCAATGAGATGAAAGAAGGCTTGGTTGGCGGGAAAATCAGTGAGGATGGCAAATTGGGCGTCATGGTGCGGCTGGGCTGTCAGACCGATTTCGTCGCCCGCAATGAAGCCTTCCAGAAGCTGTTGCATGATCTGGTGGAGCTGGCGTTTACGCATGAGGTTTCCACGCCGGCGGAGCTTAATTCCATCAAGTATCCGGACGGCTCAGGCCGAACGGTAGAAGCCGTCATTAAGGAACTGGTTGGCGGCTCAATCAAAGAGAATATGGCGGTCACCGGCTTGGCGCGTTATAAATCCGCCAATGGACTGGTGGGTAAATATGTGCATCACAATGCCAAGGTCGGCACGCTGGTGCAGGTGGACGGCAGCAGCGATGATGCCGTACGTGTGCTCATCGGAGAAATTGCGATGCACGTAACCGCTGGAATGCCGTTTGTGCCCCTGGCTGTCAGGCGCGAAGCGGTAGATGCGGCCCTGGTGCAGCGCGAAAAGGAGCTTGCAGCCGAAAGCATTAAGGGCAAGCCGGCGAATATCGTTGAGAAAATAGTGTCCGGCAAGTTGGATAAATTCTTCGCGGATAATGTTCTTTTGGAACAGCCCTTTGTGAAAGACGAAAACAAGCGCATTGGCGACTTGGTGGCGGAAACCGGCAAAGCCGTGGCCGCACCGCTTAGCATCATCGCGTTCGCACGCTTTAAGGTTGGCGAAGTCTGATACTGGAATCCTGTCTGGCTGGAGTTTGACATGACCCAATCGCGCTACCGCCGCATTCTGTTAAAAATTTCCGGCGAGGGCCTTTGTCACGAGGGTGGATTCGGCTTTGATATGGTCGAGCTGACCGCCATCGCCCGGCAGATTGCCGAAGTAGCACAGATGGGCGTGCAAGTGGCAGTGGTGATCGGGGGCGGAAATTTTATCCGCGGCGAAACGCTATCCAAATCCGGTGAAATTCAACGTTCTACCGCCGATTACATGGGCATGCTGGCCACGGTAATAAATGCCATGGCCCTGCAGGAAGTCCTGGAGCATTTGGGGCAGCCTACGCGGGTAGCCAGTGCCCTGAATGTCATTCAGGTGGCCGAGCCGTTTATTCGCAGAAAAGTATTGCGTCATCTGGAAAAAGGCCGGGTGGTCGTGCTGGCTGCGGGCGTTGGGAATCCTTTCTTTACCACGGATACCTGTGCGGCCCTACGAGCCACGGAACTGCAGGCGGACGTGCTGCTGAAAGCCACGAAAGTAGATGGCGTATATGATTCGGATCCCAAAAAAAATCCCGATGCCAAGTGTTACAGGGAATTGACTTATCGGCAGGTCATTACAGATAATCTGCGGGTGATGGATATGACCGCCATCAGCCTGGCGATGGAAAGTAAAATTCCAATTATTGTCTTTAATTTAAAAAAATCGGGTAATATCATGCGGGTTATATCAGGAGAACCCATCGGTACGCTGATAAGCCACGCCGACGGCAACGGTCAGTCCATGAGCGCACCTTTGATGTCCGGAACCTTTTCCGAAAATCCCGGAGTATAAAAAATGCCAATTGACGAAATTCTTTTCAATGCCGAAGAGCACATGGATAAAGCCATCGAACACCTGCGGCACGAGTTGCGCGGCTTCCGCACAGGACGCGCGACGACTTCGCTGGTGGAATTCATCAAGGTGGATTATTACGGAGCACCAACGGATTTGCGCTCCCTGGCATCCTTAACGACCCCGGATGCAACATCCATTCTTATTAAACCTTTTGATCCCGCCTCTATAAAAGACGTTGTTAAGGCCCTTGAGGCGGCCAACCTGGGCATCAATCCGATCAACGATGGCAAGCAGATTCGCCTGGTGCTGCCTCCATTATCCGGCGAAAGGCGGCAGCAACTTTTGGGAAAAGTGAAAGAAGCGGCCGAACACGCGAGAATTGCAATGCGTAATGTGCGTCGTGATGCGAATAAACACATTGATCAAGATGAAAAAGAATCGGGAATTCCCGAGGATCAGGCCAAACAGGGCAAAGAGGATGTTCAGGAACTGCTCAAAAAATTTGAAGTAAAAGTTGATGATCTCGTCCAGGCCAAGCACAAAGAAATCACGGAAGTTTAATATGGCAACGGCCTCAACCACTGGCGCAGCGCGCCTGACGGCAGCCTCGGTTTTTACCCGGCTCTTCTATGCTTCGCGACCAGACGGTAAAACGTAGGGTGGCCGGCAGGTGCCACGTAACGGGCATTGTGTATATAATTAAGCCGCAGGACTGATTGCCTTCAGGCTCTGTCCCATTGCCAAGGAGTCTACCGTGAATGACATTGAATTCGCAAGTTTGGAAGAATCGGCCATGATGAATCGCATGGCCAAAGCATTAGCCGACACGGTGATGAGCCGAGGTATGTTTCAATCCTGGGCGACGGATTCCTGGCGTCCGGAAGTGAATTTATATGAAACACAAAGCGCTTTTATGGTTTGCGCTGATTTGGCTGGCATGGATGAAAATGCGATTCAGGTCAGCGTGGCGGACAATCAACTGGTCATCCGGGGGCGACGGATTTGTCCCATGCCCAGCGGTAAGGAGAAGGCGGTCGCGGTGCACCTGATGGAAATTGATCACGGCTGTTTCGGTCGAAGCATTGATATGCCGGCCAATGTGGATCATAGTGGAATCGCCGCGCATTATGATGCGGGAATGCTCTGGATCACATTGCCCAAAGCACCGTGAGTATACAGCGGACCTTGCGCTTGAGACCGGGTGAAATCAGCGATTATTAAATGCAGGACAGTATGGCGGAAGAAAAGAAAAAGCAGTTGAGTAATCCCAAGCTGGGCGATCATGACCCCGTTGAGGGTGACGCATCTCAGATGGCTGATGAATCCGGCGAAACAACCGCCAGTATCTCAGGACCGATGCTGCATCAGGTGCGGATTCCGGAAATTATTGCCGTGTTGCCCGTGCGGGATGCGGTGGCGTTTCCCGGAGCGGTTATTCCTTTGAGCATCGGACGGGATAAAAGCCGGCGCCTGCTTGATGATGTGATGCCCGGCGAGAAAATTCTCGGCGTGCTGACGCAAAAAAATGAAAATGTTGAAAACCCCCAGGCCGGAGATATGCACGCGGTAGGAACCGTGGCGATTGTGTTAAAAATGCTGCGCCCGGCCGATGGACAGCAGAGTATTGTTGTCCATGGTCTGGTGCGCTTTCGCGTGCTGGAATTTGTGCAGCAGGAACCCTACCTGAAAGCGCGCGTGGAAGCTCTGCCTGATGCCCCGGATAACGTCAGTCCGGAAACGGAACTGCTGGTTGCAAGCGTCCGGCAGGCCGCCAAACGGATGATTGAACTGTCGCCCAACATACCCGATGAAGCGGCGGCTATTCTCGGAGATATTGATTCTCCATCCACGCTGGCGGATTTTCTGGCGGCAAATCTGCATGACTCGGTTGAGGACAAGTTGGCGTTGCTGGAAGAAACCGATGTCGTCAGGCGTCTGATCATGGTCCGCCAAAAACTCGCCACGCGCATAGAACTTCTGGAGCTTGAAGAGAAACTTCAATCGCAGGTGCGTTCCAGTATTGACAAAAATCAGCGGCACTATTTTCTTCAGGAACAATTGAAGGCGATACAGAAAGAACTCGGGCAGGCTGATGAACAAAGCCAGGAACTCTCTGATCTTAAGAAGCGAATTGACGAAGCCAAAGTGCCGGAGGTGGTGAAAAAAGAGACCGATCGTGAATTGGCACGTCTGGCGGCGGTACCGCAGGCATCTCCGGAATATGGCGTGATAAGGTCGTTTCTGGAGACCGTGGCGGAGTTGCCATGGAGCAAATCCACGCAGGATGATCTGGATATTAGTCGGGCACGGACGATTCTGGATCGCGATCATTATGATCTTGAAAAAATTAAAAAGCGCATCGTTGAATTTCTGGCGGTCCGCAAGCTCAATCCTGCGGGTCGCGGACCGATTTTATGTTTTCTTGGGCCGCCGGGAGTGGGAAAAACCAGCCTCGGAAAATCCATCGCTGAATCATTGGGGCGAAAGTTTGTGCGCATGAGCCTCGGCGGCGTGCGCGATGAGGCTGATATTCGCGGCCACCGTCGCACCTATGTCGGTTCCATGCCCGGACGTATTATTCAGGAACTGCGGAAGGTGGGTACCAACAATCCGGTGATGATGCTGGATGAAGTGGATAAACTCGGAGCGGATTTCCGGGGTGATCCATCGGCGGCACTGCTGGAAGTGCTGGACCCGCAGCAGAATAACACCTTTCAGGACCATTACCTGGGCGTCCCCTTTGATTTAAGTAATATCATATTTATATGTACCGCCAATTATATGGAGCCGGTTCCGCCCGCCCTGCGCGACCGCATGGAGGTTATTGAAATTCCCGGTTATACCCAGCAGGATAAACTGCTTATCGCGCGAAAATATCTGGTTCCGCGCCAACTCAAGGAAAATGGTATTACGCGCAAAGACTGTGAAATTCCGACCGCCGCACTTGAGGCGATCATCGACCGTTATACCCGTGAAGCGGGGGTGCGGAATCTGGAGCGTACCATCGGCTCGGTCATGCGCGGTGTGGCGGCAACGCTCGTGGGTGCTGCGGAAAAGCCTCCAAAAGCCGGGAGAGGCAGGAAACACCTCGATAAATCCGATCCGGTCAAAGCCGCTTCTCCACAGCTGAAAATTGGCCGAATAATCGTGAAGACCGAGGACCTCGCGAAGTACCTGGGACCCCCGATATTTGAAAGCGAAGTGGCCCTGCGCACGGCAACTCCAGGCGTGGCCACCGGCCTGGCGTACACGCCCGCCGGGGGAGATATATTATTTGTTGAGGCCACGCGGATGCCCGGTAAAGGCCGGATGAGGCTTACCGGGCAAATTGGTAACGTGATGCGGGAATCGGCGCATGCCGCCTATTCACTGCTGAAAAATAATGCGGAAAAGCTGGACATAGTGCCGGCAATTTTCCGTGATATTGATGTGCATGTACATGTGCCGGCGGGGGCCGTTCCCAAAGACGGCCCATCCGCCGGGGTAGCCATGTATACCGCCCTGGCGTCACTTTTTATCAATAAAGCGGTGCGACCGGACGTGGCCATGACCGGTGAAATTACCCTGCGCGGCCTGGTATTACCCATCGGGGGGGTGAAGGAAAAAGTGATTGCGGCCCAACATGCCGGGATCAAAACCGTCATTCTGCCGCAGCGCAATGAAAAGAATCTGCAGGAAATCCGGCAGCAGTTGAAAAAAGATATGAAGTTTGTTTTCGTCAAGACGGTTGATGAAGTTCTGGCCGCAGCACTTAAAAATGGCGGCATTTCGGAATCGCCTGACGCTACCGTGGTGAAAAGCAATGGATTAACGCATAAGCCTAAGCGGCCACGGGTGCTGGTTCCCCTTGTTATGGAGAAGCCAGTGCAATGAGTGAGGAAAAATCCATTGCGACCGGCGTCGGAAAAAGCCTGGGGGTAGCAGTGGATGGCCGGCCACACTCGACAGGCGTGCCGCTGATTGCCATGGACCTGGGGGTCATGGACTATCGCACCGCGTGGAATGTTCAATTGCAATGGCATGAAAAAGTGCTCAATGGGTCATGTTCTGGCGGCGTTCTGCTGGTGGTGGAGCATCCGCCGGTTATTACAATCGGGCGGCATCCCGGCGCGTCAGAGCATCTCCTGGCGGATACCCGAGCGCTTGCCCAGCGCGGTGTGGCTGTGGAATCCACTGATCGGGGCGGAGATATTACCTTCCATGGTCCGGGGCAACTGGTTCTTTATCCAATCATTCCTCTGAACTATTACAAGTTACGAATACATGACTACATGCGATTACTGGAAGAAGCGGTGATACGTACCCTGGCCGCCATGCAGTTAACCGCAACGCGGGAAGCAGGTGCCACCGGCGTCTGGGTGAAATCCAAACGCGGCGGCCCGGACGGATTGGCGAAGATCTGTGCCATCGGCATCAAACTGCGGCGCTGGATCACGCTGCATGGACTGGCCCTGAATGTGACGACGGATCTTGGCTTTTTTGAGTTAATAAACCCCTGTGGACTCTCTCGGCCAGTGACCTCGCTTGCGGCGGAACTTGTTACATCATGCCCGACCGTGGAATACGTCAAAATTCAGTTAATTCGCGAATTATCCGCCTTGCTTGGTCATTTGCCATGAATTCCGATATAATGAGGGTCTTTGGCATTGTGGCCGCGTGAGGGTCACATAAGCGCTGTAACCGCCCAAGGCGGAGTGGACGGCGGCTGGCATATAGCTGCCGGATAAACCTTGAATTATTGGAATCTCTATCATGAAACGCCGAGATGAATTACGAAATATCGCCATTATCGCCCACGTTGACCACGGCAAGACCACATTGGTGGACGCCCTGTTACGGCAATCCGGCATGTTTCGCACCGGGCAAATGTCGGAAGACACACTGATTTTGGACAACAACCCGCTGGAACGGGAACGCGGTATTACCATCCTGGCTAAGAATGTGGCGATGAACTATGTTGATTCCACGGGCGTTATGCGGAAGATTAACATTATTGACACGCCCGGCCACGCCGATTTCGGCGGGGAAGTGGAGCGCGTGCTGAAAATGGCCGATGGCGTGCTGCTGCTGGTCGACGCTTTTGAAGGCCCCATGCCGCAAACCCGCTTTGTGCTCAAGAAGGCCTTTCACTATCACATCAAGCCTATCGTGGTTATCAACAAGATCGACCGCGTGGATTCGCGGCCCGATGAAGTGCTCAATGAAATCTTCGATCTGTTTGTGGAACTTGAGGCGGATGATGACGCCCTTGATTTCCCGGTTATTTACGCTTCCGGTCGCGCGGGGTTTGCACGCCTTGAAGCCGCTGACAGCAATATGGATATGCGTCCGCTGATGGAAACCATTGTCAAGAAAATTCCCGGCCCGGTGGCTGATCTGGAAAAGCCCCTGCAAATGCAGATTACAAACATTGACTACAACGAATACGTCGGCCGCATCGGTATTGGCCGTGTGTTCAACGGTTATTTGCGTAAGGGCGAAAAAATTGCGCTGCTAAAACGCGATGGTAAAAATGAAGCCCACACCATCACGGAACTGTATCTGTTTGCAGGCTTGGGACGGGAAAAAGCCGAACACGTGGAAGCCGGAGATATTTGCGCCGTCGTGGGCATTGAAGATGTGGATATCGGCGATACGATCGCGGCGGCGGAACATCCTGTGGCGTTGCCGCTGATTGATGTCGATGAACCCACCCTAAGCATGATTTTCAGCGTTAATGATTCGCCGTTTGCCGGACGTGAGGGCAAATTTATCACCAGCCGTAACGTCCGTGATCGGCTGTATCGTGAACTGCAAAGCAACGTAGCATTGCGGGTGGAAGATACCTCTTCAGCTGATTCGCTGCGGGTTAGCGGTCGCGGGTTGTTGCACCTGGGGGTGCTCCTGGAAAACATGCGCCGCGAAGGCTACGAACTTCAGGTCAGCAAGCCGAAGGTAATCTTCAAGGAACTCAACGGCCACAAGTGCGAGCCGGTGGAAAATCTGGTCATTGACGTTCCGCAACAGCATGTTGGCTCGGTCATGGAAGCTATCGGCAACCGGCGCGGCGAACTGGTGCGCATGGACACCAAGGGCAATATGACGCACCTGGAATTCACCATCCCCGCGCGCGGGCTGATCGGGTTGCGGACGCGCCTTTTGAACGCCACGCAGGGCGAAGCCGTCATGCATCACACATTTCATGATTATCAGTTTATCCGCGGAGCCTTGCCGGGGCGGCAGAATGGCGTGATGGTCAGCATGGAACTTGGCACCACCAATGCGTATGCCCTTGATACCCTGCAGGATCGCGGCGTCATGTTCGTGAAGCCCGGCGATGAAGTCTATGAAGGCATGGTCGTCGGTGAATACAATAAAGACACGGATATTACCGTCAATGTGTGTCGCGAAAAGAAACTCTCCAACATGCGCACCACGTCCAGTGACAAAAACATTATCCTCAAGCCACCCCGGGATATGTCCTTGGAAATCGCGCTGGAATATATTGAAGATGATGAACTTGTTGAAATTACCCCCCAGACCATTCGTCTAAGAAAGCGTTATCTCAAGGAGAATGATCGCAAGCGCATGGGGCGATCCGATGCAGCAATGGAAGCGGTTTCCGGATGATCGGCCGGCGTATGGGATTGTGGTCGAAGTACAGGAAATCAGCCGTGAGCCGAATCGATGTACATAATCATTATCTGCCCGGCATGGATGATGGCTGCCGCAGCTATTCCGACGCTTTGCCCTGTATAAAAGCGTTCATGGAAAAGGGATACAACCGGTTTTTTCTTACTCCCCATACCGGTCCGACCGATATGTGCGACATCCGGCCCGAGGCCACGCTGGCGGCCATGGATGAATTTCGCCGGCAGATGCTTTCCGTCGGAATTACGGCGGAATTCCGCCCCGGTGGAGAATTAAGGCTGTCTCCCGAAATGGCTCGGTGGAGAGATACCACCGGCGTTCCTACCTTTGGAATGAACACACGCTATGTCCTGGCGGACCTGTGGGAGCCTGATTGGCCCGCGTGGGCAGACCAGTGTGTAGACTGGCTGCAGGTAAACGGATTTACTGTGATTTTGGCCCACCCCGAACGCATGATGGTCATGCGGGAAAATCCCGATTTTATTCAAACATTGGCGAATCGCGGCGTATTGTTCCAGGGCAATCTGGGGCCACTGGGCGGCTCGGAGCCGGAACCCCAACGGCTTCTGGCTGAGCGCTTCCTGCAGGAGGGGCGATATTTTATGCTCGGTTCCGACTGCCACCGTTTTGCCCACGCCGGTGCCCGGCTTCAGGGTTTAGAACGCGCCAAAATTCTGGTCGGCGAGAAGATCCTTGATCAGCTCACCGTTGAAAATCCAGGCAAGCTCTGGGTGTGACCCAAACGTCCCGACCCCACGGGGAATTCAAGTGGTGAATCGACAGGAAATCTGAAAGCGAAGTCGATTGTTGGAACTGGCACCGCTGACCAGATTCGTCCAGAATTCTTGATCAGCCTCGCTGATGCGCAGGCCTTTTTCTTTTTCTCCCCCGTCGAAAGGCTCAAATATCACTTTGTTCTGTTCGCGGCTTTGAGTAAATTGAACTTCAACGGAGCGATCAAAGCGTGTCAACCACGAATTAACGGGTTTGCCGCGACAATTCTGCCATAGGTTGGTGGTATCCGTCGCCACCAGATAAAGCGGAGTGTCGGTTTCGATTTTCTTGGCCATGGTGCAGGCTCCTTAAATATGTCAAAAACTCCGGGATACAGAAAAAAGATGCTGTACCAACGGGATGCTTTCCTGTATCGGTGCTATTTAAGATAAAAAGGTAATGCTTTACCAAGTCCCTTTTTATCCCAGGCTGGTGTCACACAGCAAGCAGTTGGGCCGCCTTTTACCACATCTCATGCAGGCCTGTCTCTATTATAGCGGATTTTTATGGTAAAAGCTGCATGCTGCATTGTCGCTTCTTTTTTTCACAGCGACGGTTTATGCGAATTCGACCGCGAAGCGACGAGTCGCCGCACTGCTGCGATGGGGGGATATGGACCGCGCTTTGCCATCGGAGGGGGGCCTGGTCCGCGCTTCACCTATGAGACCGCAGCGGGAGTTGCTTCCTGTACACGGGGTGCC
>JAKBCC010000204.1 GCA_021808105.1 Planctomycetota bacterium
AATGCGAAGGTGCTGACGTGGCCATATTTGCCGGTGATAAACGTGGCATTATTTATGTGCAGGGTGAAAAAGTCGCCAACGTGCCGGAAGAAAATATTCTCGATGCACTGTTGGAAGAATGCAAAAAATTCCAGGCCAAAGTGTTGCGGGGCGAAGCGAAGCTCGGTGAAAAGGTGGTTGATATTCTCCCCCCGGACCCCATTGGCGAATTGGGTTCCGGTTATGCCAAAATCGCGGCATCGAAAGCCGAAACCGGCACCGCGTTGCCGATCTTAAATCAGTAGACGCCGGCAGGAATACCGGTATGGCACTTGCAGCTTGTGGATGACGTAAATGTTTGATCAGCTCTCTGAAAAATTTTCCAACATGTTCCGGAATTTGTCCGGTCGCGGACGCATCAGTGAAAGCAATGTCCGCCAGTCCATGGAGATGGTGCGTAACGCGCTGCTGGAAGCGGATGTTCATTTTGATGTGGTTGAGGACTTCACGAAACGCGTGACGCAACAGGCCATCGGTACAGAGGTGCTTAGCTCTGTGGAGCCGGGCCAGCAGATGGTCAAAATTGTCTTCGACGAGCTGGTCGCCCTGATGGGCCCGGTGGATACGCGGATCCTGCTGGTTGATCCGCCACCCACGATCATCATGATGTGCGGCTTACAGGGGTCGGGTAAAACCACAACGTGCGGCAAACTTGGGTTGTATCTGAAAGCCAAGGGCAAAAATCCGCTGCTGGTCGCTGCGGACACGCAGCGCCCCGCCGCCATGGAACAGTTGGCCACGCTGGGGCAGCAGACGGATATTGCGGTATATCGTGAAGACCCCGGTGCCAATCCGGTGGCGATCTGCCGCCGCTCCATTGATTTCGCACGCCAAAATGGCCGCGATGTGGTGATTCTGGATACCGCCGGCCGCCTGCATATTGATGATCAACTCATGGCGGAACTCCAGCAGATCGGGCAGGTGGTCAAACCGCATCAGGTGTTTCTGGTGGTCGATGCCATGGTCGGGCAGGATGCCGTTAATTCCGCCAAGATATTTAATGAAAAGCTGGAACTTGATGGCATTATCCTCACCAAGTTTGATTCTGATACGCGCGGTGGGGCGGCGATTTCGGTTAAGGCCGTTACGGGCAAACCGATTAAATTTCTGGGGGTAGGGGAGAAACTTCAGGCCCTGGAGGAATTTCACCCCGATCGCATCGCCCAGCGCATTTTGGGTATGGGCGATATTCTCACACTTGTCGAAAAAGCCCAGTTGCATGTCGATGAAGCCAAAGCTGCGGAAATGCAGGATAAGCTGGCCAAGGACACCTTCACGCTGGATGATTTTCTGGATCAGATGCGGTCGATCCGGAAAATGGGGCCGCTGAAACAACTTCTGGGAATGCTGCCCGGCATTGGTGCGGCATTGAAGGATGTGCAGTTGCCCGAAGAGGAACTCAACCGCGTGGAAGCCATCATTCAAAGCATGACCGCCAAAGAGCGGCAGACCCCCGACCACGTGGATGCGTCCCGTCGCCGGCGCATCGCCCGCGGATCGGGCACGTTGCCCGATGAAGTATCGCGTTTAATCAAGAGCTTTTCGCAGGCGCGGGATATGTTCAAAAAGATGAACAACATGTCCTTGAAAGGCCGGTACAAAGCCATGCAGGAACTGCAGAATATCACGCCCGGCACTCTGGCGTCGGGGGATATGGTCAGCGTGGTGCGGGCGCTTCCATCGCGACTGTCACCGGAGCAGAAGCGCCGTGCCCGTGAAAAGCGCCGCCGCGGAAGATAAACGCTTTGGAGACGCCATGCCTGCCGGTCTGAAATCGTTAGCGGGGAAATTCATTGTCTTTGACGGTCTGGACGGCTGTGGAAAAACCACGCAGATGGACCGGCTGGAAAAAAAACTTTCTGAACTGGATGTTCCCGCCGTGCGCGTTCGGGAGCCGGGCAGCACGCCGGTGGGGGAGCACATTCGGGAATTGCTGTTAACCAGCCGCGGGGAAGGCCTGCACATCCGTGCCGAAATGCTTTTGTATATGGCCAGCCGGGCACAGCTGGTCCATGAGGAAATCAGGCCGGCGTTATGCAAAGGCATCGCGGTTCTGGCAGATCGTTACACCAGCAGCACGCTGGCTTATCAGGGCTTTGCCGGCGGAATTCCCGAACAGAGTATTTTGGATGTCGCCCGTGCGGCCACCGAAAATCTCTGGCCGGACCTGACGATTATTCTGGATCTGCCCCTGGAAATCGCGGTCAAACGTATGGACAGCACTGCCAAAGGTGCCAGTGCCCAGATGGGATTATTTCAGGATCGCATTGAAAACCGAGTCGCGGAATTCCATCAAAAAGTGCGTGAAGGTTTCCTGCGCCAGGCAGAAAATTTCCCGGACCGCTACCGCGTTATCAGCGCGAAAGGTTCCCGTGAAGATATGGAAGCTAAAATTGAAGAGGCGTTGGTGACGTTCTTCACCGACGGCAGTTAGGAGCCTGAACACGCTACCCTTCTGTTTAGCGGGCGAGGCTGCCTCGCCGTGGCGTATGGGGCAGAGTCCAAAAAATTCCGGGTCCCATGTTCCATATTCCGGTTCCTCCCCTTACTTTACCGGGCTACCCTTAAAGGGTAATATATAGCAATGGAAAAGCGAACACCGCATTACGACTTGGCAACCTGCCAAAGCCTGATTGCACAGTGCGGTGTGGCAAGCTTTACAAAGACTGCGTTGGACGGTGGCCGAAACATGGGACTGACCACGGCGGAAATGCTTACGGTGCTGGCGACCTTGGAACCAAGCTGTTTCTATAAATCGATGACGACTTATTCTGATCACCGAGTATGGCAGGATGTCTACCATGCGCCGACGCCCGGAAAAAAATCGCCTACATCAAGATTACTTTACGCCATTGCGCCCCCGTTATCCAATTTAAGGAGAAATAATGATGAAAACCTCTTGTGTATCTTGTAAATCTGACAAGGCGATGACACGATTTCATGACCAGACACATTCGGTGGAATATGACGGCATCCGTATGGCCGTGAAGGGACTTGCGGGCTGGCGTTGCGGGCAATGCGGTGAGGTTGTGTTTGACGCCCCCAGCGCACAACGTTACGCCGCCGTCGGGGACGAGTTAGTATTGCGGGCGCGAAAAAAGCAGAGCCGCGAACTGCGGCGGATTCGGCACAAGTTGCATCTGACCCAAGCCCAGGCCGCACGGCTCACAGGTGGCGGCCACAATGCTTTTTCACGCTACGAGCGAGGCCAGGCCGTTCCTTTGCCAGCGACCACAAATCTGTTTAAGTTATTGGATCGGCACCCGGATTTGATTAAAGAGCTGGCCTGATCGCTCTCGCCCGCGAAGGCCAAGGGCCAGAGCGGTGACGGGACGATATTTCAATGGATGGTATGCAAAAATAAGGAGTCCGAACACGGCACCCTTCTGTTTAGCGGGCGAGGCTGCCTCGCCGTGGCGTATGGGGCAGAGTCCGAAGAATTCCATGTACCAGGTTCCAGGTTCCAGATTCCTTGAAGGCGCGTTCCCCTCAAATATCGCGGGTGTGGCAATTTTTCCGGGCACCCCGCATCAACTCGACCGGCGCGCCGCCGGGTTTATCCCGGTGGGCTTCAGCATTCCTGTGAAAAGGCGGCTTTTTTACCCCGCCCGGAAAAATTGCCACGCCCAAATATCGCTAGCCCCTCCCGCAGATTGGCAAAAATTCGGATAAATCGGTATAAAAGCAGGTTGTAGCCGCGTTCTGTGACGAATGCTGCGGCGGATTTTGGAGCGGTTCTTGGCTTCCTCAACTGAAGATAATGGTTCAGGGGCGATAGGTTATATCGCGCTGGTGGCGGGGTGGATTGTCCCGGGTATGGGGCATTGGATGGTGGGGCGCAGAAAGCACGCCGCGATTTTCGCGCTTGGCATTCATGGATTATTCTTTCTGGGTCTGCTGCTGGGCGGTTTGCCGGCGCTGAATCGTCCGCGCCAGCAGTTATGGGATTACGCCCAATATATGACGGGCTGGCCGGCGGTGGTGGGGGATATGGTTAAGCCGCATTATTACCCGCCGAAAGCGCATCACCCGCCCGGTTTTGCACCGCTGATTCAGGAAGTGGCCACCGCATATTGTGGTTTGGCGGGCATGTTGAATCTGCTGGTACTGGTGGATCTATTTATGCGTATCAGCGAGCCGGAGCCGCACACACCCGTCCCAAGTCGGCCGGCGGAGGCTCAATTATGACCACAGCTTTGCCGCTGGCATGGATGCCGTTTATCAATCCGCTTTATTCCGAAGTTCCGCAC
>JAKBCC010000205.1 GCA_021808105.1 Planctomycetota bacterium
CTGGCGATTTCAACCAGTAATTTATCTCCTATCTCATGGCCAAGGCTGTCGTTGATAACTTTGAAGCGGTCGAGATCAATAAACATGACCGCGAAATGGAAATCCGACTCGCGCTTGCGCCGGGCGATGCAACGGCTCAATCGGTCCGCCAGTTTTAATCGGTTCGCCAGGCCCGTTAAGGCATCGTGCATCGCTTCAAAACGCAGTTGGTCTTCCGCCAGCTTGCGATCCGTAATATCGGTGATGGATCCCACAGCCCTGATTTTTACACCCCGGTCATCGCCGATTGCCACGCCCCGGTATAACATCCACCGATACTGCCCGTCTTTATGCAACATTCGGCATTCACCACATAGTTGTTCGCTGCGGCCCTGAAAGTGCAGCTTCTGGTGCTCGGAGACGGACATGCGGTCATCGGGGTGAATGCGGCCAAACCATTGTTCGGGGGAATCGTCGATTTCTGAATCAGTGAATCCCAGCATGGATTTCCAGCGCGGGGAATAATATATTTTCCCGGCCGCAATATTCCAGTCCCACAATCCGTCATTAACCGCTGCCTCGAACAGGCGGTAGCGCTCCTGCGACTGCTGACTCTGGGCGACCTCATCCAGAAGCTGAGCATGGGTATCCTCCAGTTGCCGCGTTTGTTCCCTGACCATGCTGGCAAGCTGATTAAGTTTCAGATGGGCATGTTTGGCCAATTGCCATTTTTGCGTCAGCGCGCAGGCCAACTGGCAAACTTCCGCAGTGTCATAGGGCTTTTTCAAAATCAGCAGGCGATCGGCGGCTCCGAATTTCCTGTTGATCTGCTCCCAGGAGTAATCACTGTAGGCGGTGCAGATGACAATCTGAATTTCCTGGTCCACTTCCCAGATTTTTTCAATGGTTTCTACGCCATCCCATCCGGGAGGCATACGCATATCTACAAATGCCAGCGCATAGCGCTCGTTGGTTTCCACGGAACGCTTGACCATTTCGAGGCCTTCCTGCCCCTGATACGCGGAATGCATCTCATAAACTTCGTGCGCAGGCTTGGGCGAAGCCGAGCCAAACAGGTCCTTTTCCATGTCCTCCAGTCCGTTAGCGATTTCCGTCGGGCAGAGAATCTTGCGAAAATCATCATGAATGGCACGGTTGTCATCAATGATAAGAATACGATGATTGTGCTTTTCTCCGTTCATGCGGCCCTTCCGGCTTCAACAGCCTGATCTTTACAGAGTATTGGTATTTCAAGGCGGAATATCGCACCCTGATTCACTCCATCGCTGTGTGCCGTCAATTCACCCCCCATGCTTCGCGCTGCCAGTGCCGAGGTGTGCAGGCCGAATCCATGACCATCCGAACGGGTGGTAAATCCCATTGAAAACATCCGCGCCAAATCATCCGGTTGAATTCCCAATCCGGTATCCCCCACGCACAATACCAGGCGCGCACAATTATCCGCACGCAGGGCCGCGGAAATGGTCAATATTCTATCACCGGGTATTCCGCGCATGGCATGTTTGGCATTGCTGATAAGATTCACCAGAATCTGTAATATCTGATGCTTATCCAGCGTCAGGGGCGGCAGTGCGGCCAGATCCTTCATCACGGTTATGCGGTGGCGTTCCAGAGATTCCTGATTGATCCGCAGGGCGTCGTCCACAATTTCTTCCAGCGGGACTTTCTCATGCACGATCGCTGTTTTAGCGTACGTCTGCTGACTTTTGACAATCTCCTTGACGTGCTGAATATTTTGTACCAGCGAGCTTAGCTCGGCCAGTAATTCGCGTTGTTCATTAAGCAAGTGTTCGTTCAGGCGTCCCAGATAGTCCACCAGTTGCCGACCCTTTTTATCGTGTGTTAAAAACGCCGCTAAATCCACCTGATGTTCCTGCAACAACCCGATGGCTTTGGCCAATCCCGGCAACTTGGAAGTCTTCGTCCGGTCCGCACACAGGGAAGCCGACACATTGACACTATTTAATACATTGCCTACGTTATGCAACACGCCCGTGGCAATTTCCGCCATGCCCGCCTGCCGCGCCACGGAGGAAAGCTGCCGCTGCATCTGTTCGCGCTCCGCTTCGGCTGCTTTGCGGGCGTGGATGTCCCGCATGACGCCTTCGTAATAGGCCACCGCTCCGTCCCCTGCCAGTACTGCCCGCGTACTTTCCATGATCCAGACGACTGACCCGTCCAGGCGGCGTATTTCAGATTCCCAATTCTTTATTGATCCATGCCGGGCGACCTCAGCGAGGATCTGCCCGTGGCGCGTGAGGTCCACGTACACCTCCCGGCCAATATCGCGCACCGCCGACTTGAATTGCTCCGCATCAACATACCCGCAAAGCCGCGCCATGGCCGGGTTGACGGACATTACGGTTCCGTCGGGCGCATACTGAAATATCCCCTCGGATACATGATCAAAAATATCGCGGTATTTGCGCTCGGCGGCGGCAATCTGCTCATTGCGCAGGGTTAATTCACGCGAGTTAATCTCCATCGACCGTTCCACGCGTTGCCGATGTTCATCCGACTGATGATAAACGGCATCCACCAGCGTCAGGAACTGCTGGAATTCCTCCGGCAGTTGCGTTGCGTTGATGGCGGTCTTTTTCAGCTGACGTTCCAGCAGCGAGTGCATGTCATACCTCTGCAAAGGTGGTAATGGTCATGGTCTGATTATGTAAAGCACAGTGGGCACTTGGGGTAAAGGGGGAAATTTCTCCATAGGAATAAAATCCGGTTGTTACCGCCCGATTCCCCAAAACGCCCACCACCGCCTCCACTTCTTCGTCAATGCGCTGCTGCAACACCAGCTTTCGCCCCACACAACTGATCAGCACCGCTAATTCTGTATGGGCATTACCGATTCGTCGGCAGCATTCCTGCGCGGCGCTATCGGCACCGTCCACCAGACGGTCAAAATTGGCGCTCATCAGCTGCGCCATGCCGCCTTGTGGAATATCACCCGCAAAGGTCATGCTCTGCGTGGTTTCATCCACCGCCAGAATAGTCCTTACCACCGTTTCAGCCGATCCGTCGGCACGGACCGTCAATGGGAACAGCAAGCCGCTGGCCGGTAATTGCGCCGCGTGCGGACCCAGATATTCTTTGTACAACTCCAAGGCGGAGCGCCCATCGAGTTCATAAAGCACATTGCCCTGGGAGCGCGTAATTCGGCGTTCCAGACCAAAGGCATCCCAGCCCCCCATCGACCCGTAACCGATTTTTAAGTTTTTACCGTAGAATCCAATCGCAACGACCTGCCGGGGCAACACCACGCCATCGGCGCACACGTATGTTTCAGAAAACCGTGCCCCATCGCCGGACAATCCCCCGGTGATGGCCGCGCCCGCAGGCGCTTGACTGGTTAACCCCCGCACCAGTTCACTGCCGTTGACGGCCAGGCCGTCGGAAAGTACGAATATATGAACCAGATCCTCCGTCGGCAGCGCCGCGGCCAACCGCGCACCGATATCAAAGCTATGATGGGGATCATCAATAATGGCTTTGGCCGCGTGGATTTTTGTGCTTTGAAAACTCACGGAGGTCGCGGTCATGGTGTTGTCCGAGACCTGATCGCCGGCAATTTCACCGGCGGTTGAGCAGCCGCAAATATAGGCCAACGGAAACAGCTTTTTGAGTTCCGCCATCCGGGCTGTCTGTTTCATCAGGGCCGGTGATCCAAAAACCAGCACCAGATCGGCTCTGGACGCCGATCCGTTGCAAGTCACCTGATTTTTCCAGCCGGTTTTTTCCGTCCATATCGCCCGTGATACTTTCATGGCTTCACCGCATCCTTATTGGCCCTCTCTGAGATATTTAACTTTGCAAATAACCGTCAGCACACACCGAAGGTTTCGGAACTCACGCTTTTACGCAGCAGTCACAACTTGTGTTATCGGCAAACCAGCATCTCCACCCTAAGAGAAATATGTTTACCCGACGGGTATCTACCGAGGAACAACGTAGGTCGAAAATGTCCGATAACGCGTGTTTTCCGAATCCGGCGAACGGCGGCGGCCTAGGAGCCTGTCCGAGTAATCGCCGGGTTGCGATCCCGGCGCGCCGGGATGATTTTTGGCCACCATCAAGAAGCGGCGACGATGGCGTACCTGACAGGGATGGTACTCCGAGGAGCCGCGCCGCAGAGGGAGGCCAAAAAGCACACCGCCCCGTGGGGTGGGCCTGAAATGCCCCGCCTGCTTTGTTGTGTAGAGTAGAGGACTCAACCTCGCGGCCGCGGACGAGCCGTGGTTACGTAGGTTGAGTCCCCCC
>JAKBCC010000206.1 GCA_021808105.1 Planctomycetota bacterium
GCAATTTCTGAATTTGGCGGCCGATTTTCTCCAGGTTGGTCTGGGCATAAATCAGCAGGCGGTCATCGTCCACCCCCAGTCGCTTGGCCCGCAATTTGGTCTGCTGCGCGGATTCCTCACTGCTGACATACAACACCCGGTGGCCTTGCCGGGCCATGCGATCACCGGCCTGCAGCAGCAGCGTAGATTTGCCAATGCCCGGATCACCGCCCAGAAGCACCGCCGCGCCCGGCACAATTCCGCCGCCCAGTACCCGGTCAAATTCCGGCAGGCCGGTGGGCATGCGGGGAATATCCAGCTCCGGGATTTCCGATAAGGGCCGGGCGGGAACGTCATCGTCGGATGCAAAGCGTTCAGGCCCACTTTCGGACGAAGCTTCCGATAAGGCGCGTGGCCGATGCGGGTCGGCGGCGGTTTGGGTCATTTGCTCAAAGCTGTCCCAGGCATTGCAGTCGGGGCATTTTCCCATCCATTTGGGCTGAATAGCACCGCACTCACGACAAACAAAGTAGGTTTTGGGCTTGGCCATGCGGGGAATTATACCGAGATATGAAGAATTGGATGGTTAAAACCTGAATTTTCGCAATAGGCAATTTGTTCCTATAAAAAAACTTGGAAGTTTTTGCTTGTGTTTTTGGGAAGAAAAGTCGAAAATAATGTTCGGATGAGTCCAACGGAGTTACCGAAAGGGGGTATCCCGACAAACAGCGTTCGATCAAAAATGGATTGAACTGAAATTACCGCGCCAGCGGCAAGAAATTTAAAGCGCATCGGAAGCAACACGCTATTGTTAATTCATTTTCATATCCGGTGCATTTAAGTGCCTGTCGTGGGGGCGGTTTTTCATGCGCATCGCGCGGGGGGTGCGGGGCACGGAGCGACCGGCTCGGCGAATCAGGCCGCGGCTCGCACTGGGCCGGCGTTTACAGCAATTCAGAAACGGTCCAGAGGATCCTGCCGCAGCGACAGCGGCTTGTCTAATAACTCACTTAAAACAAAAACACTGCGAAGGGTATAGGGATTATTCATGACCGCCCGGATGGTTTGCGATGGCGTTCTGGGAACTGCGGCGGATTTGGCAGTTGCGGTGGTGGAAGTTTTTGCCGGTGCTGAAGAAGTCCTGACTTCAGAGGCGGCATCAGCTTGTGCCGCGGCGGCAGCGCGACCCTGGGATGGGGAGCGCTTAGCAATCACTGCCGGCACCGCGGTGTAACGGTCACCCTTGGCCGAGGGTCGCGATTGGCGGCCAGGTGGGCGCGCAGGCTGCCCGGAGGGTTTAACCACTTGCCGATTGCCGGCCTGCGGGGCTGACGAAGTGGAAGCCGCCGGGCGTGTGCGCATCGTCTGGCGAAGCGCTTCCTGCGCGGTGCGTCGCCGCGCTTGCTCGGCCTGCAGTTGTTGGATGCTTATGCGTCCGGCCAGAATATCCTGGGCCAACTGCTGGGGATCTTTGGGAAGCTGGGACATTTTTTATTCCTTTTTCATGGGAGCCGGGAATAAGGAACTTGGAATCTGGAACCTGGAACCTGGAATTTCAAATCTCAAATTTCAAGTCTGAAATCTTAGCCCTGCCGTCGTCAACTGCAGGCTACCTCGTGGGCTTCACCGCCGGCAGAGCCGGCGGCTTTGTGGGGTGTCGCACGCCGCTTCGCCGGGAGCACCGGATGATAATCCGGTGGTTGATCCAGTGCCGCCAACCAACCACCGGGTTATCACCACGGTGCTCTATCACGCGCCACGCCGCTATCCGTCACGAGCCTGCAGGGCGGTTGTCGGTGCCGGAGCCGGTGGCGTTGGAGCCGCCGATGGATTCCCGCATCTGCGTGTCGGCCTGCATGTTTTTCATGCGGTAATAATCCATAACTCCCAGATTGCCCTTGCGAAACGCCTCAGCCATGGCCAAAGGCACCTGAGCCTCGGCTTCAATAACTTTGGCGCGGTTAAATTGCGCCAGGGCTTTATTTTCCTGCTCCTGCGCCACGGCCAGGGCGCGCCGCTTTTCCGCTTCCGCCTGCGCCAACTGTTTGGCGGCCTCGGCCTGCGCGATTTGTAACCGCGCACCGATATTTTCACTGACATCCATGTCCGCAATGTCAATAGACAATATCTGGAACGCGGTACCGGCATCCAGGCCTTTGGCCAGAACGGTTTTGCTGATCATGTCGGGTTGTTCAAGCACATGTTTATAGGTATCAGCGGAACCAATAGCCGCGACAATGCCTTCTCCCACCCGGGCCACAATCGTTTCTTCGCCCGCACCACTGACAAGCTGCCGCATGTTGGTGCGAACCGTCACGCGGGCTTTGACGCGCAACTGGATGCCGTCCTTGGCGACGCCTTCATGCGTCTGCCGGCCGCTGGCGGCGTTGGGGACATCAATAACCCGCGGATTGACGCTGGTTTGTACCGCTTCCAACACATCACGACCCGCCAGGTCGATGGCCGTGGCCTGATCCCAGGCCAGCTCAATATTGGCCCGATGAGCGGCGATCATAGCTTTGGCGATATTTAATACGTGGCCGCCGGACATGTAATGCGCCTGCAATTGATTGGTCTCCACCGGCAGGCCGGCCTGCACCATGGAAATTTTGGCCGTGACAATGGCCCGGGCATCCACCTTACGCAACTTCATGCCGATAAGATCAAAAAGGCTGATGTCCGCGCCGGCGGAAAAAGCCTGCAGCCACAAATTAAACACATTACCCACCGTGATCAGCACGATGATGACAATAACCAGTGCGACGACGAACAGTACAATTAATCCAGCCGACGGCATACGGCACCCCCGAAAATTGTTCCAACACACCCGCGAACAGGAATCCAGGGCGTTACAATAGAACCGGCGGAACAGCGTGTCAATAAATATCGAGAACCTGGAACCTGGAATCTGGATTCTGGAATCTGGAATTCAGCATCTAGCATTCTGCACCCTGCGAAAGCGAAGCGCTTCCACATTCTAACTTCTAACTCCTAGGTTCTGCGTCCTCGTCCAACTCCTAACTCCTTATTTCTATTCATTACTCATTACTCATTAAAACCACTAACCTATCCCCTGTAACTGTCCCCTGTAACCCGTAACCTGTAACCTGGAAAGCACGAGTTGGCATTGGCGCTTCAGGCGGTACAATAGATCATCATGGGTGAACCACTGAACAGACAGAACATCGCCACAATTGACCCGGCGGAACTTACACCCGCGATGCGGCAATATCAAACCTATAAAGCTCAATATCCGGATGCGGTTTTGTTTTTTCGCATCGGAGATTTCTACGAAACATTTTACGAAGACGCCCGCGTTGTATCGCGGGCACTGGGCGTGGCGTTAACCAGCCGCAGCAAAGGCGAAAATGCCGTTCCCATGGCCGGTGTGCCGTACCATGCGGTGGATGGGTATCTGCAACGCATGATTGCCGCGGGTTATCGCGTGGCGATCTGCGAACAAATGGAAGACCCCAAACAGGCCAAGGGAGTTATTGATCGGCAGGTCACGCGTTTAATAACCCCCGGCACACTGACTGAAGATACGATGCTGGACGGCACAGAGGAAAATTTTCTCTCCGCGATGCTGCTGCTACCGGCCCCACCGGGAGATCAGGCAACCGCCGATCCGCTGGCTCCGCCGGCCAACGCTTCTGAAACGCAATGGGCCGCCCTGGCGTGGTGTGAATTATCCACTGGAAAATTTTTCACGCTGGTGGATTGCCTGTCCGCCTGCCGCGAGGAGTTGGCCCGCATCAGCCCGCGCGAACTGATTTATCCCGAAGCGCCGGACCATCAGATTCCCCAATGGGTCCAGCATGTATCTGATCCGGTTAAACTCACGCTGACCGCCCGACCCACCTGGCAACTCGACAGTCATCATGCGGTGGCAAGTATCCGCAAGCAATACAATGTTATGACCTTCGCCGGCTTTGGCTATGACGATGATCAGCACCCGGCCCTGCGCGCCGCCGGCGGTCTGCTGGCATATCTGCATGAAACACAAAAAGCGGCCCTGGAACATCTGCAGCCGCCCCGGTCGTTTGAACGGCGTCGCCACCTGATTATTGATCCGACTTCTTTAAGGTCTCTGGAAATCAATCGATCCATGCGGCACAATTCGGCGTCAGGGTCGCTGGTGCGGGCCTTGGATCATACCAAAACCCCCATGGGATCACGGTTGCTGCGGCATTGGCTGTTGTTTCCGCTGCGCGATCCGGCGATCATTGAACAACGCTACACCATGGTAGCGCGC
>JAKBCC010000066.1 GCA_021808105.1 Planctomycetota bacterium
GCTTTGGCATGGCACGAAGGGCTGCCGTATGGCCAACCTTGCGGCCAGGCCGCCGGCGGAGCTTGTCTTTAGGCACATTGGCTTTCACAAAGGAGGGCACTACTTTGGGCTGCTGATTAAGCTTCTCCTTAATGCCCGCCAATTCCTTACGCAAGGCCATATTTTCCGCCGTCAGCTTATCCAACCGCTTGCGTTGCTGGTCGATCTTCTGATAAGCCTGATACACCTCCGGACCCATAACTTGCAGTTGTCCTTCAAGATGGGAGCACCGGGAACGATAGTGACTTAATTCATCCGCAAGCTTGTCGTATCGCTTAATAAAATAATTGAATCGTTTGACCAGATCACGGTGCTGCGTGATGCTGACAGTTCGATCTGCCGCAGCGTTTGCAATCAGCTTGTTACGATGTATTTTTACTTCGCCATCCATAGCGACCGCGAGCATACCAGCGCAAAGACAAATGCGCCAGCGCCATTATTGCGAATATTTACCGCGGAGCGGTAAACAGTTACGGAATGGCCGGGCAATGTCGTAGTGTCGCCCCGCGTACCGGCGCGGTTCGCGCGTGGCAATGTTCCGGGCGGCTCTGGGGGCGTCCCGATATTTATCGGGATCCCCAGCCGCTTTAATTAAGAAACAGGCTTGCCTCGGCGCTGATGAGGCCAAACTCCGCGGAGTTTTTAAAGCCACCCGGAAAACTTGCCGCGACTGTGTAGCTGCAACACCCGCCGCATTGTGGTACTCTCAGCCATGCCGCCCGTGCTTCCGAAGTTCACTAAGCGAGACCCAATCCCCCGGTGCCCGCTCATAGCACCAGAAGTGCCAGCCATCAATGGCTCCGCCGCTGATCGCCCGGCCGGCTCCGGAAGGCGATTTGAAGGTCCTACCATCGCGGAATTTGATCGAACCATTTTTCAGGACCCGTGCCCTGTACTCTTTTCCTTGGTACCAGCCGCGGAGGGCGATACCCTTCCTTATAAAGCTGGCCAGCGCTGGCCGGCCATCGTCCGCGGGCTTTGCACGCGGCGATGTTCCAACTTTCTTGCGGCCCACCAACTGCCCGAATCTTTCCTCCACGTCCGCCTTATAGTCATGCCTGAATGCGCGGTGAAGATCCTGGCATTTCACAAATTTTCCAAGTTGCTTGTTGCCTTTAGGCCGTGCAATGCGAAGCAGCAAGGTTTCCATCTCTTTAACAAACGAATTGCCGATCGTCAGATAGACCGAAAAGCGATTCCACGCGCCCCTATGCCGATCTTTGAGGTGCTGCTTGAGCCGCCCCTGCAAATTGCGAGCGAGGCCGACGTAATAAAGAGTGTCGTTGCGATACAGGGCATACACACCATCGCGCCCACGGGTATACCGGCGGATAATGTGCTCGTACTGTTCCAATGCGGACGCGTCGAGGTTTTCAAGCATTTGGCTGACAAGTTGCTGCCTACGTTTTCGTGGCATACCCGCTCCTGTGACATACATCCTCACGGCTTATCGAGTGCCCGGATGGATTGTCCATAACTATTTCCGCCAATTAAAACCGTTCCCGCGCCCGCTTCCCAAAAACGCTGACATTTGTGTACACGCGGCATCGGAGCATTATCACCGGCTACTTTAGTCGCGGCAAGAACGTGTCCCTCAATATCCGCAGGGCCGATAAATCCGCAGGCAAAAATTGCCGATCTCCGTTATAAATACCACATGTGTCGCCCTTAAGGATCAGCCATGGCCGAACCAACTTATTTGACGCTTGCGGGCTATCGCGCCTGTGTTACCCGCCTGCACGCGGCTTGGCCGAGATTTCAGGAAACCCGCAATGATCGACTGCGCCACGGTGATGAATCAGAAAAAGTTGCCGAGGCTATTATAGAAGACCTGCTGACTGGTGTGCTGGATTGGGCCAAGGGCGATCTGGCCTATCAAATGGAATATGCCGACATTGTATTAAGCCAGAATCTTCAGAAGTATCTGGTAATCGAAGTAAAAAAGCCCGGCATACTCCGGCCTGGCAAGCAATCGTTGGCTGCTGCATTGGAACAGGCCCGGCGATACGCCGACGCGCAGCGTATCACTCGCGTGGCCGTAACCGACGGGTGCATTTTCTACGCCGCGGACATTATCAACGGCGGATTACAGCACCGCGTTGTGGTCAATCTTGCTCAAGAATCGCCGCCGGAATCGCTTTGGTGGGTCAGCGTGCACGGCGTGTATCGACCGCTGGAAGGCACGGTGGTGACGGACGCAATTTTTGGAGATGGACCGCATACATATCCGCACCCGCAGCAGCCGGATGAAGGCGTTCTGTTGCATTCAAAGTATAAACTTCCCGCATATTGCTTCGCATGGGTGGGCGATGCAAATAAGCCGGGAACTTGGAAATTACCATATTTGAAAGGTGACGGCTCCATTGATGAAAGGCGATTACCCAAAGCCATTCAGTGCCTTCTCAGCAATTTTCGCGGCGTAAAGGTCAAAGGCATCCCGGAATGCGATGTCGCCGAAGTATTGCTCCGGCTGGCCCGGTCCGCGCGATCAGCGCATCTTATTCCCGCGGAGTCTGTTCACCCGGCACTCATTTATCAGCAACTTGTCCTGGTTCTGGAACAAAATGATCTGATGTCGCAATTGTAGGCGCACCGCAACTCGTTAAGGCCGCGACCATTGACTGCCCCATCATTCATCAGATGCCGGGGCGTACTTCCAAATTCTGTCATGTCCGAAAAATCAGATTTGCCATTGAAACAAAGGTGTCAGGTACCTTTTTTGCCACGGGAGTCGCCGGGCGTTGTCGCAGTGCCCCGCCGCGCGCCGGCGCGGTTCGCACTCAACCGTAATCTCGACCGCCGCCGTTTGCGTGCGAAGATTTCACGTGTTATAGTGTTATAGTCACCTGGAGCAGCCTTTTGCGATTACGTATTGAACCATCCTCGGGCGTACCCATCGGGCGGCAAATTGCGGAACAGATTCGTTCCCAATGCGTTGTTGGCTCCCTGCGGGCGGGTGAACGGGTGCCGAGCGTTCGCGAGCTGGCCCGGGAATTGGCCGTCAACCAGAATACTATTTTGCACGTGTATGAACGCCTGACTGCGGAGGGCTGGCTGGAAATGCGCCATGGCAGCGGAACATTTGTAAAAGCCAATTCCGCATCCAGCAGCCAGAAAAGGTCGCAAACGCAGATGCTGCTGGCACAGCTGCGCCGCGCGGCCCGCCAGGCGCAGCTGCTGGGCGTATCCCCACAAGAATTGCGCGACATGCTCAACCAATCCATGAGCATGCAAGCGGATACGGAAGCCAAACTCTACTTCTGACTTGGAGCGTGTGGCGGATCATGTGGCGGTCATGAAGGAAGGAAAAATCGCCTGGTTCGGCCCCCTGGAAGCGCTGAAAGAGCGCACACACGCCAGTCTGGAGGACGCATTTCTGGAAATTCAGCAGGGGGTAAGCAATGGCTAATCGGTATAAAGAGGTGTTGATGACGTATCTGCGGCGCTCTTATGGCTCCGTGGGGGCAGTTATCTGGATCGGGCTTGCCGTCTGGGCGTTTATAACAGGAGATCTGGGCGATTCACGCCAATACGGTTTTTTCTCGCAGTTCATAGGAACTTTATTGGCGGCCGGCCTGTTGTGGACACATTTCAGCCAGCAGATGACTGAGCCGCAAAGGAAATTGATCCCGGATTTTTTCCGATGGCACGTAGCCGCTTTTCTGACGCTGGCCGGCGCAGTGGTTATTGGATTGCCCGCGATTGCGATATATCGCCATGGTGGTGGTCACATCGGCGTTTACGCCATTACTATTTTCCTGTTTGGGGCCGTGGGCCTGGTCAGCGCAATGAACTATCTTTCAGCAATCGTCCTCCCCGTTGCGTGCCTTCCGCTGGTGGGTGCGGTCTTCTGGCAACGTGTGGGGGACCCATCTTCACCGAAGGGATGGCTATACACCGTGCTACTGCTTGGTATTGGTGTCGCGGAAATTGCAATTGCGGCCAAGCTGCTGGCAAGGAAATCCGAAATAAATCGCCCGCGTCTCATGGAAATGCCGGCGGGAGATGCGTTAGATGCCGTGGCAGCATTGCTCCGGACCACGGAGAAAAATACACACACGAGCATCAATTATGCGCGGCCCGATCGCCCGGGAAAAGGAGGCCGGCTGGGCCCGTGGAAATTGTTCAGGGCGATCCTGCGCCATTGGCACCAGGCGCGGCCACGTTGGCTTGGAATAGGGTTCGCCGCCGTCGTGTGCCTGATTTCGGTGCTCTATTTTCTTTCGATCAGGAGCGAACCACCAACACAAGTAACGCTCGGCACAATCGCGATCTCCCTTGCGCTCATTGCGGTTCCTGGATTGGTTACCACGGGCGAGTGGCTGCAAATTCTTCCCTGCCTCGCATGCGAATTACTTAAGCCGGCTCCACGCCACCGGTTCGTCTTCAGCATAGCAGTTGCGATGCTGGTCCAAATTTTAACGCTGTGGATGATCGCAGCGGGGATGTTTATTCTGGCCATGCTTTGCGCCGGCGTTGGACTTACGGCGTTGCGACTGGCCGCTCCGTATGGCTTAGCATCGCTGTTGTTTCAGTTCATTATTTTTGTCGCATCTTGGTGGAGCCTGCCAATCCGGGGGATCGTTTGGGCAATGTTGCTGCCAGGTATTTTCTATTGCTTGCCCTTCCTGCTGGATCTGCGATCTGGTTATAAAGGTCTTCTGGTTACCGCCGCAGGATCCATGCTCCTGGGCTTGATCCTAATTCCTCTCGTATATCGGCGGTGGATGAACCTGGAGCTGGGTTAATTCTGTTGCACAGGCAATTTCGGCGTCTGGTAACGCAGGCCTTTGACCGCGGCCTGGGCATGGGGGTTGAGGAGCGTAGCTGGGTTCGTAAAGCCGTCAATCTGCGGCCGGGGCGCGGATTGCCATGATATCCAATGATAATGCGGTGTTATGGCATATATAGCAACCATTTATTTGTTTAATAGAGAGCGGGCGCTATACTTTACCCATGGGTTTTGAGAAGACTTTTAAAGGAGATGTATCATGACCCCAACACATTCCGATTCCACACATGTTCCCTTGGGTCGCCGGAAGCTTTTAGGCCTGCTGGCCGGCGGATCAATCGCCGGTGCTGCCGTGCTGGCGCTGCCACGATCCGTTCACGCTGCGGCGGCGGTGAAAACCGGATCCCTGGAACCGCACGGTGCCGGGAATCTGGAAGAATTAACCGCCAAACTTACCGCAGCCCCGCGCCGCAGAGATTTCAAAACCGTTCCCATGATTCTCACTGAACCACACCAGTGGGACACAGAGGCGTTGGACGCCCTGCGGCATTATCGCGCCAAGCCGAAGCAAGTGTGGGACAACACGGATATCACCAGTCCCTGGCTGAACCTCATGCGCAACAGTCTTAACGCCCAAATCTGGTCATATAAACATCCGGATTTCCTGGTGGTATCCGCCACCCACGGCACGTGCCATTTGGCGCTGTGGGATCAGTACATATGGGAGAAATACAACCTGCCGGGCATGATCGGCGGTAAATTCAAGCGCAATGTATTTCTTGATATTCCACACGCCATGCAGGGCAAAACCGCAGCAGATTATAACGACCCGACCGGATTGTTTTCGCCGGAATCCAATTGTATTCCGCTGCTGATGCAGCGCGGCGTGGTGTTTCTGGCGTGCCATAACGCAATCTGGGAATTTTCCGGCGCCCTGATGGCCAAGGGACATAACCCGGATCATTTGAGCCATGAGAAATTAGCTGCCGAATTGACCAATCACCTGATTCCCGGTGCGGTTTTAACGCCGGGCATTGTGGCCACCATTCCGGAACTGGAACTGGCCGGTTACAGCTATACGAAATGACGCCCCCCTTGGCAGAAGGAGGAACATAATGATGTTGAAAGAACGCATTATCTCTTTGACGGCATTGGCGGCCACAGTGCTGACCGGCGGATTGCTCTGGGCCACGGGCACCAAAGCACCCGCCGATTGGCAGGGCCGCGTGCATCCGCCCAGTTACAAGGAAGCCATTTTCCCGCCATGGAGCGGCGGAAAAAATAATTCCGCCGTCAACAAGGGCTTTAAGTTCACCGTGCCGGAAGTGGATGACATGGCGGATTTTCATGGCGATCCCTTTCACGCCAAACTGGTGCTCTACATTGGCGGAAATTATTATTTTGCGGTGGCACCCCTCGTAGCCGCGTTTGAAAAACTGCATCCGAATCTCAAGGGCAAAATATTTGCCGAGACGTTGCCGCCCGGCATTCTCCTGCGGCAACTCAACGCCCATGGCCGCATAACCGTGGGGAACATGACGTTCAGCGCTAAGCCGGACGTGTATGCAGCGGGGTTGCTGAAAGTTAAGGCCTTGATCGCTAAAGGAATTTTAACCGGCCCGGCGGTCAGTTATGCCACCAATGATCTCACGATTATGATTCCTAAAGGCAATCCGGGACATATTCATTCCCTGCGGGATTTAGGCCGGCCCGGCATAACCTTGTCCATGCCCAATCCGGCGTGGGAAGGTGTGGCGCGGCAAATTAAGCTTTCACTGGTCAAAGCCGGCGGTACGAAGTTGGAGCATAGGGTGTATGGTGCCAAGGTGAAAAACGGCCAGACCATTCTTACGCATATTCACCACCGGCAGACACCGCTTTATTTAATGCAGGGTCTGGCGGATGCGGGCGTGACGTGGAAATCGGAAGCGATTTTTCAGGAGCAGATCGGCCATCCGATTGCGGATATTTCCATTCCAGCCAAATATAACACCACGGCGGTGTACGCCGGGGCGGTCGTAAAAAATGCCCGGCATCGCCGCGCGGCCTTACAGTGGCTGGCATTCCTCAAGACCGCCGCCGCGCAGGGCATTTTCGCCCATTATGGCTTTAAGCCGGTGGCCGCAAATGTGGCACGGCAACCAGCCCCACGAGCAGGCGGTTCCGACCAGGCAGTCATTTTTGCCGACGCCGTCGCCGCCGCGCCCGCCGTTGCT
This sequence comes from Planctomycetota bacterium, assembly GCA_021808105.1. Lineage (GTDB taxonomy): Bacteria > Planctomycetota > Phycisphaerae > WQYP01 > WQYP01 > JAMDCX01. The sequence goes on from JAKBCC010000066.1 coordinate 6,988, forward strand.
ACAAAGTTGACCACACCCTTTACCCCGCCGCCGCAATCGGCCATGCCGGGCGGCAAACTGGGGCAGGCGATCAGGCTGGGGAAAAACGTATTTGACGATACTCAGGAATTTGCGGCCAAATACGTGGGTGACGGCTTAAATTGTGAAAACTGCCATCTTCAGGCGGGAAGGAAAGCGTATTCCGCACCGATGTGGGCCGCGTATGTGGCCTTTCCCAGCTATCAGGCCAAAGCGGGTAAAGTCATCACGTTTGCCGCGCGGGTTCAGGCGTGCTTTCGTTTCAGCATGAACGGCAAAATTCCTCCAGCAAATGGCAAGGTCATGACCGCACTGATCAGCTACTGTGCGTGGCTCGCCAAAGGCGCTCCGGTTTACGGCCAACTGGCGGGACGGGGTTATAAGATGCTCAAACTTCCGCCACTGAAGCCCAGCGCCGCCCGCGGCAAAGCGGTCTTCACGATCAACTGCATGGCCTGCCACGGGGCAGCCGGGCAGGGGTTGATGATGAATCATAAATATCAGTTTCCCCCGCTGTGGGGTCCGGAATCGTACAACTCTGGTGCCGGGATGGCCAAGGTTAAACTGGCAGCAGCCTTTATTAAATTCAATATGCCCTTTGAAAAACCCGGCACCCTCACCAATCAGCAGGCGTGGGATGTAGCAGCCTACATAGACAGCCAAACCCGCCCGCCGGACCCGCGGAAGGTAGCGGGGAAGTAGAATCTTCGGAGATCGGCAGGAAGAATCCGCCCGCACCGGTGTCTGCTAACTCCAATTACCAGGGTCGTACTTGAATTCGCGCTACGTTGAATTACACTCTTATACATATCGACTCCATTGAGGCGATGGTGCTGTAATATCGGAGGACGTGTAATCGTAAGTGCAAGCCGATCAATGAAGCGCGCGATTCGCCGCGGCCTTGAGAAATGTGGGTACAACGCGCAACGACTGGCGACGGATTACCAATTTGACGGGTTGGTTCTGCCATTTGCCGGCTTCGCTTACGCGCCGTGGGATGTGCGGTCAGCTTGTATTACTGTTGTTGATTCCGATATTGCGACGACTAATTCGGATCGTGTCCGGAAAATTGGTGCTCCTGTAGTGCTCCAATGCCGTCACGAACGGCTTGTCTGGTATAAGCAGACATCCGGGGGAGTTGAACAACTACAGGATATCGGCTTCGATGGAGTCGAGTTATTCTTCCGACAGCATGAGCGAGATTTTTCGCCACAGTCAATATACGAGGCCAAGGCGCGCTTCAACGTGCCGGGTGAGATGCAACTGGCGTTCGTCGATATCGGCCTTTTGCCGGCCCTTGAAACGGGGTTGGGAGATCATCTGTCGCGCCTCGTAGCACGCGCGATCGATGTTCTGAAGGGCAATTTAAGGCAGCGGGGCGTGGACAATCCAGCGGCCCGTGATGTGTTCAAATCCGTATTCTGGCTCCTGGCAGCAAAGATTCTGCGTGATAAGCATGTCGAACACTTTATGCGACTGGGGCCGCAGGACGCTGATGGCATTTTTAGAAAAGTCGGTCGGCATTACTCGGAATCCGACGTGCGCCCGCCCGGCGGAAAGGCCTGGGTACCGGCAATTCAGGCGGCCGCTGATGAGATTTTCCAATGTTCCGATCTGGGAAACGTTACACCCGAAGCGTTGGCCAATGTTTACGAGAATGCATTGGTTCCAAAGAGCCTCCGAAAAGAATTGGGCATCCACAGCACGCCTCCTTATCTGATTGATTACATCCTCGGCAAGCTGAAGCCATGGATAGAGGAAATTCCCGAACAGGACCGTTATGTCTTCGAGCCGGCTTGCGGGTCGGCGGCATTTCTAGTTGGCGCGATGCGGTTATTGCGGGAGCTTTCCACATGCACAACCGGCAAGGGCCGACATGAATATCTCAAGAAGAGACTCGCCGGGGTGGAATTGGACCCCTTCGCGCTGGAAGTGGCGCGGCTCTCGCTTACGCTTGCCGATGTACCGCATTCCAATGGGTGGAAATTAGAACAGGGCGACATGTTCGCATCCGACATATTGGAGAAGTATGCCGGTAAAGCCCGTGTCGTGCTGGCCAATCCACCGTTCGAGAGATTTAAGGCCGCCGAGAAGCAATACTACTCAAAATCCGCGCGAACGCCCACCACCGCCACGAAGGCGATGGAAGTGCTTTCTCGGATTGTTCCTAATCTGCAGATGGGAGCGGTATTGGGTATCGTTTTGCCAATCGGTACACTGCACGGCAAAGACGGAAAAAGCACGCGGAAGCTACTGCTTGAACGTTGCGAGGTGCTGGAAATTTGTCTGCTACCGAAAAACGCCTTCACATATTCGCGACACGAAACAGCAATCCTAATATGCCGATGCAAGATTCAAGCCGCCAGCACCCTTGCGGGCCTCCACTACAATCGCATCAAGCAAGCGGAGATTGGTGTGTTCCGCCGATCCTATCTGGTCCGGAACTCTGAACAGGTGCCGCAGCAAGCCTTGGGTCGGCCCCCGGATTACACGCTGCAATGGCGCGAGCTGGAGTCGGTCTGGCGCTATTGCTCAAATTACCCCCGTTTTGGAAGCGTGGCCAAGGTAGGCGAGGGCTTTTCCTTTGTCGCACGAACACGGCGAGCGGAGAACGCGGTTCGCTCGGATGGTAAGGCTGGCGCGGGTTACGTTAAAGCCTACCTCGGAGGCGTCTCTGAAACACCCATATTCGGCCAACCCCAAGAAAAGTTTTTCCGAGACGGTGCCGACGTAATAGGGACCCGTCGGTCGGCGGCAACGCCTGGAATACCCCAAGTATTGCTGAACCATGCACACCTTGGGATGCCCTGGCTGGTGCGAGCGTTATTGGATCCAATCGGCCACGCGGTAAGTGACAATTTTATGGTCGTTCGCCCAGTCTGTCAGTTTCCATTAGAATATGTTTGGGCCATTCTCAATTCTCCGTTTGCCAACGCCTTCGCCCACACCAGCAGAACGTCGCGCCATGTGCTGGCGGGTACGGTCGAAAAAATGCCGATACCTGACGCGTCGCGCGAGGAGATTGATGTGGTTGTTCAGGCCGCTCAAGTCTATCTGGCTGTCGCAAAATCCAGCGTCGAACCTATGGCCGGCGCGCCAGATGAAACGGCTGTTAAGGATGCCCTGCTGCGCATGGACGCCGAGGTATTGCGCCTTTATGACTTACCACCGGGACTGGAACGGCAGGTACTGGACATTTTTTCCGGGAAGAACAGGCCGGGCGTGGGTTGCCGGTTTGACGGCTATTTCCCTCCGGACTTTAACGCTTGGATTCCATTGCACGAATATATCTCTGCTGAATATCAGAAGGCTGCATCAAGCGAAGCGATACAGCGGTGCGAACCCATAAAATCACGGGATATTGTAGCGGCGATCAAGGAAACCGCGCACCTGTTTGACGAGGATTGAGAGTGGACGAATACCTGATAGACACGAATATTTTGTTCGACATGATGAATTCCGAAGCTGTAGATTCCCAGCGCGTCTGGGCACATCGACGGACGCACAATGCGGTACTGCATTTACCGGTCATTGCGTTGGGAGAAGCGGATGTAGGATTTTGCCTGAAAGGGATCGATCCCAACACAGCGCGAGACGAATTGGCATTATTTCTTAAGGAAAACGGCATTCTGGTGCATGAGATAACAAAGCACACCGCCCATGTGTATGGCTCTGTTAAAGCTCGACTGGTCAAACAATATCGGCCAGAAGGGCAGAAAAATCGTGCGAAGTGGCCGGAAACATGGTCCCACCCGGTGACCGGTGCCGAACTTGGCATCGACGAATGCGATATCTGGATCGTGGCTCAAGCCATTGAGCGAAATTTCGTGCTGGTTACCGCAGACAAGATGGCCCGGCTGAGGGAGGTCATTACCGAACTGCGGGTGCAGAATTGGCGCGTCGCGCCAAATCCGTGATCTCCCTGCTTGGCGCCCGCCACAGCAAAAAATTAGAATTCGCAGCAGGGTCGTGCGGCAGAGGATGTGTGGTTTGAGGGAGATACACTGTAAATCCCGGCATGTGTTATGCAATTCAAGTTCGATTTTAAAGAAACCGCGGATTTCGCTGATCATGCGGATAAACACGGGGCTTCCATCTTTTGAGAGTTCCGTTTGATCCCCTTACCACCCGACTCCAAAGAATTCTTACAGGCCCTGAACCACTCGGCAGTTGAGTATCTGCTGGATTAAAAAAGCTGCTCACAGCCCCGCGATCACCGCGTCGGTTACTTCGCTGCACGTGGACTTGCCGCCTAAATCGCCTGTAAGGATATTTCCGGCATTCAACACCGCAAAGGTTGCTTTCTCAATCGCTGCGGCCTCTTTGCTTAAACCAAACGTATAATTGAGCATCATCGCAACGGTCAGGATCGTCGCCACCGGGTTGGCTTTATTTTGGCCCGCGATGTCCGGGGCGCTGCCATGAATGGGTTCATAGAACGGCACGGAGGATGCGCCGTCCGCGCCGGGATCCCCCAATGATGCCGAGGGCACCAGCCCGATGGAACCTGCCAGCATGGAGGCTTCATCACTTAAAATATCGCCAAATGTATTCTCTGTGACAATCACGTCAAAATCCGAGGGCCGCCGCAAAAGCTGCATCGATGCGTTGTCCACGTACATGTGCTCCAGGTGCACGTCCGGATATTGTTTGCCCATCGCGGTGGCTAACTCGCGCCATAACTGGCTGGTGGCTAAAATGTTGGCCTTATCCACACTGGTTAAACGCTTGCGCCGTTTGCGGGCGGTTTCAAAGCCGACTTTCAGAATGCGGCTGATTTCATGCTCGCTGTAGGCCAGCGTATCAATGGCTTTGCGATCCGGAGATGATCCGCTGATGCCCTGCGGTTGGCCGTAATAGAGACCACCGGTAAGCTCGCGGATAATCATAATATCGATTCCGCGCTGGATGAGTTCCATTTTCAGCGGGCAGCGGGAGGCTAATCCGGGCGGCAGCAGAACGTGCCGCAAATTGGCATACAACCCTTTCCGCAATTCCAAAAGCGCCACTCGTTCCGGACGTTCTTTCTGCGGCAAGGTTTGATCCCGGTCCGGCAGGCCCACGGCCCCAAATAAAATCGCGGAATTGCGCTTGCAGACTTCCCGAGTGGATGCCGGCAATGCGGTACCATGCTTATCAATAGCGGCCCAACCGACATCAGCAAATTCCGCGTGCACCTTATGGCCGAATTTTCGGGCCACAACATCCAGCACACGCATGGACGCATCTACAACTTCTACACCAATGCCATCGCCCGGCAACACCGCAATACGCAAATCCATTATTTAACTCCTAGCCATCGTCCTAAGATCGGAAACAGTAAGGGCAAATTCGCCGGGAGGCAACTGGCATACACTGGCATACCCGCACCGGCATACAGGGCGGCATACGGGCGGTTGCGATGTGATGGCCATCGCAATCCCGGCCATTACTCGGACAGGTTCCTGGCCGCCGGCTCTGCCGGTGGTGGAATGCACCCGGCTCTCAAGCTCTTACCCTGTCCCAAGATTGAAGTTATCGGTGGCAGATCAAGGCTTGTGCGAGTTTCCCTGGTGCGCCAGTTTGGCCAGCAGATGAGCGATGGCCACCTGGTCCCGTGGCGTGGCAGTCACGACCATAGTAGTGTGGAAAAATCGCAACGAGCCGACCGTTCCACCATTGTCGATCCAGGAATTGCGATCAACAGTGTTCTCGATCAATTCAACAAGATTCTTCATTGCAGCGCGGCGCGCCTTCGCGTTGCCTGCGCCATGTCCCGCTTTAATCAGTGATCCCACAGGATAGACATACGCGACGGGACGCACGCCAATCGAGTTACGAGAGGAAATCAAGATAACTCCCTTGCGCAGGCTCCACGCCAGCGGCGACTGAGGGCTCTCAACCGTTTTCAAAACATCATCCAGCGCGACTTTAATGGACACCGGCTGCAAAAAGTGCATTGTCACGGGCGTAGAGGGTAAAATTCCCCTATTTGCCAAGGCGTCAGTCTGAATGCAGATATTCACGCCGGCGTCTTTGGCAAGGGTGGCTATTGCTTGTCGGAATGGGGTTTTCTTGAAATTGACCAGCACCGGTTGTGCCAGCCGCCGCCGCACACCCGTACTGGTGGCCATCGCGGGTGCTGCGGTACATCCATTTAAGGCCATCAGACCGCCGGCCAGCGAAACCATAATCAGAAATGATTGCACACATTTCATGTTCGACCCCTTGTCCATGACTTGTGGACTGCAAATTTCAATGCGACTTCAAGAAATAATGGTAGCTTTGGCCTCCATGGAGGTCAAGGCGTATGTGACACGACGAATCGCCACGCCTGTGTCAGTTGCCACCGTTCCTCAAACGCTACCTCCTGCCAACATGTCTTATCGCCTGATCTGCCGCCCTATAGCCGCCGCATGGCTGATTTGATTACTGCTGCATATTGTTCCACGATTGTACCCGGAACCGCCAATGTAAATGCCGCGACTCTGGCGGCGGTTATTTCAGCCGTCAGTGATTCTGTCCAACGATACTGCCGCCGCAATTTTACCCCCGCCGCCTATACCGAACTTTATGATTCCCCCAACCGCCCATATTTAATGTTGCGGCAAACCCCCGTCCTTCTACTTAATTCCGTCACCTTGTATCCCACCGGCCTGTATCCGCTGGTTTGCACATCGGATCAATTTGATCTGCGGCCCGAAATTGGCCGCATCTCCTTTAAGCCGCAGGCGGCGCAATCGCTGGCGGTGCCGTTTCCGTGGAGGCTCGGATTTCGCTGCCTCGATGCGGTAGAGGTTAATTATATTGCCGGCTTCGGATTCACCACGACCAGCACGCTCTCTGTGCTGCCCGGTGAACAGGTCATCACACCAACTGCGATGATCGGCGTTAATATCAACCAGCCGTGGGCCATAGAGGCGGGAGCAACACTGGTCATTGATCCGGGCACAGCGGTGCAGGAAACAGTGACGGTCAGCGCGGTGAGTGGCAACACATTTACGGCACCATTTACCCAGCCGCACGCCGCCGGTGCTGTGATCTGTGGCGTGCAGATTCCGGAAGATATCGCCTTTGCCACCGCACTGGCCGCAGGCAATATATTCAATCAGCCGGACTTAACCAAACAACGTGAATCGCAGGGAAAAACCATCGGATATGAATATCTGGTGCGGGCCGGTGATCTGATTTTCACCACTGAAATAACCAATATTTTAGATCGCTATCGGGACGCTGTGCTATGACGTTGCAATTATTAACCCGCCGAACCCTTACGCTGCAGCGCGCGGTAACAACACCGGGGCCAAGTGGCGAAATTCTCCGGTCCTGGCAAACGGTGTTGACCGCTTTTTCCGCCAGCATTCTGACGTTTCACGCGCATCTTTGGAAAGTCGCGGCACGCCGCACCATGGATATTACGCATGTGATTATCACGCCGCAGAATACCGAGGCGCAATTTGGTGATCGCCTTTTTGACGGCATATTGTTTTACCGCGTGCTGTATGTCATTAATTTAGGTGATCGCGATCAGGCGTGGGCCATTTACACCGATCAACTCGACCCGCAGGATGCACTTACAGAAAGTTGAGCGAATTTTATGCAGGCATTGCTGCAGGCACTGATCAGCAACATTACCGGCGATGCGCCACTGGCGGCCATTTTCGGCACTGCGGCCGCGGTTTACTTAACCGAAGCGCCGCCATCGGCGGCTATGCCCCTGGTGGTTTTGCGGCTTGGTGCAGGCCGCGTTCGCCATGATTTTTCGGGTGACCGCATCACCGCTGTACCTGTGCAACTTCAGATTATCGCAGCGGATATCAACATGGCGCTGGCCGGAGCGGAACGTGTTGGCGATTTGCTGGATCAGACAACGCTGAATTTATCCACCGGCAGTATGTTAATCTGCACGCGCACTGCGGATATTCAACCTGCCATGCCGGGCTTTAATTCCCTGCTATACGCCATTTACACCGCGAATGTCCACTTGGAATGCCAGGTGTTTAACGCGGCATAACGCAATTTTCGCCCGCAGAGTGTCTGAGATTATTTGGAGATTTTACCCATGCCAACCTCCGTGCCGCTTTCCGGCCTGACTGCTGCGGTAACCCTGCCGCCGGGAGTCACAGCCAACATTTATGATGCCCGGCTGGATGAAGAATTTCGCGAAAAAGATTCCGAAGCCTTCGCCGATGCCGGCTTTGGTTCGGGAATTCTTACCGGCCAACGGCTGCATGGCGTGGTCGTGGGTTGGCTGACTCAAAGCGATCCCGGCATGGCCGCTTATCACGCCGATGTGCCGATAAGTTTTACCGCCGCCACCGGCTGCATAATCACCGGCACATTTAATATCACCCGCATGCGCCTGCGTTTACGGGTGGGGCAGATCAGTATTTTTACCGCGGAAGTTTCATCCGTTGGCCCCTACAGCAAAACATGGATTCAATCATGACGCATCACAAAGACTCGCCCCATCCCTTCCACAACGCCCCGGAGCACATGCTGCCGGGCCATGATGCAGGCACGCATGATCCGCATACGCAATCCGCCCTGCCGGCGGACATTCTGGAACTGCTGCAACGCCATGCGGAAGAATTGCTCCGCACCAGCCGAGAACACCATCGCAGTTCCACCGCCCCAACCGACGCCCCGATTGTGGATCCCTGGGCCTTGGCCGGCACAGGTTCAGCAGCGACTGCGGACAGTGCCGCCGGAAATACCAGGCAGGCCGGCACACTGCAAAAACTGCTGGCCATTGGTGAAAAGCTTCTGGCGAAACTTGAAAGCCCGATAAAAAACCCCTTCGACTTTTTGCCATGATCATTCCGTTGGTATGCGTCCCATCGCAAAAGAAGACATTCAAGGCTTTGCGAAGTATAAAAAATCATCGTTCGTTTGGCATGTGGGCTGATCGCGCGGAGATAGCCGACGTGGCCGCGCACGTAAAGAAAATCCGCACGAGGCATACGGATGCCCGTTGATAGGGATATTTAATCCAGCTTTCCAATGCCAAGGTTGGCAAGGCATTCCCTAACATTGGTCGCTGTGGAATTAACGCAAACCACATCGGGATGCGGGATCTGGAATAAATCCTCCCGCTGTTCTGAATTGGTAACAATTAACAGCAGTGTCGCCGGCTGCTTATTTTGACCGGCGTGATGGAGGGCATCCGCAGCGTCGGAAAGACCTTCGCCTTCCCGCTGGACGCGGATCAGCACAGGATTTCCTCCGGGAGGCATTTTGAGAATCGCATCAATTCCGCGACTGCGCTGAACTGGAATGACAGGCAGGCCATGCAGGCAAGCCATGGCCCTCTGATCGGCTTGGATATAGGTTTCACGCCCCAGTTGCATAAGTTCGGAAGAGGTCTTGAAGGGATGTTGAAGCCGCTGGGTGGCCAGATGGACTGCCTCGCCGGAGATGTCTATTCCCAGAGCGTTGCGACCAAGCAGTTCCGCAGCAACAAGTGTAGTGCCGCTGCCCATGAATGGGTCAAGAACAAAATCTCCGGGAACTGTCACCAGTGCGATGATGCGCTCCAGCAGGAGGATGGGCTTTTGGGTCGGGTAGCCCACCCGCTCCTTTGCCTTTGGGTTGAGCAACGGGATGTCCCAGACATCGGCTACCGGCACCCCTTTCTTATGGCCATCTTGGAGGACGCTTCCATCGCCATCGCGCGCGTAGATGGATTTCCCATGTTCATCGCGCCGGCGACGTTGCAGGATCTGGTCAACATTGGTCGAAGGAGAGTAATCATCAAATTGCTGATAATATTGGTAATTATCTGTTTTAGTGTAAAAAAAGATCGTCTGATGCGATGGCATGGGATTGCGCTGCGAGTTTGACCAACGACGGTAATGCCAGATAATTTCAGAGCGGAACATCGGCTCGCCAAAGGTTTCATCCAGGAGAAAACGAATGTGGTGCGAGGCGTTGGTGTCGCACTGAAAATACAGCGAACCAGTCGATTTCAGCACGCGCCGAAATTCTCGAACCCGCGATCGCAGGAATTCAAGGTACTGTAACCGAGATTCCCACCGGTCGCTGAATTGAAACGAGGTCTCCCGATCACGCGCAACCAGTGAATGTACCTTCTGGGTGAAAAAGGGCGGGTCGACGTATACCAAATCAACGGATTCTGCCGGAAGATCGCGGACCACATCCAGACAATCACCCTGATGCACGTTACTTGCCATGTTGCGCCGTCCTTTCTTCAGCCAGTTCGTTAAGTATCCCCAACAAGTCAACGCCCGTGCGTTTATTGATATATTCCCAGGCGGCCGCACCACTATGATACTCCCCATTGACGCTTTTATAGAGCGATTCAAGCACTTCCTGGACTCGGATGGCCTGCTGTCGCATTGGGCAATAGAACATCACGCGTACAGGCCGATAGCCGGCTCCATGCACCACTTGCAGTCGCGTATGCTCTTTGATTATATGATCGCCGTCCGTGGTTGCGTCTCGCCATTTTATCTCCAGCGCCTCATTATTTACCAGACAATCCACTTCAAAGTATTTCGGCTTTTGGCCCAGTGAATTTGGAATTCGGATCGGGCCGGAGTCTGGAAACTTCTCCCTGAAACAGTGCCCGGCGGCCTCTTGAAGAAACAGTCCAGCGTACTGATATAAAAATCGGCCTTTATTTTGGTATTCATCAATGGCTATCCCCTCCTGCACGCTTATGCCAAGAACTTTATAAATCAGCGTGTGCGACCGATCGTCCTGTCGCATTTCGACCAGTCGGTGCTCAATCTGGCGATTAAGCTTATCCGCATATCGGTCAGCTAATGCCCGAATATCGTCTCTCATTGCCATGGTATCTTTATATGCGTTTTAGGTGCTGGCGTAAACCACCGGCCAAATGTGACGCTGGGCCTTCCAGCACTGACCAAACTTGAAAGCCCCATAAAAAGCCCCTTCGATTTTTTGCCATGATCATTCCGTTGGCAGGAGGCGTACCAATATAATTTGTTTCTAAGCCGCTCCGCCTGCTCACGCCGCACCACCGGCAGAGCCGGCGGCTTTATGGCGTTTGGCAAACCAAGGTTCGCCGGCATTGTATAACTGCCCACCATGTGTATACTTGAAGTGTTATGTTTAGGAGGCTCGGCCCGTGAAAGCAACATTTGTCGACTTGCGAAAACGTTCCAGTGACATCATTGATGCCCTGAACCGTAATGAGGCCGTTACCGTTTATTATCGCGGCAGGCCGAAGGCGATTATGCGTCCTATCACAAAAAAAACATCCAGGGCTTCGGGCAGTGTAAAAGATCATCGTTCGTTTGGTATGTGGGCCGATCGTGCGGATATGGCCGACGTGACCGCTTACGTAAAGAAAATCCGCACGAGGCATACGGATGCTCTTTGATACTGATATTTTGATCTGGTATCTCCGTGGCAATGCGAAGGCGGCGGAATTGCTGGATCGCACGCCCCTGCGCACTGCCTCCGTGATCTCCTACATGGAACTGCTGCAGGGTTCCCGTGGAGCGCGGGAGCATCAGAGCATCCGGGATTTTCTTTCTGAATTTAATTTTTCCGTGGAAGTGCTTTCGGAAAACATCGGTCACCGTGCGTCCATTTACATGGAAGAATATGGCCCGACAACCGGATTAAGCGCCACGGACGCATTGATCGCGGCAACCGCCGTGGAATCAGGCTGCACCCTGGCAACCGGGAATTTCAAGCACTTTTCGCCGATCGCCGAACTTCGCATAACCCGTTTCAAACATTAACATTCCAACTCCTAACTGTCCCCTGTCCCCTGTAACCCGTAACCCGAACCCCGGCATTTCGCATCCTGCAAAAGCGAAGCGCTTCCAAAGCCTTCTAACTCCTAACTCGTTACCAACTGTAACCCGTCCCCTGTAACCCGTAACCTCAATTGTCACCGCCCCCATACATCCGCGAATGTCCGTCCATGTGCATCGCGCAATGGCGCTGCATCGGGCGGCACATTCGGGTCTTGCGGGTTGCCCGCAGGATCCGATGGCATCATGATTTCCATACCTGTGAGCATATATCTCAATGCATCCATAACGTGATCGCTGCCGGGTTGCACAGCGGCACCCGCTTTTTGACTTTCATCCGCGGCATACTGATATTCCGCGGCTTCCTGAATTAAGCGATGGCAGGATGAATATATTTTCAACTTTTCCGCCAGGAGGCGCGATTCAACCACGGAAATACCGGCGGCAATGGAAACCAGCGGGGCTTTTTCGCAGGGCGCATCATAGCGGCGCACGAGGTCTATTAAATCCGGCCGCGAGCGGTCGGCAAAACAGCGCTCCACATTCCAGCGTTTAAGCAGTGCGGCAATTTTTTCCGCAAGTTCATCCAGCGGCATCCGCCGGGCGTAGAATTCCTCGACAACATACAGGCGTTGATCCGGACGTAACACGCCTACCACCACCGCAGTGGGATCGCGCCAACCCCAATCCAGACCCGCACAAGCCAGCGGGGCGTTAGCCAATTCCTTTTCATCCAGACCCGAGCCGGAAATGACGTGATCCGCAAATGTCTCATACACCAGCCCCTCCGGTGCCGCCCAAAGGCCGTCCAGCAGGCGTTTCCGTCGCACGCCGGAAAGCCGCTCCAGCGTAGAGCGATAGGCCTGGCCGGCAACGGTGTATTGCCCAAGTCGGCGATCAAAGAAAATCGGATTGTCTTCATGGCGGCTGACCAAGCGGCGCATGAGTCCCGCATTGGCCCGCACATTAAGCCAATGCCCCGGATGCGACGGGTTGCATTCCGCCACCGCCTGGTGGTACGGCATAATGCCATGGCGCAGACGGGTGAGAAGTTTTTCCCAATCTGAAAGTGTTAATTCTGTGGCTTCACACGCCAGAATCATATCGTATTCACTGGACATGACCCGATCCGCATTATCCAGCCCGCCCAGCACAAGTTCCGAGCCGTTTTCCAGAACATACCCTGTGCGGCGGCCTCGCGTAGCGCCCCGGCTGATGGAATGCCCCGCAGGCAACACCTTTTCCTCCAGCGTAACCAAAGCAGATTGCGTGAGGCTCACACGCGTTTTCCGAGCCAGCAGACAACGCATGGAACTGTATTTTTGCATGCACAGAAACATTTTTTCCAACGCGGCGCGGGTTTTCCCCGTCCCCGCAGGCCCGGCCAAAAGCACTTCCCGTTCGTGCGTGTAAAACAATTCCTCAGCCGCTCCCACCGGCTCATACGCCAGGGCCGCAGTTCTCCCATCGTTGTTTTTCGCTACACGCCTGCGTTTGCTCATACGTCCTCAATGCGTACATTTTGATAGGTTTTTACCGGCTCGGCGTTTTCCGCTTCACCGGTTGCATCCGACTGGCCCAGATAGTGCTTGCCGAGAAA
>JAKBCC010000067.1 GCA_021808105.1 Planctomycetota bacterium
AAACCGCTTCCCGCACTCATGCCATGCACGTGGTATGGAAGACCTACCGATCCCCGCTGCCCGGCGATCCGCGCGGACATTGGTCGCCACTATTAGATTTCTATGGGCGACTGGTCCAGCGGCGGCCACCGGCTCAATGTCGCTGACGATGCCTTATTCAACCACCGACCTTCCGCCGCCGCAGTGTCAGCAGCAGTGGCGCGGCCCCAAGAAACAGAATCGGCAATACGCCCGGTTCGGGAACGGTGCTGCCGATACCGCCGGGCGGGTCAATGGCAGTGATTTGTGTATTCCATCGGTTGACTTGGGTGCCGCTGGGCAACTCCTGGAATATCCAAAACTCATTGGGATTATTTGGGTCAACTTGGACCGTGCTGTAATCTCCCCAACGCGCCGTCGTGGGCGCTGTGCCGTTGGGCGGGGTAAATCCGCTGGACTGCTGATAGACGCCAGCACCTGCATTAAGCAGCGTAGGCGTCCCAATGGCCACCGAAGTGCCGTTGAACGTGCCTGTTGCCACGTAGGTGCTGATGTTTTGCGACGCGCCGCTTTCCTCGAAGTCGATTACGATCGCGCCAAATTTGCTTACGGCTATTGATCCATAGTACAGTGAATTATTCGGATTGGCCAGCAGGCCTTGCGCCAAGACGGTGTTGTTGGTCGGGTTAATGGCAAACCAGCGAATGGCATCGAGTGCGGAATTGCCAGGATTTGCGACCATTTGCGTGCCCCATACCATTCCGTCCGCCGTTGTCAGATTCGATGATAGTCGAAAATCGCCGGCGTCGATGGAGTTCGGTAACCCCGGCTGGCCGGCTGCGGGGGTAAGCGTCGCCGCATTTCCAACGGAAAGATTCACCAGAGAACCCGCGCCTTGGCGAATTTGATAATTCCCCGCGGATGTCCCGTTAATGGTAGTCTGCACGAGCTGATTTGCATTGGTGTTCGGAGTGCCGTAGAAATAGCTGGTGTATGCGTTGCCGCCGGCATTTTGAACCCCCTGGTTAGCAAAACTCGGAATATAATTCAGAACTTGGTATCCCCCGACCGAGGGAACAAAGGCTGTTAGCGAAGCCTTGGGAATCGCGACAACATTCGACACTCCGGTATATACATTGCTGTTGCTGTACATATTACCATTGATAAAGACGTTTCCCCCGCTAACGCCCAGAGTGTCAAAATCAGCCCAAGCCGGAACCGGCGTGTTGGTTGGCGGTGTCAAATATTGGCCCGGTATAGGTGAGGGTTGAGAGGGAAGCGCAAAGCCGGTCCAAGCTCCGTTTGGGTTGGATGTGGCCGAGACGCCGACAAGAAAATAATTTGGGGAACTCTCCCCGAGTAGCGAACTGGCAAACCATCGCTGCGATGAGGTATCATAAACAATTCTCGGGTCGAAGGAACCGGCGATGGTAGTTCCCGAGGCGGCCAACGCGTGATTCCAGAAAGCGTCCAAGCTTTCCTGCGTGGTGGGTGTTCCAGTAGCACCATATACACCAAAGTAACCGTTGATCATCTCGGCTACATATTCTGTGCTACCGCTGTAGCCCACGGCTCCGTTTACATCCGGGGGCGTTCCCGGAACAAAGTACGTGGGAGTCGGCGTCGTCGTGGTATAGCCGCCGTAACCACCGGAGAAATTCTGGACAATGGTAAACGCAAAAGCACCGCCGGATGATACCGCCAGTGCGATCCCTGATGCTGTGATTGCCGCTAAATGTGACTTACGCATTGAAACCTCCGAGGCTAAAAAATACCTGAATGTGGCGCGAAATGGCCACGAATATTTTGTTTGATCTCCCCCTGATCGCACTGTTTGCAATCCCGTTGGTGCCCAGTGCTGACCCCAAAAAACACGCCGCCATGCGACGCGTTTCCAGTTCGATTAGCGATTTATACAGCGCGCTGAAATAAAAGTAAAGAAAATTCGGACCCAAGTCCTGACGGGTGCCAAAAATCACGCCGCCGCAACCCGGCAATTGCTCGGACAGGCTCCTTGTGGTTCAGAGGCTGCGCCCACGGCCGCCGCGCCGTGCAAGCCGAGAAGGAGATCATGCGAGACCGCGTTCTTGTGACAAAATACTTTTCGCTTCCCCCGCTATGCCTCCGTTTGGTCAGCGCCGCCGATTTTTTGGATTCTTGGTGGATTCTCGATGGATATGTTTGACGTTCTGCCAATCGGCAGTTATAAAGACCACTACGTTCCAGACTCCCAGGGCGAGCAGAATTTTTTTGGGATTCCTGAAAGTCACGCGCAACAAATTTATTTACTTCAAAGGAGTTGGTCATGGGCCGCGGAGAAACACAGATTAGCCTTATCGGGCGTCTAGCAGGTCGTGAAAAAAACAAGAAATATCTATCCCGTCGGCAAACTGCCAAAGTTTTAACACTGGCGGCTGCGGCGGTATTGGTCATCGGTGCGCCGGCGTGGCAGACGCGTGCTGCATCGGTTTATACCGGATCGGCAGTTGCACCCAACGACGGCTGGAACACAGCGGCGAACTGGACGCCCAATGGCGTCCCTTCGGGGGCCGGGCCGGTGTACATTGGCGAAGGCAGTGGCGCGTATGCCGGTACGACCAACGCGACGGTTGATCTCTCGGGAATCGGTGGATCCGCCAGCTATCTTACATTGGCTGCTGGGTCGAGCATCATCAACTCCAGTTCGTCGGTACGGGTTAGCCTTTCCGCATCCACCGGGGCATCCGTTGCCGGAACGATAGACGGGCAAAACAACGCCGGCATCCTCTTGACCCTTGGCGGCGGTGCTGTTTCGGCAACCGGATCGCTGGCGGGTAATCTGGCCCTGGATCTCACGGGTAATTTTAATCTGGGGTCGGCGACGAACACCTATTCCGCAGGAACCACGATTTCCAAGGGGACCACGGTTGCCTCGGGAGGGATAAATCTTGGCAATTCGGGCAATACGCCACCGACCATTCCCGCTACCCAGGTCGTTGCGAGCTTCAGCAACAACGGCGATGAAGGCGGGGTGAGCAGTAGTTCGTTCGGCGGCGGCACAGTCACGGTGAACAACGCAACCTTGCAATACACCGGCACAGGCGCGGCGACGCTGACCGCCAACAACGCGATTATCCTCACGGATTCCGGGAATGGAACGACCCCGGGGAGCCCCAGCTACACCTACCTTCCCTCCATCAATACTCTCGATGCCAACGGCCAAATTATGACCGTTCAGGGAGCTATCGAGTATCAGGGCACTAACACTGCCGCGATGCCCCTTCGGTCGCCGACCGCAGGCCAATCGATCGGAACAACGAATCAAATCGGCGATGTACTGGTGTTGCAGAACGGCACGTTCGACATGGCCTCCGCCAATACTTCGGCAGATTTTACTCAAGGCACGATTCAAGTTGGCAATGCTGCAGCCGCGACAACGGTGTCGCTGGATGCCATCGGCAGTCAGGCGGGTGCGGGCGCGCGATTGGCACTTTATCAGGGCACGCTGAGGATGGGCGTGAACGGTCTGAATATCGCCGCATCGCTGGAGTCCACGCTCCAAATATCTGCAACAGGTGCTTCCATTGACACGCAGAACACGCTGGACCTCAATGGCTTTACCACAACGCTCTCGGGTAGCATGGCCAGCGACTTGGAGAGCATCAAAAGCGGCGCAACTACCAACACCATTAACATCGACGCGGCCAGCCTGGCAATCAGTTCCTCCGCCACGGGTGGCGGCGGAACACTGTTAATCACCGGTGATAACAGCGCCTTCGCCGGAACCGTGACACTGCAAGATAATGTCACCACTCAACTCGACAGTTCCAACAGTTCCTCCATCACCGCCTATACGGGCAATCTGGGTGCCGGCCAGATCATCATTGGTGCCGCCGCCGTGGGTGCACCAGCGGGTTCGCCCGGCGCTACCATCGAATATGTTGGCACCGATGAGTACTTGGGCAACTCTATTGCCGTGAATAATGCGCTAACCGTAAACATGAACGGCCAGAACGGGACCCTCGGCGATAATATTGGTGGTGGAACTGCCATGTCCGGTTCAGCCGCCGTGTTGGTGACAAACTCCAGCGCCACCGCGCCATCGACTCTGAGCATGGAGGGTGTTATCAGCAGCTACAATGGCGTCGTCACCATTGACAATGCCTTAACCACAGTTTCTGCCGTGTTTGCGCAGTCCACCCAAGCAAACCACGTATTGAGCAATTTTGCGTTCAATACCGGTGGCACCCTGGTAGCGGGCTCAGGACAGGTCATCGGCACGGTCACGCTTAATGACAACAACGCCACCGACATCATCGACGCCAGCGTTGCCCCAGCCGGCACCGCCTTGAACCTTAGCGAAAGCGTCAGCAATCCACACGCCAATACCACGCTGCTGTTGCGCGACGGTGCCTTTATTCTGACCTCGACCAACAATAGCAATTCGTTCACCGCCGGAAAACTTCAGATTGGCGATGGCACCACCGTCACCACTGCTCAATTTGGCCGGGGCGGCGGCGTCGCCGAACTGCCCGGTGTCGGCGCCGGGATCACGCTGGATAATGGTGTACTTTCCTACCTCGGCAATACCCCTTCGCAGATGGTCAACGCCATCACGTTGATCGGCGCGGGCACCATTTCCACCGCTAACGGTCAGACGCTTGGCCTGGCGGGTGTCACCGGTGATACCGTTGGCAGCGCCCAAGGGCTGACTCTGCAGAATGGCACTTTTGATCTGGCTGGTTCGGCTATCGGCGTCGGTGAGTTAATTACCACCAATGTGCTGGGCGGCGGTTTAGCTACCATTACCAACAGTTCGACCACCGTTGTCGGCCACGTCAACATCCTCCCCGACGCGATGGCCACACCGACTGCATCAACCATTGCCGGCAATATCAATGGCGGTACCGGTGCGGGTGTCATCCTGACGCTCGGATCAGGCCTCAATGCGGCAACGGCCGAGAGTTCCACGTTTTCCGGCACACTTTCGGGAAACCTGTCCCTTGTCTTCACCGGGATCGATGGCAGTGCCAATTTGGGAGCGACCGCTAATACGTTCCTCAATGGCACGACCGTTGAGAACAATGCCACCGTGAAATTTGGCAGCGGTAGTTCATTCGGTGCCGCCGGCAGCGGTATCACGCTCAATTCCGGCACGCTGACCTATACCGGCACCACCGCAGCCACTGTGGCCAATGCCATCACGCTTACGGGTACCGGGACAATTATCGGCAATGCCCAAACCATCGGACTTACCGGAGGCGTAAGCGGAAGCGGACAACTTTTGCAACTGGTAAATGGCACCTACGACCTCGGTGGAAGCACTTTAACTGTGGGAGAATTGTCGCTGGACGCTCTTTCCAGCATCACCAACAGTTCCACGACCGCCCTGGCTCAAATTAATATCCTGCCGGATTCAGTGACGCCGGGCACCGCATCCACCCTTCTGGGTACTATTAATGGCGGAACCGGGGGGGGAATCATTTTGACACTCGGCAGCGGTGCCGGCGCGGCCACCGGGGCGATATCGCAATTTGCCGGAACTTTGTCAGGTAAGTTGGCTATGGTTTTCAACGGCATTGACGGCAGCGCCAATCTTGGATCTGGCGCTAATACCTATATCAACGGCACCCTGGTTGAAAATAATGCGGTGGTGCGGTTTGGCAACGCCAGTTCGTTTGGTACAGGAACCGTTACCCTTAATCAGGGCGAATTGATGTATACGGGAACCAGCAGCGGTACGCTGGTTAACGCCATCACCAACGCCGGCACATCCGCTACCAATACCATCGACGCCGGCGGATTAACGCTCACGCTCAGTGGGGCGATCACCAATAACTCCGCGCCGGGTGATACGCTGGTGCTCCAGGATGGCACCATCGCGCTTACCAACACCGGCAACAGCACCACATTTAATGTCGGCACCTTGCAGATTGGTGATGGCACCGGCACTTCCACGGTCAGCGCAGCTGCTCTGACCGATTTGCCGGGAACTGGCGCGGCCATCGTGCTGGATCAAGGTTCTTTGGAGTACTCTGGTGCAGGAACTCTTACCCGTACCGTCACGATCGCCAGCTCGGGCGGAGTCGCCACTACCAACGCCATTGACGCCGGCGGGCAGGCTTTGACCATCAGTGCACCCATTACCAATAATTCCACACTCGGTAATACGTTTGCCCTGCAAGATGGCACCATCACTCTCACGGCCACCAATGACACCACGTTTACCACCGGCACGTTCCAGATCGGCAATGGCACGGGAACCACGACCGTCATCGCAGCCACCAGTGCCAATTTGCCCAATACCGCCGTGGGAACCCACGTGACGTTTGCCTTTGATCAGGGCACGCTGGATTACTCCGGCGGCGGCACACTCTACAACGCCATAACTGTTATTGATAACGGCACCACCGCTACTACGGGCGGTATTAATGCCGAAGGAACCGCGCTGACGCTCGCCGGAGCCATTTCCAATACATCTACACGTAATGATATATTCAGTCTCGCCAACGGTACGTTTGTGCTCGGTGGAACCAACAACAGTGCCACCGCCTTTAGCGCCGGGTATTTACAGTTGGGCGATGGAACAGACTCTACCTTATTCACTGCGGCCAGTGCCGCTAATCTGCCGGCCCCGACGGCAGGAATTATTTTGGACGACGCCACATTCCGGCAACTCGCTTCTTATGTCGTCGCGAACAATATCACCGTAGATTCCGCAGGGGGTACCCTGGATGCCAATGGTAACACGGGTGAGTACACCGGCACGATCCTCGGGCAAGCGTCGCCCGTTGGTGCGCTGACCTTGACGTCATCATCCACCACCGCGGCGGGAACATTGATGCTTAACGGTATCGGCACGTACACCAATAACACCGATGTTACCACTTCGGGAACCGAATTGGGGGTCACGGTCGTTGCCGGGACCGCCACGTCCCTGGGGTCCGGCAACCTGACTCTTACCAACACCAGCACGGCGGCTAACGCGGTGAACGCGGTGGAAACCATCAATTATTTTAATGCGGTCAACCATATTGCCGCGACGCCCACGGCAATTGCTCTGGCCCCCGCGCAATACAGTCAGGATGCCAACAGCTCGCTGGGTCTGGCAATTTTCGGAGAACCTTCAACCGGCGCTTACGATTCCTTAGCAGTGACCGGCACTGGTACCGCGGCACTCAACGGCAATTTGAATCTGGCCTTCGAAACGCCCACCGGTTCAAGCTTCGTCCATCCCCTGGATTTTGATAAATACACGGTGATTTCCAGCACCACCGCACCAACCGGGGTAGCCGCCGCCGGTGGCGCGACACCCACTTCCGCCGGTGCGGCATCGCTTGAAAGCGGCAATGTCACCTATGGCACCGGCTTTCATACCATCACCGCAACGACCGGCGGCAACGGCTACAATTTTTACGAGTCATCCGTGGCGGGCACCGGTTTAGTGGTAACCGTTCAGACCCTCTTTTCGCCTTATGGCCAAACCCCCAGCGAAGTTTCCATCGGAGCCTTGCTGGACAATACATTTACACCCGATAGCGTAGTGCCGGCAAGCTGGCAAAGCGCCCTGATCGCCATGAGCGCAGAATCTCCATCACAGATTGCCGCCACACTTGGCGAGCTTTCTCCCCAGGTTTATGACACCATGACCAGCGAATCCATTCAGAACACCATCTTCTTGAATCAGGAGGTCTTGGGCCAGGCGCAGATGGCCTTTGAAAATCCGGGCTTTAATACTTCCGGCCTGACCCTGCTGAAAACCAGTGATCAAAATCCATTCTCTGTTTCCATGGATGCGGCCATGCAATCGGCCCAGCAGCAAGCCAGGAATTCTGTCTCCTATATGGATCCGGCGGTAGTCGGTCTCCCGCCGGGATATGTGGCACCGCGCGTACCCGGCAGTCATAGTGGGTTCTCAGGGTTTGTCCTTGGAACCATCACCTTGGATCAAATCCATCCCAGTGGCGGCTCCGGCGAGCATTTCTCTACCGGAGGCGTGCTGGGCGGATTGGCGTATCGCCTGAATCGCAATTTTGTTGTCGGTGGATTTTTTAACTGGGGTTATACCGGTGGAACCATCGACAATGCGGGCAGTCGGCAGCAGTCTACGAACTACACCCCCGGTGTTTTCGTGGGTTACCAAAAGAGCAACTTCTATGCCAACGCTTTGGCCTCTTACACCTACAACAGCTATCGCATCGATCGCAATGTGAACTTTGGCAGCCAGGCCAGCACCGCCACCGCAAAACCCACCGGCAATCAGTTTGATGTCGCCGGTATGGTGGGCTATTGGTTCCCGGTAACGGCCGCCTTTAAGTTTGGCCCCGCCGGCGGTTTTGGATACACCCACCTGGGCGTATCGAGCTTTAACGAAATCGGCAGCCCGTTTGATCTTAGCGTCGGCAACCAGTCCGTGAATTCCTTGCGATCTTTGCTGGGCGGTCAGTTGGAATGGACACTTTTTGGCAAGCAGAATCTGGTAACCAATGTGCGACCGGCTCTTTTGACTGTTAATTTCAACGCCTACTGGCAGCATGAATTCCTTGATAACAGCCAGAATATTTCCGCCAATTTCAGCGGCATCGGAGCGGGATCCTTCGCGTTCCAAACCGGTTCACCGACCCGCGACTCCGGATTGCTCGGTGGAGGAATCAGTGGAAATCTTAGCAAGGGCGTTACCCTGTTCGCCAATTACGAGCTTCAGGCTGGAGCCAACAGCCAGTTTGCCCAGACCGTGATGGGGGGCGTCGCGATTAGCTTCTGATGGAGCAAACAACCGCGCGAACCCCCGTAGCTCCATGCGGCCGCGTTGAGTTCGTCGCGGAATGTAATCCGGTGACACAGTGCGTTCTGCACCGTCGCCAACGCTTACCCAATGCGAACTTCTTTGCCCGCATCGGATGATCGATACACGCCATCCACAATTTTTTGTACGGCGGCTCCGGCTTCGCCCGGCGCTTCCAGCGGCTGATCGCGTAATACGCCGTCCACAAAATTCCGCAGCTTGAGCTTAAAGAGCGTAAAAAAGTCCCCTTCCGGCAGAAATGCCGGCGTGGTATTGGTCATAGTGCCGGCGCGATCGGTGAAAATCGCGGCAGGGTCCCAGGCGGCTCCGCCTTTTTCTCCCATCAACGTGAAATTCCACACATCGCGCTCAATATGCCCCGCAAAACAGGCTTCAATCTGCATGATCGCGCCGTTATCAAATCGAATATGCCCGATCGCCAGATCTTCCACGGTATAGGTTTTCCAATCCCAATCCGGCCACATACTTACAATATCATTGGATTTATTGCCCATGTAGGTCCAGGTTTTACCCGTGGCAGCCACCGGTTTGGGTGATCCCATGACATAATGAGCCATCTCAATAACATGCACACCAATATCAATCATCGGGCCGCCTCCCTGCAGGTGCTTTTGTCCAAAGACGCCCCAGTTCGGAATGCCGCGCCGCCGCAGGGCCTGGCATTTCACAAACATCACCTTGCCAAACTGCCCTTCATCCCGCGCCCGGCGCAACATTTGTGTCGCAGGATGAAAGCGATATTGAAAGCCCACCGCCAACTTGCGTTTTGCCTTGTTCGCCGCGTCAATCATGGACTGGCATTCTTTCGGAGACATGGCCATGGGTTTTTCGGTAATCACATGGGCACCGGCTTTCAGGGAGGCAATGGTGGCCGGGGCGTGCACGGCATTGGGTGTGCATACGGTGACGGCATCAGGCTTTATTTCCTTGAGCATTTTATGGTAATCCGCATACAGGGCGGTCAAACCAAATTTGTCCTTCGTGACTTGAAGCCGATGCGGGTTCGTGTCCGCGCCGGCGACCATTTCAACATCCGGCATGGCGTATAAGGCTTTCAGTTGCGTTTCGCTGATGCCCCCGCAGCCGATAATGGCCATCCGCAGGCGCGGACCTGTATACGCGGCGTGTTTGTCCTGAGCAAAAGATTCCGTTGAAACCCCGGTACCGGCCATGTTCATGTTCCTTCTCAAAGCGGAACCGTCGCCGAGAGCGCTCCCTTCACAAGAACCCTCCCTTCAAAGGTATTGAGTGTATTGTGCTGCCCGTTGCCCCGCTTGGCAAGGATTAAAAGCGCTTAAAACATCGCTGGACGCGCTGGGCCAAAAACGATATGATCAATAGTTTGCCGCTTGCTCGGTCTTTACGGGATATGTATTCCGTGGCCGACGGATGCTATTTTCGCCGCAAGGCGAGTTTTAAGCGACGGTAGGAGTCACTGCGGCTTGGCTCTGAAATCGCTGATATGAGGTTCTCCCCATGGCCAATTCTGAATTGGTTCGTCAGCTCGTTGATTCCGGAATTCATTTCGGCCACCGCACCAGCCGGTGGAATCCTAAAATGAAGCCGTACATTTATGGCAAACGGAATCTTATTCACATTATTGACGTGCGCGAAACGCTTAAAGGTCTTCTGGCCGCGCAGCGGTTTATCAGCCGCCTGGTCGGCAGTGGTCGCGATGTACTGTTTGTCGGCACCAAGCGGCAGGCCCGATCCGTCATTGACGAAGTAGGTAAACAGGCGGGCATGCCCGTGGTTACCGAACGCTGGCTCGGCGGCACGCTGACCAACTACCGTACCATTCGCTCGCGGTTGCAGCGTCTGGAAGAATTGGAACGCATTTTACAATCCCCGGATGTGGGCAAGAATTACTCCAAGAAAATGGTCTCGAATCTGAACCGCGAATATCGGAAAATTCTTCGCAACCTTTCGGGTATCCGCGGCATGGACCGCTTGCCCGGAGCCATGTTTGTTGTGGATGTTCGCCGTGAAGCGATTGCCATTCAGGAAGCCCGCAAGCTTAGAATACCGGTCATCGGCTTAATTGATACCGACAGCGACCCGGATATGGTGGATATCGCCATTCCCGCCAATGATGATGCTCTGCGCGGCATTGATTTGATCATGAAGGAAATTCTCGCCGCCGTCATGGAAGGCAAATCCGGCCGGATCGCCAAGGAAGAACAGGACAAAGTGCAGCAACGGGTGGCAAAGTCGGATCGCACGCGCCGTCGCACCACCACGGCACAGGCTGAGGAACAGGCTGAATCTGAAAAACCAGTCGCCGCGGAACCGGTTGCGGAACCTTCCGCTGATGCTGCAGCCTCCGGCACGGCCTAACGGCGGCACTGCGTCGGCTATCCTGCGAGGTATTTCATGGCCAGAGCAAAGCCTTCTACGGATAGACCGCCGCATACTTCGCCGCTGAAAAAGAATCTTATTATCCTCGGAATTGTGGTTCTAGCGGAAATTCTTCTGCTGAGCTTCAACGCCCGGCTTGATACTTGCGCCTGGCGGGCCACGCGCTGGCTCATGGGTGATCAGCAGCCGTACAGTTGGCAGGCTGTGCGATTAAACCCGCAAACGCACGCCAACGCGCCGTGGTGGCGCACTGTTACGCCGCCGTTTCATTCCCAGTTGTACCATCACACCGAAAGCACCTGGCGGGCCTTGCGCGATGTCGGCGTACCCGCGGAAGTTATCTTTATATGTCTACTAGTATGGTTTTATGATCCCGCGGGCTGGAAGGGCATAGCCGTCATCGCTAGCGCCATCCTCGGCGCTGGTGCGGTTTCAGAAGCGTTCAAAAGTGTTTGTGGGCGGGTGCGCCCCATCGGTACATTGCCCGGCGGTCATTTAAATGACGGTCTGAATGTCTGGCATTGGTTCCGAGGATTTCATACCCAGACCGACTTGAGTTTTCCCAGCGGACATGCCTGCGTGGCTTTTGCCATGGCCGCCGCGCTGACCTATTTATCCCCCAGAGGCCGCCGGCTTTTTCTGCTTGTGGCGTACCTGACCTCCATTTCCCGCGTCGTCATGCAGGCCCATTTTTATTCCGATATCCTTGCCGGTGGAACTATCGGCTGGTTTTGCGGCTTCGGCTGCGCTATTTGGATGGCAGAGCGTCTGGGCGTGCCGCAGCGGGCTTTGACTCCGGCAGGGCAAACTTTTCCCGCTTGATAAATATTCCCGCTGTGACAATTAAACACAGTCCTGCTGAAACATAATACGGCATTGCCGGAAAAACGTATTCAAACAACAACCCCGCAAGAATCGGCCCCATGGCCCGTGCCAAACTCCCCATCCCCTGATTGGCCCCCAGAACTTCGCCCTGTTCATCACTATGACAATGCCGGCTTATCAGGGCCTGCATGGCCGGGTTAAACAGGCCGCTGCCTATCGCCAGTAATATTCCTCCCCCCAGAAAACCGGTCCATCGCCACGCCCAGTCAACGGGCAGTGCGATGATAATTAACCCCGCTGATATGATCACCGGCCCCAGCAGCGTGAGCTTTAATTCACCATATTTTCTCGTGAGCCGCCCGATCATGCCGCCTTGAATCACCACAATGACAATGCCAATGGCACCAAACAACCAGCCCGAGGCGTAACTACTGCGGTCATCCTGCTTTTTTATAAATGCCGTCCGTGAGGCTGTTATATGTACATCCGTCGGCTTTTGTATCTTCACTAAATCTGCCGCCCCATGCACGGCCCCGGCGGCGTCTGCCCGCACCATGGCGCGCCTTGTAATAGGATAATTCCGATGTTGAATCAGCAGGCTGAATGTCTGTTCCATCCCTGCAAAGGCAAAGCCGTTGACAAAAAACAGCAGAATCAATGGCCCAATGATCGGTCGTACCAGCGAATGCTCCAGACCGCGGAAACTGAAACGTCGGGCTGCAGCGTCATTACGCTGATTGTTGGGGGTGCGCGATTCCGCCAGTTGTGTCGCGGTCATCATCAACGCGATAAACGAAAAAGCCGCCGCTACCAGCGGCACATATTGCAGGCCCAGAAAATGCGACACCAATCCGCCAATAATCGGCCCGAAAATAAATCCCAGTCCAAACGCCGCCCCCAGTGCACCAAGTCCCTTAGCCCGGTTTTCCGGCGTGGTAATATCCGCGATATAGGCATTGGCGGTGGAAATGTTTCCCCCGCTGATGCCGTCCACAATGCGGGATGAAAAAATCAGCACGATGCCCAGCACATGTCCTTGAAAAAAGTTGGCGAAAAACAGCATGAAAAAGCCCACAATCGTCCCGATCTGACTAAGTATCAGCACGGGCCGACGGCCGATATGATCTGACCAGCGGCCCAGAATCGGCGCAAAAAGAAACTGGAAAAAAGAATACGTTGCACCAATGAGCGTCAGATAAAAATAATTGCTGATGCCAAACTGCTGGCCATACAATTGCAGGTTCGGCAATACAATGCCAAACCCTACCAAGTCCACAAATACAATCAAAAATATAGTAAAAATGCCGGCTTTTCGCATGGTCTGTTTCGCCTTTAAAGTCTGTCCGCACTCGGCGCGGGTCGTCCGCTCGTCGCATCATAAAGTCTATGCGCCGACGCCCAAACCCATTGTAAAGCTTGAGGAACAAAAAGCATACGCAATGAAATGTTCCAGGAATGAAATGTTCCATATTCTTACCGACTCTACAGTGTGTCCACGCCGCAATGATGCGCCGCGCGAGCCAAATCCTGGTCGTTGGTCGCCAGTGATATGCCCAGGCGTAATGATTCGGTGCGCGGCGTAACCTCATCCTTAATACACCAGGCCATGGCAATAGAACAATCGGCTATCCAGTTCATGGCCGGCCCTCATCACGGAGATCCTTGACTTTCAGCCCGGCCAGCCGTGATCCGGACCGTAATTTGCGCAAGCTCGCAATGACGCTCCCCATATCCGGCGTCACGGGGTGTACGGGTGTGAGCAGTGCCACTTGTTTGCCATGGCGTGCCGGCGCAATGACCTCGCCGGCCTCCACTTGGTGCAGAATCTTTGAAAGTTTGTTCTTCGCCTCGTAGATGCCGATGGTACGCATGATCATCATTCTCCAAACCTATCATTCGAATTAGACTAGGAGCCTGTCCAGGCCGGAAAATGCAACCGGCCGCGCGACTTTGGAATGCCATTCTTAGACTCAACTGCCGCGATATGCGCCGGTAACGCCGCCCGCAGGAAAACAATTTTGAAATAGGTTAGATCGTTATGCCAACGCCCAGGGCGCGCGCCGCCTTTAACAGGGCGGCGTCCAGGCTCAGCAGGACAAAGCCGCGGCGTATGGCCAACTCAAGATAAACCGCGTCGTAAGCCGTCAAGCTGTGGGATAATGCCAGATTAATCACGGCCCCACGTTGGCCGGGAGTTAATGCCGGCTCAAGCCCTACCGGCAGGTGATCAATGACTGCCGTCAATTGGCCGAGAACCGCAGTAGTGATCCGTCTGCGGCGTTGGGCCATAATTAGAATATTAGTAATTTCGATCTGCCATAACGCGGGCGCAATGACCACGCTTTGCGCAGCCAGCGCAAACTGGTCTGCCGCCCGGATGGAAGCTTCATCAGGAAGGAAAAGTGTCGCCGCAAATGAGGCGTCGATGACCGCACCCATTTATTTCCGCCCCTGGCGCACCCATGTCGAAACTTCTTTTCGAGTGATTTTGATTTTCCGCCCGGCAATGGCATCACGGATCTGTTTGCATTCCGCTAAAGCGCCGGCAACCGATTCTGAATCTGACTCGGCTGCCGGGCCGAGTTTCGCTACCGGATGCCCGTGGCGTGTAATAATAATTACCTCGCCCGCCTGCGCCCGATCCAGTAGCCGCCCCAGGCGGTTTTTTGCGTCAAAAGCTGAACACGTCAATGCCATACACTTTTAAATCTAGCTCATTTGGCTAGACTAAACAAGCGACTGAAGCCTCATTCAAACGCATAGGGCGTGGCAATAAATCCGGGCGGGCCACCGGGGTGCGAGTTTCCAAGACGAACCATTCCCTTAGCACCGGCATTTATGCCGCCGATTTTGCCGCTTGCCCGAAAATATTGCCACGCCCAACGCATAGGGCCGCCGGCTCAATGCCCGCGACATCCAGGAGTCTGTCCGAGTAATGGCCGGGTTGCGACGGCCTGATTGTTTTGCTTCTTAACGCATCATTGCGTAGAGCACCGTGGTGATAACCCGGTGGTTGGTCGGGGCACTGGATCAACCACCGGATTAGTCATCCGGTGCTCTATGTGATTCACGAATCGCATGTCACATAATATGCTCGATCAGCCAATCCAGATTGCACGCGGCGCGATGGTCATCGCCCATCGCGTCGCTGGACTGGGAAATTAAAAATCGTCGCGAAGCCCCGATCAAATCTGCAGCCTTATCCAGCCGTTGCATATCGGTAATGCCCGGGGCGGTGGTAAGTTTGATTTCAAATTTAAGCATGTATTGTTTTATAGGATTTAATTCCTGTTTTGCAAATATGCCGCCGTTAGGGGTTATTTCTGGCGGCCCCATGGTTACCGCTCCGCTTCATGAATTCGTCAAACAGCGGTACCGTGAATGCTAAATCTCCATGAGCGGGGCTGTAAATCATCCCTTTTTTTATCAGGTTGGCCCGCACCACCCCGATCTTATTGATTCCTGTTTCCAGCTTGTCAGCGATGTCGCCGGTTCGAGAAGGACCGGTCCCTAAATCCGCCATAGCCCGAAGAAAATTCTTCTCGCTGGGTGTGAGTCGATCATATCGAACGCGGAAAAAATTCTCATCCAAACGTGTAACGGCTACCCTGGTGGCGGCATCAACTACCTTCCGGGTGATGGGGCTTGTGGTGGCAATCTTCCATATCTGATAGCCCCACTCTTGCAAGAAATAGGGGTACCCTTTCGTCAGGCGAAAAACTTCTTTTAGAGCTGCTGGATCGAACGATACGCCGGCGGCGCGAGCCGGCTCCTCAATTGCTCGAGCCGAATCGGCTTCCGACAAAGCCCCGACGATAGGAAAACTTAAATGGATTTTTGACGCTGTCCATAGATCCCATTTATAACAATCTATAAGTAAGTATACAAGGTTTCCTTTATACATCCTTATACTTAGTTATAAATTGTTATAAATGGCAGGCCATTGGTAACCCTGCCAATGGTCGAGCCCTTGGCGGTTTTGCTACCGCAGCAGCCCCGCCTGGCGGTCAAATGCGGCATCCACGATGTGGCCCATGTCCACTGCCCGCAGGTTCGCTACGATATGCCGGGCAATTTCCTCACGTGTCAGCAACCGTACTGATTTTGCGGCGCTGGAGCTTGGCGTACCTGCGCGGGCGCTGTCCCGATCCGTTGGCTTTGAGCGTAGCGATTCCTCCGCTTTTAAGTCGGCGAAGGGCGGCATTTCATTATTCATTACCTCATGAAGCGCAGCGCATTTCTGTATCGCGGCCCAGGTTTCCGGGGCCACTTTTTTGCTGATCGCCAGCATGGTAGCTTCCGGATTCGCCGGTATGCCCACCAGGCTGAATTCCAGCAATTCCCATTTCCGGTAAATGCGCCGGGCCTGTTTCAGTTCGGGTCGCCGGGCGATTTCTTCCGGCATCGGGTTGGAAAATTCTCCAGGCAAAAAGCCGACGCTGTAGCTGTTTAATACCCCATCTTGAGCCAGGGCAAACATATCGCGGCCAAATTGGGTCTTGTCGGTGCAGCGATATTTCGCCAGCACACGATCACCACTTTTCTTCACCCATTGTGCAGCGCCCAGCGGCAAGGCGGTGTCATGGTTGTAAAACACCGTCAGGCCCGAATAATTTTTCCGCACCAGCCCTTCCGGCAATACCACATCACCATCCCGATCCACTGCGGAAGTGGAAATACACGCCACAATTTCTCTCCGCCCCGCTTGAACTTCAATAAGCTGCCCCTCAAAGGCTTTGCGCAACATAGACATGGTGAACTCCTGGTCGAGGGTTTGAAGCCATTGGGCATGGCGGAAATAAACATGGCCGCGGGTTGCCACCACGCGGCTGAAGTATCATCACGGTTATTGCGCAGGCTGGAATGTTGTCTGATCCGCCGGGGCAGTCGTGACTCCATCCGCGGCAATGGCCGGGGTTTCGCTCGATTCCTCCGGCGGCGTATCAGAAAAACCCATGGCGCGGCGAATTTCGGTTTTACTTAATACGCCGGCGCGAATGGCGATCTGGGTTTTTTCCAGTTCAAATGCCTCATCCGCCGGTACCGGATTTTCCGCCGCCAGAAAAAGTCGATCCCCATACAGCGGTGTGAGCATTTCATTGAGTTTCTGTTCCAGAATCAGCACACGCGGCAAAATGGTTTGCCGGGCATAAAGTGTCAGGCTCGCCTGCATGTTGGCGTAGGTGGCGTCTTTGCTTAACAGCGCTTCGGGCACACCAAAGGCGTGCGCTAAGCGCTTCAAGGTTTCGCGGCTGATTTCCAGCGGCCCCAAATCCGTCGGCGGATACCGCGCCGGCACAAATGTTCCGGCCTGCTGCGCCACAAGCACCCGGCCGTTACCCTCACCGCCGAACTTCTGATTCCATAACAGTTCCGCCCGTTCCGCCTGAGATTTGGTCAGTTGGTCTTTGGGAATAAAAGTTCCATCCACCCGGGCGCGATTATCCATTAACGCGTTTTCATACATGGCAAATTTAGCAGCCAATTCCGCCTGCATGTACGCACTGCGCAGCGGCGCATGTCGCCCGCCATAAGGATCCTCCACGGCCGGAAAACGGAAATCCAGTACATTCTGTTTATCCAACTGAATCCACGCGCCGGTGAGGGCAGGCATATATTTATAACCCACCACCGCCAGATCATTATTCCGCAGCGGCAGCAGGCGTTGTGTGGGCAACACCTTAATACGCCGCACGGGTTCAAACGCGCCCGGTTCCAAAAGCCAATACGCCCCGCCAAATACTTCCATATATACGCCGGTCATATACCGCAATTGATACCCATTTAACCCGTCGTTATCCTTTTCCAGCAGGTTTAACAGAGGATGGTCGGTAATTTCCTGCACCTCGGCAGCGCGGGAAAGGGTGTGGGAAAAATTCGGATTGCCCTTGAGCCGCGCCAGCGTCCTGCCCGCCACGGCCTGGCTGGAAAAATCGGTAATCGCTTTTTGGCCGGTGCGCCGAATGGCATAGAGTCGAAACGGCACCTGCGCCACGGCGGCGGCATTCCAATTGGCGCAGGTATAAACCAGATCATTGGTAAGATATTCCAGCATAAGCTGGGCATCGGTAGGAATACAGCGGCCCGCAGTGCTGGTCAGCAAAGGCGAGCCGACAGAAATCCAGAAATCACCCGCCGATTTATCAATCTGTTCCATGGGGGCGTTATAGGCCCCGGCAGGTGCGAGATAATCAATAAAAAGTTCAGGACATCCCCAGGGCCACCGAAATATGCAATCTATACGTGCAATCCACAGGTGTTGACAATTCTAAAGTTGAACTTTAGAAATGTCACCTGTCTCATCGAAGCCAAAGCCACGCGCACGCCCATGCCCGGCGACGCACGGTCCTTATCGCGCCTCGCCGAGGCAATACAGGGCTACCGCTGCTCCTCTTTCGTGGTGTGCCTCAGCTCATCGAAAGCCACCACCGCATTGCCGCTGTCCCCCAACGTAAAAGCCATCACCTGGACCAACCTGCACGCATGTTTTCATCCCGCCGCGCATGGCAACAGCAAGGGCGATGACACCTCAGTATAAAACAAGCCATTTCGCGACTGTGGCACCGCGACTTACCGCCGATTCGGAAGCACTTTATGGGAACGGACCCTTCTGCCAACCGGCTGGTGCGGGCGGCGGCATGATGACGCGCTCGGGCATGTATGGCACATTGGGAATCAGGTGCCATTGGAATATCCATTTATTTATGGCCAACTCGTACCCGTGGCCCTTGAGCCGATAGAACATGGGCTTGCCGGTTTTGGGGTCCAGAGGCGGATGCTGGAAATATTCGGGAGCCAGTTTCGCCAGTGATGTCGGATATCGCCCGTGGTCATGCCGGTACATGGCAAGTGCGTATCCGATTTTTATCAGCATGACCATACGGGCAAGGTGGTAGTTCACACCACCGAAATCAATTTCATCAGTAAGAATCAGGGCGTTGTGGTAACGCAACTTTTGCGAAAGCTTGTTGGAAAGCAGCCGTTCAAGCTCGTGAGGAATATAACCCTTGCGGCCGACGGGCAGCTGGTTGTTCTCCCGATTGTCAAGTTCAAATTGCGCGCTGGTGCGGGCATTGATCCATTTCCGCAGTTTTTTACCGCGCTTCGAGCCAACCGGTGCCTGTAGCTGGGCGCGAAGTCGGTCGAAGGTTGCGTTGAGGCGGCGAAACTGCCAGTTAAAGTTAATCGAATGCGGCGGATGATTTACCAATTGAAAGAGGTCAAGTGGATCAATCTTGAACACTGCGTGCTTGCGAGAATCAGGCAGGTTTCCTGTCTCGCGGTATATCCTGCACAGCTCGCCCAATGCCCGCATTCGCCACGCCAGCAGATACTCCCGCGTCACGGGCCGTGGCAGGGGCATGGCACGAATACTCTTCCACACCAGCGCCAGAAGATGTGGCCGGGTGGCAAGCTGCCCCAGCAAGACCCGATCAACGCACAGGGACTCACTAAGCAGCACGCCCGATATGGCTGCCCCCGCAGGGTCCGGGAGTTGCCGCACCAGCGCCCCTAAGCGGTACAATGCCACCGCTCCACGCCATGCCTGCCGCACGTGCCTGCGGCCCAGGTCCAGCGTGGATCGTAGTAAGATATACCTTCCGAGCGGCCGCATTACAGCGGCCAGCGGCAAGTTGCAGGACAGGGGCCATTTCGGATGCGGGCCATCGCCGTTCGGCAAATAGAACCGCTTAAGCCGCAACCCGCGACGCATTACTGCAAAAGCCCCCTTATTGCGATCCATGGCCGCCCAAAGCAGAAAGCATTGCGAACTCCGCCATGGAAAATCCGCGGCGTAGCCCTCTTCCACACTAAGCGCGATCGTATAAGGAGGTGTGTCCACCATTGCGAGGGACTTTTCGCTTGGAAGTGCGAACCCCTGCGGGGCGTGCTGTTTAAAAAATAGATCAATGCTGTGAATTCGCGGAATCTTCAAATGCGGCAGTGGTACGCCCAGAAATTTGAGCTGCTCGGCGCCCAGGGCATGGTAGTCGATCCACTTACCATCATCCCAGCTTGCATGAAACCCCTGCATGGCGATCTCAATGGCTGGCACCGCAGCGTTGTTTTCCGCCGTGGCGCCTCTCATCAGATATTGCTGCAGCGCCAGCTTGTAATCCGGCAGGCCGTCTTTTTCTAAGGGGCTGGTGATGTAGGTCGTCGCGCGGCTGATAATTAACTTTTGCGTGGCATTTGGGGGACGGTGCTTGGCCAACGTCCCAGCGATTCCGACGGCAACCAATGCGGTTGCGAAAACTGCCCCCGTGGCGGCAAGCGCGACTTTGCCGCCGGCCATACCATTGAAGGGTAGGTGCGCCAACAATACTGTGTAAACCCAGTCCACATGTCCCT
>JAKBCC010000068.1 GCA_021808105.1 Planctomycetota bacterium
GACCGCATACCGGAAATACTTGAACCGGCTCGTTGCAGGTGGACCGTTTGAGTCGCAAAATCCACCCGGCTTTTTTATACCGAGCCGAGGTTCCAAATACCTTAACCGAAATTTCCGGACCTGAATATCACCCGCCGGTTCCCCCACCAGCCCAGTATCAATTTGTCCCTGATTCCTTTACTTTTTGTCTAGGAGCCTGTCCGAGTAATCGCCGGGTTGCGACGGCGTGATTTTTGGCTCCCATCAAGTAGCGGCGACGATGGCGTACCTGACACAGAGGGTACTCCGAGGAGCCGCGCCGCAGAGGGGGGCCAAAAAGCACGCCGCCCCGCGGGGTGGGCCTGAAATGCCCCGTCTGCTTTGTTGTCGAATCTCGCAGACTCATTATTCAGAGTCGGCTCGATCCTCCGCCGCGCATACGGGACATTTCAGGCCCATCGCAATCCCGGCCATTACTCGGACAGACTCCTACCACTTTGTTCCGCCACGATTAGCCGGTAGAATCTGTGGAATACCGCTTTGTATACGTTTTGCTTGTTTTGCAGCGTAGCAGGCTATTGTCCTAGGGAGTTGTTCCGATATGGTGGATCAGGCACGCATAGATCGTTTCAAGAGCATGACCGAAGCGGACCCCCAGAATGAACTGGGATTTATGTCACTCGGCCGGGCGTATGTGGAAGGCGAGATGTACAAACTCGCCATCCCCGTCCTGATGCGGGCTTTACA
Organism: Planctomycetota bacterium; assembly: GCA_021808105.1. Classification (GTDB taxonomy): domain Bacteria; phylum Planctomycetota; class Phycisphaerae; order WQYP01; family WQYP01; genus JAMDCX01. The sequence goes on from JAKBCC010000068.1 coordinate 727, forward strand.
ACTCAAGACAGAGTTGTCCCCGGTTTATGTTCTCCTGGCTCAGGCCCAGCGCGGCGTGGGAGACCCGGAAGGGGCCATCAACACCCTCACACGCGGCTACCGTGTCGCCGATGAACATGGTGATTTGATGCCTAGAAATCAGATGGCTGATATGCTCAAGGAACTCGGATCACCCATACCGGAAACCCGGCAGGCAGTGCTGACGCCCGAATTGGCGTCCGCCGGTAACATCCAATGCCTCCGGTGCGGACGCATCGGCCCGAAAATGAAGGAACGTCCCTTCAGTGGAGCGCAGGGCGAGCAGATTCACATGAGTATTTGCGGACCTTGTTTTCAGCTCTGGATTCGCGAGGGTACTAAAGTGATCAATGAACTGCGCCTGAACCTGACTGATTCCGCCGCCCAGGATATTTATGATCAACACATGATGACGTTTCTCGGTTTGAACTGATGTAATATAGTGGCAGACGCCGGTGCGGCAACAAGCTGACATGGCTGTCGTTTTAATTTTGTGCAAGCGAGGTATCGCATGGAAATGCAATTATTAACCAAGGAAGAAAAGCAGAAGCTTGAGGCCCAACTTAAGCACATGATTGACCAGCGTCCGCTTATTTCAGCGCGTATCGCCGAGGCGCGGGAGAAGGGCGACCTGAAGGAAAATGCCGATTACCACGCCGCCCGTGAGGAACTCTCCTTATTGGAAGCGCGTATTAAAGATATGGAAGCCCGCCTGCGTGCCGCCTCGGTTGTGAATCCCGATGATATTCCCTCCGATATGGTATTTTTAGGCAGTACGGTAAAGGTGCGGGACCAGAAAACCGGCGATGAAGAAACTTTTAGACTCGTCGGGGAATTAAATACCGAGGCGTTTAGCTCCGATTCCGAAATCATGGAAGTGTCCGCTAAAAGCCCGCTGGGAGAAGCCCTGATGCGCGCCCGCGTAGGGCAACTGGTACGTGTTTCCGTGCCCCGTGGCGAAATTCATTACAAGGTGCTTTCCGTAAGTTGACCGCGGCCCTGCGGGCGGACCGGAAGGCTTTTATGGACTTTGCGGCCCGTGCCGTGTGACATCATGAGTGAAACTCCCGTTCATTTTCTGCCTCGCTTTCAAGAGGATGCTCCAGTCCCCGCAGTAGAACATTCTGCGAAAAATCATGCTGCTTCACCTGATCATCAGCCTGTTCCAGAAGATGCCGGCCCGCTGCCGCAAGCCGATGCTGCAAGTGCTATCACGATTGCCGCCGAGGATATTTCTGATTTGGCACCCCCGCCGGAACTTGTCGCCCTGACCGCATCTCATGCCTTACTACCCGAAGAAGCCGCCGAGCTGGCCTGGCTGGCTGAAACACGACGATTTATTATTCTCCGGCTTCAGGAATGGGTGATCCCCGTCTCGGCCTTAATGTGTTTCCTGCTGGCCGTGCTCTTTGAAGCAGGACTCGTGGCGACGGTCTGGTGGCTTGTTATATGGCACCCCCCAGCCGGCGGCGGCAGCAGGGGACAACAAGCCGGAACGGGGACAGCCATCGGCGGAATAATTCAATCCTCATCTTTGGGATCACGCTTATCTGATCCCACAGCGCATTGGCACAGCAGCCCCATGCCCGCACCGCCTGAATTGCCGGATAAGCCCATTTTTACACCCCACACACCGGCGTTGGCTCTATTGGACAATACCAATCCACTGCATGAGGCCCTGCCCATCATCGGTATTAACAGCGATCACCACGCCTGGGCGGCGCCAGCTCACCAGCTGGCTCCAAAAGCCATGCGTATTAAAATCACGCCACGCCATACGCAACGCACCCGCAGTCGCGGTCCGCAGGTGGCTTCCCGGGGTGCCCAGCCCGATGCCGCCGGCGGCGGGGGGGGCAACGGTCTGATTCAACTATTCAAGCCGGGGTCGCGCACCGCTCTAGGCTCCGCAACTGGCTCCGGACCGGGCCGTGGGCGAGGCCCGGGCGTCGGTGGGGGCGGCAGCATTGTCAAACCCCCGCCCAATCCAGTTTTGCCGCTCAAGTATCAGTTTGCCCTCCCGGCTGATCTGATCAATCCGAAATTCCAACTGACCATTCGCCGCAACGGCACAGTCGCCGCGGTAAAAGTCCTGACATCTTCCGGCCACCCCGGTATTGACCAGGCCATTATCAACGCCCTGATGCAGGCCCGCTTTTTGCCCAACATCCTCGCCGGCAAGCCCGTGCAAAGTAAATTTGTCATCAGCTACAAGCTCACCTCCTGAATTGCAGTGCAAACCTCCAACCCGGCACCGCACCGAGGCCTATTATTGTGGTGCAGGCTTCCAGCCTGCTCGACCGGATCTCCCTGAACGGTTACGATTCGACCAGCCGTTTAAGTAGAAGCGGCAAAATTCCGGAAGTGCCCATGGCCCGAAAAAAACGCAACAAGCCCCAGTTTGATGTTGAAAAATCATTGCAGAACCGCCGATTTGAAAAAATGATATTCCATCATGGCTCCCTGGCCGCGGTCATTAAATCCATCGGCTTTTACACCCTGTCCACACTGATCTGGCCGCGCTTTATTGCTCCAAAACGCTGGAAACTCACGCGTTTTAATGTCGTCATGCCCAATCTGCCCCGCGTTTTCGATGGTTACAAAATTGCCCAGCTTTCGGATTTACATACCGGTAGCACCGATCAGCATTATCTGCGCCGCGTGCTCGAAACGGTGGTAGCCGAAAAGCCGGACATTATCGTTATCACCGGTGATCTAATCGAATACCGTGCCGGTTCCCTGCAAAAACTCGAAGCCCTTCTGCCCCTGCTCCACGCCACCGATGGCGTGCTGGCCATTTTCGGCAATCACGATTATCACGAGTACTCATGGCGACATGTCGGGCCGCGCTCCGCCCATCGCGCCATTCATAAACGCCTGCGAACCCTCCTGGCCAAACACCAGATAACTTTACTGCGAAACACCCGGCACCGCGTTCTACGTGAAAACTCAGCACTTTACTTTGTCGGAATGGATGAACTCTGGACCGGCAACGCCGACGGTCCCGCCGCCTTTGCCGGCATTCCCGCCTCCGCCCCCTGCATCTGCCTGCAGCACAATCCCGACGGCTTTGAAATTCTCCGCCAATTCCCCTGGCAACTAATGCTGTGCGGCCACACCCACGGCGGACAGGTGCGCCTGCCCCTCATCGGTTCCCTGTTTGTCCCCATGAAGCACCGCCAATATATCCGCGGCTGGTACACCCTCCACTCCGATGCAAACCCCAAAGAAAAGCGCATGTACGTCAGCACCGGCCTGGGTCAAAGCGTCCCCATCCGCCTCCGCGTCCCCCCCGAAGCCACAATTTTCACCCTTCATTCAAACATCCAATGATTAGCTCAATGCGGCAGCGTTGAGTTGCCTGCGGAACAAAATTTGATAACACGACATTTTCCCCCCGGCACGGCTGACACGGCACGTGCCGCGTCCACACCTCATCGCCCCAATCGACCCATCCCCGGCGAGCTTACGCAACACATCACCCACCAACGCACACACGCGGTCAACGATCAATGAACCCATTATTAATCCGTACTTTCGGCAGGTTGTTGAGCGCAGCCGCAGGACGCTGTATGCAGCCTGAAACACTCAAACCGTTGGCCGATGTCAGATGAAATTTGCTTGACGATGTGACGGCAGCTACAAATCCAGCCGGGGTGTAACAGCACTCGACAACGGCAGCCGGTTAAGTATTATCAGAAAAGCAGCGCCGGCCGGACATGCGTTAGCCAAGCAAAATTACAGTGCCGGCATTGTTAAAGCCATTACTTGTTATCCACGAGCACTCTTGTACGGACCGTTGAGCTTCGCCGGGCAGAAACAATTGTTTTGGCATCTGTCACAGGGCCGCCGACTGGTTGTCTAATACTGTATCAGCCGGCATGGTGCCGTCGGAATTGGGAACTTTTGGACAGGGGAAATGTGCTATGCAATCTCTCGACACCCAGGTTATTCATCAGTGTCTGGCCCTGGCGATGGAAAATAAGATGACATTTGGCGAGACGGTCATGAACCTTAAGGCGATTGGCGTGGAACGTTATGATGTGGATCTTGTGGGCCGGACGGCGACATACTATTCGACTGCGGGAGAAGTCTATTCGTTACGTCGGGGGCCGGAACATTCGGCGATCATTGTTGAAGATTTCAACGGTGTCGGGGTTGCTCAAGCTGTGCAGGAAATCAAAATAAAGCACATTGACTATCCGGAATTTCTGCAGCGCATTATGAACGCCGGTACGGTCAGCTATTCGGTGTACCTGACCGGGGGCCGGGCAATCTACTTTGGCCGTCGGGGCGATTATCATGTTGAGGAGTTTCCGCGGTAAGTCTGTACCTCGGTAGAGGCAAAGGCCATGATGTTTAATAATTCCATGCAAGTGCCGCCCGGCGGCGAAAAGGATCACACTCTGGTAACAGCTGCGAAAAATGGAGATCGGCAAGCATTGGAGCAACTCATCCGGCGGCACCAGACATGGATATTCAATTTAGCGTTGCGGATGATGTGGCGCAGGGATAACGCTGAAGACGCGACGCAGGAAATATTACTCAAAATTGTAACGCACCTGGCGTCATTTGAAGGTAAAAGCAGCTTTCACACGTGGGCTTATCGCATTGCGGTCAATCATTTGTTAAACGTGAAAAAATCGGAAATGGAACATACCGGTGTGACGTTTACGGATATGGGACGCAGCCTGGATGAAACCATGGACCAGGTGCTCTCTGACAATCCCGACTACGGCGTTGCGTTGCCGGTGATTGTGGAAGAGGCTCGGATTGGCTGCATGACTGCCATGCTCATGTGTCTGGATCGGCGGCAGCGGGCGGCGTTTATACTGGGAGAGATGTTCGGCGTTGATGATGTCATGGGTGCGGAAATTCTTGAGGTAAGCAACGTAAATTTCCGGCAATTGCTTTCCCGTGCCCGGCGCGATTTATATCAGTTCATGAATGGCAAGTGCGGATTGGTGAACGCCGGCAACCCCTGTCGATGCGCCAAAAAAGCCCGCGGCTTCATGGAAAAGGGATATCTCGATCCATTGCATCGGCAATTCACAACGCATCACGCTTCGCAGATACGCGATGTTGCGCCGGACCGCCTCGCGGACCTCACCAGCGCCACGGATCATGCCCATGCCCTGTTATTCCGCGACCATCCGATGTTGCCGGTGGATGACCAGACGCGGATAATCAGTAAATTGCTGGAGCGCAGTGGTTTGGAGAATCTGGAATGAATGCGACGATGAAAAACATGGAGCCACCGCCTTACCCTCTGGATGCAAAGCGCTGCGCCTGGCCGAAATCGGATTTGAGCATCGCGTATCACGACCGTGAATGGGGCGTGCCGGTACATGATGACCGGAAACTTTTTGAATTCATGGTCCTGGATGCGGCGCAGGCGGGGTTAAGCTGGGAAACGGTTTTGAAAAAGCGAGAAGCGTATCGCCGGGCTTTTGCCCAATTTGATCCTGCGGCGGTAGCCCGGTTCGGCCAGCGGGATTTTCAGCGGCTCATGAATGATGCAGGCATTATCCGTAACCGGTTAAAGATTCAATCGGCGATCAGCGGTGCGGCCGCATTTCTGAAGGTGCAGGAGGAATTCGGAAGTTTTGATGCGTATGTCTGGCGATTTGTGAATGGACAACCCATTATCAACCATCGCCGGCGGCACGGCTCAATTCCCGCGCGCAGCCGCGAATCTGACAAGTTGAGCCGTGATTTAAAAGCCCGTGGCTTCAGTTTTGTCGGCACCACAATCTGTTACGCCTTCATGCAGGCCGCCGGGCTGGTTAATGACCATCTGGTGACGTGCTTCCGTCATCCGGAAGTTGCCCGGTAATGCCCTGCCGGAGGCGGGGTGCATGCCTATGAATAGCGCTTCCAAGGCTCCCTTCTACGATCGCGATTTCGTCAGCGGTCAGGCCGTAAATATCATAGACAAGCTGATCGATGTGGCGTTCTTGGGCCTCAATCTGGCGATGAATTTGCTCACCGCCGATGCGCAGTTTTGAAAGTTTTTTATGCAGTTCTAAAATGGTTCTGACCAGGTCGACCAACCGGTCATGAATTCCCCGATCGCGTTTGCTGGAAAAGTCGATTGGGCGGACGGGAAGGGCCGCAACGTTTCCTTTTTTCACTTCAGCCAGCGCCTCTCCGACTTCGGGGTTCAAGGTGCGGTAATACCAGTTAATGAGCCGCGCATTGAGTATTCCCAGAATATAAAGCGGAGAGATATCAGGTGCGGATACTGTCACCACATGCATGTTATTCAAACATAAGAGCTTATCTTTATCGAGTGCGGCGATCAGGCTGTCGCCGGTTTGTCGCATCACGATCTTTTCGGGCGCATTGAAATTCGCCGCAGGTCGCGGTTCGGCCAGCCAAGGGCCATATTTGATGAAGCGTGCCTTTTTGGGGCTGATTTTAAACCGAGCGATGTCGGCCCCACGAATATATTGTCGATAAAGGGGTCCTAATGGCTCGTCCGCGTCGTAACACCGAGTGTCGACGATCCGTCGGGATTGCGGCGGGGATCCCTTCCCCACTTGGTAGGGCTTGATTCCCACGTTGATATTGCAAATTGACTCCAAAGGTACGCCGGCGCTTGCACATTGTTTCGCGATCCGGCGGTCCGGTGCGTTTAGGAAAATATTAATTACGTCGCCATCCAAGTCCCGCCAAAGGTCTTGGGAATGCCTAAGCACGGAAATGGAGGAATCTCCCGCAATAAAGTCTTCCCGCGAGCGGGCGATTTTCACACTGACCATTGCACCGCGAGGATCGGCTTTCTGAAGCGTGAGTATCTGCGTGTCGACCGTCGCCTGGCGGAACACAGGGAACTGAAAATGGACAATTTCATTAATTTGCGATTCGGAACAAATAAAGCGACGGGCTTGGCGTTGTCGCAGGTTGGTCAGCCAGGGGTTGGGGATGATGACGCCAAGCAGGCCGCCCTGTCTAAGAAGGTTCCGGACTGCCTGCTCGAGGAAGAGCAGATACGTGTCGGGCTGATAGTTCTGGTGACGGAACCTTAAAGCCAGATATTCTTTTTGTGGTTCGTCTAGGGACGCTCCATAGGGGGGATTTCCGACCACCGCGTCGAATCCGCCGGCGTCCATAATCGGTTTGAATTCCGATCTCCACTCGAAAGCATTAATCTTCCATAATGTTTCATCGTCAAGCAGTGATAATTGCCGAGAGGCAAAGAAGTCCGGACCGATTAATGAATTTCCGCATTTGATATTATTCGCCAGATTGGGCAATGCTCGCTCTCGAAATAATCGCAGTTGGTTGTTGAGACTCTCCTGGGATTCACCTTCCAGAGCTTTTAAGAGAAGCGACAGCTTGGTTGTTTCGACAGCGTTAGCGTCGATATCTACACCAAAAATATTATTAATGAGAATTCTTTTCCGTTCGGCAAGCGTTAGTTTGAGAGTACCGCTCTGTCCGCTGCGCGTCCCGGTAATGCTACGGATCGGTGGCGATTTCTGCCGCAAAAAGCGTTCCGTGGCGTGTTCAGAATAGTATTTGAGGTGCCAATCCAGTAGGAACTGGTATGCCCCGAGCAGAAACGAACCCGATCCGCAAGCCGGATCAAGCACTCTAATGTCCGCGACATTCGGCAAATTCTTACCCGCGAGGATTTTCCCCACCGTTGCCGCAACGATGTAGTCAACGACGTATGTTGGCGTGTAGAATACGCCTCCCGCCTTTCGCACATCGGGCTTTTCCTCCACCTTGGCGCGGTGGCCCGGAGTAAGGCGAATGACCTTGCCAAGAAATTGTTCATAAACTTGACCAAGAATATCCGCTGGTAGAACAGAAAATTCATAGGGGGATTCCGGGTAGTAAAGAGATCGCAAAATGGTTCGAAGGGTTTTGTCGTCGACAGTAAGTCCCGGAGTCAACTCATCCGGGTCTTCGGTCTGTCCCAGCTCGTCCGAGAAATGGAACAAACCCGAGTTATATTTCTGATCCGCCTGTCTGAATATCTCCATTAAACGGCCATAAACGCCGTCGCCGTTTGACACAGCCTGCAACTGCCCATAGCGCTCGATTCCACGGTCCTCGCATATTCTAAGGAATATTATGCGATCAATTGTTCGCGTGACGGCCGAGTTGAGTTCCCGTTGAGAGAGATCGGGATTACGCATGGCGATGCTTTCCGCGAGTGTGTCGCGCCATTGTTCGATTTCTTGAAGGAACGCATCATCGACAGTTGTGGTGCCGCGTGTTCGCGACAGGCCCTGCGCAAAACGGTCAAGAGAACCCTTGAGCACGGCGTCCTTTGCCAGGATGGAGGCGATTTCAGGCCATTTTTCACTATACTGTTCCCATGTGCAATAAAAAATTCTCCCTTTTGATGCCGGATCGCTCTGGCTGGGTTTGAACCGGCAATCGTAAATCGCAAATGCCTCGAAATCGGACAACACTGATACCGGTAATGTTGCGGACCACGCGTAGCGCCTTAACTGATATGCCGGGGAAATATCCGTGGAGATATCTACCGAAGGCCTCTTGGCCTCGACGAAAAATTTCCTTGTGCCGCCGACTCGGAAGCAGTAGTCCGGAGCTTTGGTAGCTGCACCAATCTTAATCGAATCTTCGTGAATCACATCTTTATAGGCGTCGGCGTAGCCGGAACGATTGGAGACGTCCCAGCCGAGAGCTTCGAAAAATGGTTCGAGGAATTCCCGGCGGAGTTGGGCTTCGTTGTAGTCGTTCGATCTGTATTGCGACCGATTCAGGGAAAAACGCTCGACCAACTCCAGGATTGAAACGGGAACGCTCTGCATGTTTGGTTGTATCCTATTCGCAAGCATTGCCAATACAGTTCTCAAGAATAGTCTGCGCGAAAATTCGTGCAGACGCAACCAGCGAAATTTCAATGACCGAAATGTCACAGAACTGCCCGGATGGGTAAGAGTTACAATTGCGCAGAGCGGACGCGGTGTGGGGTGAGACCGCTACAAGGGGCGCTGAGACGAGCGAGGACCGTTACGCCGCCACGGCCGTGCGCAAAGACTGCTCAATAGCGGTACACGTGGACGCCAGCAATACGCCGATATGGGCGTTCATATCGGCCTGCATTTCAGCTTGCCGACACACGGCAATACATTCCTGTGCGGCAGCAAGGGGAATGCTCTGCACCTGCGATGGCAGGGGAGCGATGATCGGTGCGCCTGTCGCATGGCGCAGGCGGTCATCCAGCCAGGCTGCAACAAAACTCAACATCAGGCCCACGCCGTCGCGCACCAGGCGATCTTTGGAGGCCAGCGGATCGCGTTTGAGCATGGTCTTGGCATATTGTTCAGCGGATTTCTGGATAACCTTTGCCAAATCCATTCCGCCCTCGCGCCCAGCAAGCATATTGTCCAACGCTGAAGAAATTGTGTTGATCCAATGCGGGAAAGCAGGTTGATCGGTTGTGGGCGTTTTAGTGTCGGCCTTGTCCTTCTCATCCGGATCTGAGGCGATCACAGCTTGCATAAAAATAATGGCCCGCCCCAGGCTGCCGCCGGAAAGCCGGGCCAGCAGCCTGGCCTGGACTTCACCGGCACCGCGGTTCATAAGCTCCGGAGCCATGACAGCAAAAGACAACGCGCGAAACTGGACAAATTGTGATCGGCTGCGGATGGTACTTAAAAGTTCGGTCGGGCTGGTGGTAATTAAAATAATGAACGTTTGTGCAGGTGGTTCCTCCAGGGTTTTCAACAACGCATTTTGCGCGGGAATTTCCATGAGATCCGCCTCGTCTATAATAAACCATTTCCCGCGCCCTCTCTGGGATCGCTTATAAATTTTGGGTTCCACGCGGTGCTCCGGTGAATCATCGCCGATCATTTCACCGCGGATAACCTGTATGCTTAACGTGGTCCCTTTGGATGTTCCGTTGCGGTCATGGTAGCGAATCAATTGGCGGCTTACCACATGCAGGTCCGGATGGGTGCGCAATTCAACGGCCTTGCATGATTCACATTGGCCGCACGGCAGCGTCAGTAAAAAATCCGGCTCCAGCAGGGCGTTGAATAGTTCCCCGTTGTGGCTGTTGGGCCGATGTACCGGGCGATCACACAGGTTGGTTTTTGCCATCTCCACCGCGGTATGAAACTTTCCCACGCCGGCTGGGCCGGCGAAAATCCAGGTTGATGCGAGGCGTCGCGAATGAACGACTCTCTGGATATGCGCTAACGCCGTAGATTGACCTTGAATATTCAGCATATTTTTACCTGTCGGATCCCGGCATTGGCCAGGCTCGGGTTTATCCGGTTATTTCTTCCGCCAAGGTGTTTAACGCGGTAATGCCGCGCTCGATGGTTTGATCACTGGCGGCATAACTCAAACGAAAGTGGGTATCCTGCCCGCTGAAAACAGTGCCAGGAATTACCAGCACATTATTGGCCACCGCCCGATTGACAAATTCCGTCGCCGTTAGTGATCCGGGAACTTTGGGAAACGCATAAAATGCCCCGTCCGGATTATTGATGGCAAAATGGGTCGAAAGACCGGAGATAATGCGATCCCGCTTCCGCCGATAGTCATCAATATGTGCAGTCATGTCCACTGATCCGGCATGGAGCAATTCCAGGGCGGCATATTGTGCCGGTGCCGGTGCGCAAACGAATGTATATTGCTGCAGTTTGGTCATTTGTTCAATGATCGCCTTGGGGCCTGCGGCGTAACCCAGGCGCCAGCCCGTCATGGCATAGGTTTTGGAATAACCCTTCAACAGGATGCACTGCTCCGGCAGCAGGGGGGCGATGCTGTGATGTTTCTGGTAGCAGAAGGCGTCGTAGATTTCATCGCTAAGCACCAGCAGATTGTGCTTTTTTGCAAGGTCCGCAGCCGCTTGCAACTCCTTCGGCGTCAGGGCGATGCCGGTGGGATTATTGGGTGAACATAAAATCAGCATTTTTGAACGCGGGGTGATCGCGGCCTCAATGCGTTCAGGATGCAGGCGAAAATCCGGATAGCTGTTTACCGGCACCGGCACCGCTCCGATGAGCCGGGGAAGATGTTTATACATGACAAAGTAAGGATCAAGAAAGATCACTTCATCACCCGGGTTCAACGTCGCAAACATCCCCAGCATGATCCCGGCTGACGTGCCGGATAAAATCAGCACTCCGGGATCGCGCCAGCCTGTGCCGGCGCAAACATCGCGACGAATGGGTTCAATAAGTTCTCCGATGCCCTGCGTGGGGGTGTACCGATTTTTACCGGCACGGATGGCCGCAATGGCCTTTTCCTTGATCGGGTCGGGCACATCAAAATCCGGCTGACCGATGGACAAATTAATTGGATCCTGCAGCTTAGCCGCTAAATCAAATACTTTGCGAATGCCGGAAGCGTCAATCTCCATCGCCCGCTGCGAAATTAGCGCTGCAGGATTGAACGTACCGGCGGTGTCCGCGGATGGATAGGTAGTGGATGGGGTCATAAATTCCTCAACGCTTGAGTTACCAGACTCACGAGCGACATTGTAGCGTAGGTGCGGCGAAATTGTCGCGGTCTGGGGCAGAGATAATTTTCCGCTGTTGTGGCATTGTGCCGGAAAAATACAATCACGCGACGCAGCAGAAAACTGCGCGGCGGCGACCGCGGCTGCAACATTTGTTGCGGCAAGGCCTTGGCGCAAGGTTGCGTCGTATTTAACTTTTTCCACAAATCGCTTATCTTTCTCAAAGCGACGAGCCGTTGAAAATGGCTCCTTAGGAGTTTTGTTCGATGAAAATTCATGAATATCAAGCCCGTGATCTGCTGGCCAAGGCCGGCATTCCCGTGCCCGCCGCCCGTGTGGTGGAAACCGCCCAACAGGCTGAAAAAGCCTTTGAGGAGAATGGTTTTCCCTTGCAGGTGGTCAAAGCGCAGGTATTTGCCGGCGGCCGCGGCAAAGCGGGCTTTGTAAAACTGGTCAAATCGGCGGCGGAGGCCCGTGCGGCTGCCGAGTTTATGTTGACCCACCGCATGGTCAGCGTGCAAACCGGCCCGGAAGGAATCGCAGTCCATAAAATTCTTATTGCCGGTGCCGTGGATATTGCCCATGAATATTATCTTGGCTTTGTTCTGGATCGTGACCGATCCACCGTCAGTATGATTGCTTCAGCCGAAGGCGGCGTGGAAATTGAAACCGTCGCCCATGAGCGGCCGGAAGCAATTATTAAAGAGCCGCTGCATCCTTTGGCAGGCATGCAGGGCTTCCAAGCCCGCCGCGCGGCGCTGGCGCTGGGGTTTACCGGTAAACAAGCCAATATTGTCGCTGATATTCTGCTTAAATTGGCGCGATTTTTTATTGACTATGACTGCTCAATTGCCGAGATTAATCCACTGGTACTGACCAAAGATGGAAAAATTCTCGCCATTGATGCCAAAGTCAATTTTGACGACAACGCCCTGTTCCGCCATCCGGATATTATGGCGCTTAAGGATGACGCAGAAACGGATGCCTTGGAGATCCGTGCCGCCGCCGCCAATCTCAATTACATCAAACTCGACGGCGATATCGCCTGTCTGGTTAACGGTGCCGGCCTGGCCATGGCCACCATGGATGTTATTCAGCTGCATGGAGGAAAACCGGCGAACTTTTTAGATGTCGGAGGCGGCGTGAAAGCCGAGGGGGCGATTGAAGCCTTTCGCATCCTCCTTTCGGATAAGAAAGTACGCGGTATTCTCGTGAATATCTTCGGCGGTATCGCACGGTGTGATCTTATTGCCGAGGCTCTGATCCAAGCGGGGCGTGAAGTGGGCTTTACGGTTCCGGTGGTGGTGCGGCTGGAAGGCACCAACGTGGAACAGGCCCGTAAAATATTGGCCGCATCGCAAGGTGAACTACCGACACTGCAAGTGGCCGGCGATCTGAATGATGCGGCTAAGAAAATCGTTTCGGCCACACGCTAAGCGTCCGCCGTCAATCAACAGGAGAATGACTGATGTCAGTATTGGTTAATAAAAATACCCGCGTGATCTGCCAGGGAATTACCGGCAGCGGGGGCGGTGCCTTCCACACGCGGGGATGTCTGGATTATGGTACGAAAATGGTAGGGGGCACCAGCCCCGGCAAGGGCGGCACGAAAGATACCAACGGTTTGCCCGTATTTGATACGGTGGATCAGGCGGTGCGGGCCACCGGTGCCGATGCCACGATGATTTTTGTGCCACCGCCCTTTGCCGCCGATGCCATTTGCGAAGCGGCTGCCGCGGGGATCAAACTGATCGTGGCCATCACCGAGGGCATTCCGGTTCTGGATATGGTGAAGGCTAAAAAGTATCTCGCGGATTTTGGCGATTCCGTAAAGCTGGTCGGCCCGAATTGTCCCGGCGTAATCACACCGGGCGAATGTAAAATCGGCATCATGCCCGGTTATATTCACACCCCCGCGCAAAAAGGAAAAAGATCGGTTGGCATTGTCAGCCGTTCCGGTACGTTGACCTATGAAGCCGTCTGGCAAACCTCGGAACTTGGCTGGAGCCAAAGTACGTGTGTAGGCATTGGCGGTGATCCGGTCAAGGGCATGGACTTTATTGATGTTCTTCAGTTATTCCAAGCTGATCCATTAACTGATGCCATCGTTATGATTGGTGAAATTGGTGGGGCGGCAGAGGAAGCTGCCGCAGCGTACGTCAAAAAATCGGTTACCAAGCCGATGGTGGGCTTTATCGCGGGCCGCACCGCACCCCCGGGAAAGCGCATGGGCCACGCCGGAGCCATTATCAGCGGCGGCGAGGGCACGGCTGAAAGTAAAATCGCGGCCATGCGGGATGCCGGTATTCGTGTTGCCGATTCGCCGGCGGACATTGGCAAATGCCTGCGTGAAGCAACCGGAGGATAAAGCCTTATGGAGGGGCCTGAAGTTGACGCACTGTCTTTTCGCCTCTCGGCCCTTGCCGGCCGTCAGTGGGTGGATCGTATCGACGTGCCCACCCATCGCTGGCAGGCCAATGTGCTTCTCAAACACTGCTCCGGCAAACGCATCAATCAAATTTATTCCCAGGGCCGCTGGCTGCTGTGGAATTTCAGCCATGGCGTAAGCTGGGCGATTTATCCGTTGAGGCGTTGGCGCTGGAGCGCCCAGTGGACAGATGCTGATAAACCTGTGGTGCCAGACTGGCTGGATAATATTTCCCCTTTATCTAAAGATATCGGCCGGCGGCCCTTATTACGCATTATGCTTGAAAACGGCGGATGCCTGACACTTTCAGGGCGTCCCCTGTTACTGGTCTTGCCCACCGAGAAACTTTATCGCCATCCCTCGCTGACTGGCTTGGGTCCCAAGTTGTCGGATGAATTCCTCACCGATGAAATATGGGAAAAGCGTGTGCGCGTGCTGGCGGGTGACAAGACGATTTCGCAGGCAATTATGGATGAATCTGTGGTTGCCGGTATCAGCAATCAGACCAAATGCGAAATGCTTTTTGCCGGGGGGATTCACCCCGCGGCGCGCATTGGTAGCATTGACTCCCGGCGGATGCGGGAAATATTGGTCACCGCTCGGCGAAGAGGCGATGTCCTGTGCCGGGCATCTTTGGAAGGGCGTGGTGCGCGCGATTTGCCGGGAAATGTGTATGATCGGGCGGGCGAACCGTGCGGACGTTGTGGCACCAATATTCTCGCCGAACGCTGTGGCCGCGATGGCTTATGGAGCTGGTACTGTCCGAATTGTCAGAGGCTTCCCCGCCAGCCCATGCTGTTTGGCGTTGAACCGGTGGCTGCGCCGCTTCCAGACATTGAGCCAGTGAATCGCGTTCCACTGAAGTGAGCAAAATCGTGGATTCCATTCGAGATTATCAAGTGAAGATATCTTCATCCATTCTGACCGCGGCCATACTGGGCGCAGGAACCGCGTGGCTGGGCCTTGCGGCGGCAGCGGCAGGATGGCGGTGGACCAGCCAAACAGTCACGGGACCAGCCTGGAATCATGCGTGGTTGTATGCCAACACGGCCCTGACGATGTGTCTATTTGTTCTGTTTCCGGTGCTGCTTTCCCGTGTTGCAATGGCACGCGGTGACAAGGGAAGACTCGTGGTATTCGGGCATGGGCTTGCGCTGTTAGCAGCGGCTGTGCCCATGCTGATTACGGCCGCCTGGCTAAACCATACTTCCGTTCACATGCTGATTAACGTATCCGCCATACAAATCGCGTTTGCCATTTTTACACTTGGCGTAAGCGTGTGGAGCACCGGGTGCCGCGCTGTGGGCCGAATCGTGAGTCTCGGTGTGGCGGCTGGACTATTTCTGCTGCCACCGGGGATTGCCCTGATTCAGGCGGCAAACTTCCCGTGGCTGGTCGGGGGCCCGTGGGGGTCCTGGGTGGCGTTATTTCCCGCCCCGATTGTCACGCTGGCTTGTCATAACGCACTGCGTGCAAGCACTGTCGGATGGATCGTCGGAGTCTACAGCGCGATGGGTCTGGCAATGGTTTTTCAAAGTGTTCGGCTGGCTTCTCACCGAACGTCGCCCTGAACGATCCGGTAGCTCGATTATCTCGGATTCGGCGTGACGGGGGAGAACGACTGCATTGAACCAAACAATATTCCGTGTCGAACTCAACGCTACCGCTAATAGTACACGCCCAATCGCCGCACGAAAGACAACCGTTAGCCCGACGCGGAAGCGTCGTGGTTGGATGCGGAACGCGGCTCCGGGGATTATCCGCACTCCGATCCGGCACGAGTTGCACCAATCGCGACGGGCTGGGGCTTGTCGTGCCACTGAGCCGCATTTCGCGTCAAACTCAACGCTACCGCATTGAGCTAAGGACACTTTTCGCAAGGACAGTGTTATGTCATATAGCGAATTGGGCGATGCATGCGCAGCAATCGATGCCGGGCGGCAAGTTCAAAGAACTTTTCGATTCCCATTCGGCATTCAGGCGTGACGACATACTGGAGGTATTCAGTGAAATAGCGCCGGGCCAAATCCGCCGGCCAGTGCTTTTCATCCGCATATTTAGCCACGAGATGATCGGTTATTTCCCCGCCGCGACGCCGGGCGTCAGCTAAAAGTTGGGCCAGCGCAGCATCCGCATTATCCAGGGGCATCATCCACATGGCGAAAACAAACGGCAGGCCCGTCAGCAATTTCCATTGCTCGCCCAGGTCAAGTTGAAATGGATAATCTTTTTCCGCCGGCGCCCCGTTGACCACCTTATCACCGATTAGTAGTAGCGTTTGTGCATCAGCCGGCGGCGGGTCGTACATATTGGCGGGCAATAGTTCGGGAGCGCGGTTATAAAGTTCCCGCAAAATTACCTGTGCCAGAATAACACTGGTGTGGCTGTCGGTATCGGCATACAGATGCGTTATTTCATGCGCGGGCACTTTGGAAAAAATCCGCACCGTCAGGGTTGGCCCGTTACAACAGATCGCACCGCCCGGGGAAAGTATCACTGGTACCGGGCAATTTTGATAATCGACGATCGGCATGAGGGCCGCATCCACTTGCCGGGCGGCCATCAGGTCCACCAGCCGCGCGGGAACCGCGAAGTGCACTTCCACGTCCGGCCGATCCACCAGCGGATCAATCAGCGGCTTGGAATTCAGATAAGAAACGCACCCTACCACAAAACGTTTACCTGGAGCATATTGAGGCACGTACAACTCCTGTGTTTGCCGACATTAACAGTGGCAATAGTATTATGCAGTATAAATCAGTATTGGGCAGTATTGGGCAGTATTAAATCAGTATCCAGCGGAAGCGATCCCGCGCGGGGGCTTAACAGGGGTACTCTTGAGTGAAAATAATTTACGGTGCGGTTTTCTTCGCTTCATCGGCAGGATTATGGCGATACATGACAATGCGAACCTCTTCCATCGTGATCATGCCATCCCGCACCATGGTGTCCAGAAATGGCAGTAATTTTTCAATTTTGTCGCGGGCGTCCACAATTTCAATGACAATCGGCAGGTCGGAGGACATTGCCAGCACACGATCATTATGGATCACACTGTTGGCACCAAACCCCATCGAGCCTTGCAACACGGTGGCCCCGCTGATGCCCAGTTCGCGGGCTTTCTTAACGATGGCCTCGTGAAGCGGTTGGCGTTCAAAGCTGTCAGATTCACCAATGAATATCCGCAACAAAACGCCGGTGGAATCCGTGTGCATGTTCAATACCCCTTGAATATCAGGCAATGTGCTTAAGGGTTTAATTCCGCTTAAGAGTTGAGGCTGCTTGCAGGCGCTGTCTTCACCGTTGCGGTGCATGATTACCCCGGCTCGTTCCAGAGTAATCAGGCCGTGGCGGATTAAATTTGCGGTAATGTCGCTCAGAAACGCCACGAGTTTTTCGCCGTCATCCACGCACTCGACAATCACCGGCGAATCTCCGACGAGTTTGAATTCGCTGTGACTGACCAGCCCGCGGGACCCAAAGCCCAGGATACCTCGCAACACCGTTATGCCCGAAAGTTTACGCTTGGACGCTTCCTGCACGACACGCTCATACGCCGGAGTGAAGTGATAAAGATCCGCACTTCGCATATAGATCCGCAGAAGTACCTTTTCGCCAATCATCTGTTTATCCGCCCATGTCCGTGGGTCATTAACTCATTCGCTGACCCAGTATAACGCCCAGGCGTACCGCGATCAGTCCGATCACGATACTGCTGACAATATAGAGCATCCCCCGCAATGCCTGCCCTTCGCTTAGCATTCGATCCGATTCAAACATATAGGTTGAAAACGTCGTGTAGGCTCCAACAAAGCCCACCGCAATACCCAGACGAATCGGATCGGGAATATTCATCCGCGGCTGCGCCCAGGTCATGAACCATCCAAGAATAAAACATCCGCTGATATTGATGAAAAATGTGCCAAACGGAAACAATGCAGCATATCGACCGCACAACCGGCTGATCCCATACCGCGCCATCGCCCCCAAAAAGCCGAATAAACCGATGGATAACCAGATTAAAAGCTCATTTTTTTTCACGCCATATTCCCTGCCACGGAGCACGCAAACAAAAAAACCCCGATGGATTATCTCCGCCGAGGTTACAACAATACTCCCGACGACATCATTCGCCAGGAGTCATCAGTTCCGGAAAACCGGAACGGTTCAGGTGAACTCCATCACCCTTTGAGTTTGAACGAGCTAAAGCATAGCAGCCCGCAAGCGTCTGCGTCAAGAGTCATTCGATTGCTTCGCTAATTACCGCCGCAGCCTTTATTGGGCGGCCAGGGAATCCAGGGCCGCTTTGAATTCGCGTTCCGGCTGCAATCCGACAAATTTCTTCGCGATCTGGCCTTTATTAAACAGAATCACTGTTGGAATCGCGCTGATATTAAACTTCATGGCCGTATTGCGGTTGGCATCAGTATCCACCTTACCGACTTTCACCTTGCCTTTATATTCCGTCGCAATTTTTTCAATGGTCGGGGCCAACATGCGGCAGGGACCGCACCACTCGGCCCAGAAATCCACCAGCACGGGTTCGCTGTTGTCCAAAACTTGCTGTTGAAAGTTTTCATCCGTGAGCGTTAAAACATTTTCACCGGCCATAGCCACGTTCTCCAAAAGTCTTCGCCGCCATTACTTAGTTGCGACTGGAAAATGCTAGACGCCTAATGCCCCAGTGTCAAATAAAGTGTCAAATCGAAGCTTTAAGCGGGCTTTATCTGGACCAGTAATTCTACTTCCACTACCGCGTTTAAGGGTAAGGCCGCGGCTCCGACGGCGGCCCGTGCATGACGGCCGGCTTCGCCAAAAATGGAAAGCAGCAGATCGCTGGCACCATTGGCGACCTGCGGTTGCTGATCAAATCCCGGATCGCTTTGCACAAATACGCCCAGCCGAACAATCCGGATGATACGACTCCAGTCGGCGTTGACCGCGTCGCGCACCACGGCCAGAGCATTAAGTGTGGCCAGCCGCGCAGCTTCTCTGGCGGTTGAAATATCCATGGCCGCAGGCACAGAACCGCAATACACCACCTTGCCGTCGCGGCTGGGCAATTGCCCGCTGACATATACCAATCCCCCGGCCTCCACACAGGGCACATACGCCGCCACCGGTTTGGGCGCGGCGGGCAGGACAATTCCCAGTTGTTTGAGATTTTCTTCAATAACAGACATTTCACCGCTCCTTCTGACCTTGAACGCAGCTACCCCGTCCGCCTGTTTTTACGCCGGGCTAATACCGTAGATACCGCAGCTAAAATGGCGGTCCGTTAAGCTCTCACAACTGTACTGTGCCCGGAATGAATTGTCATGTGGCTCACCTCCGCTCCACGCACTGGGGCGTGGCAATTTTTCCGGGCGGGGTAAAAAAGCCGCCTTTTCACAGGAATGCTGAAGCCCACCGGGATAAACCCGGCGGCTCGCCGGTCGAGTTGATGCGGGGTGCCCGGAAAAATTGCCACACCCGCTGACGCGAGACAGAAC
>JAKBCC010000207.1 GCA_021808105.1 Planctomycetota bacterium
TGCAAATGCAAATCAATATTGCTTTTTAGATGAATGCTGCCGCATAAATAAATTCCAGCGGGTATTTCAACCGTGCCGCCGCCGTGGGCGTTGCAGGCTGCGATGGCACGGTTAATGGCCGGACTATCCAGATGTTTCCCATTCCCTGCTGCCCCGAACTGGCGCACGTTGTAGCTACGAGGTGCCGTCTGTGCGGTTGCTCCAGCCGCCTGCAACATGACTAACGCGAGCATGGCAGGAAGAAAAACTGTTAAAAAGCGACGCGTGAAGATGGTGGTATGTGACAAGCGCATAAATTATTTTCTCCGCAAAAAAGCAATGCCGGAGAAATTACCGCCTGATGATCCAATTTGCAAATGGTTATGCGCGTTACACCCGAAGAAATATCAATAATTATGCGCACATTTACGTCGGACTCTCTCCACCGACTTCATCCAGTACATGTTCGGCGACGAAAATAGGCACCTGATTGGCGACACCTAAGGCGATGGCATCGCTGGGGCGGCTGTCAACTTCAATGCTGTGCCCGTTGTGCCGGATAATCAGCCGGGCAAAAAACGTGTGATCCTGCAAATCACTGATAACAATGCGTTCGAGTTTACCGCCGAGTTGGTCAATGACGCTGGAAAGCAACTGATGGGTTTGCGGGCGGGGAAACGCGGTGCCCTTCAGCCGATGGTCAATCGCCAGGGCTTCAGCGGAGCCAATCAGAATGGGCAAGGTCCGCGGCCCATCGACCTCCTTCAGGAAAATAAACTGCTGATCAGACGTTTCGGAAATGATGATTCGTTTCAGTTCAACCTGTACGGCCATGCGGAAACTCCATTCCATGACCCGCCATCGGGCGGTTGCCAGCCAACGCTTTATACAAGTATACTCCTTAATGCGTGTTCAAGTTGGGTCCGTACTTCGCCCTGAGGTACTAACAGGAGTTTCCGGATGGCAAATTGTTGGCACCGGTGTCTGACACGTTGTACAGCCTTATCTATTTTATTTTCGGCGGCGTTAGCAAATGGCCAATCTATTGGACCGCCTGATGTTGTCACAACCGCCCTGAAAATCGTAGCTGGAATTCACGGTTCATTTAAAGGGCGCATTAATTATACGCCCAATCGGACCATGCCCGGCGGCCCCCTGATCGGCAATGGTGATCTGGGTGTGGTCATGGGCGGGCGATATGCAAATCAGCCGATATTTTACTTCGGAAAAACAGATTTTTATGGTGTACTGCGCGGCCGCATGATGCCGCTGGCGCATCTGGCGTTGAATATTCCCGCGTTGCGCGGCGGGGAAATGTCCCTGCGGGAAAATATCGGGCCTGGCACCATCACCGGAACCCTGCGTTCCAGCCATGCCGCGCTGGCAATAAAATCCTGGGTGACCCCCAGGCACAATCTGATGGTGCTGCAAATGCGGAACCTCGGCGGCCAGAAGTTGACAATTCAATCCACCTTGCTTGATGCGTGGAATACGCCGGGCATTCAAGCGATTCGATTACACGGGAAAGATTTTTCCGCGCTGCATGTGGCGCCGGATTCGGTGCAGGTGTATCTGGGCAATCGGGTGAAAATGGGGGCTGATTCGCGCGGGCAAAAGCCTGTGAATTCCTCTTTTGCGTTTGCCGGGCGCATCGCGAAGGTCACGTTATTTCGCCGGGCGGAAACCCGTGATGGGCTACCTCCAAAAAGCGCTGTTTTTGCAACTTGGCATCTTCACATACTTCCTCCACATGCGATTCTGCAGGCGTCGGTCGTGTCATCTCCACATGGCGCAGCCGGCAGTTTTACCGGTTCACAGCGCGGGATGATCCGCCTGGGTGTGTTGAGAATTCCCCAACGGCAATTTGCCATCTCGGCCTGGGTGGATGTCACAAAACCTAATGAGAACAGCTTTATCTTTACCGCCATGGCCAATCCGTATTGGCCGCGCCGCTTTCCCTATCATCGCGGGTTCAGCCTGCGACTTAAGGGCGGTTGTTTTGAAGCTAAATTAAATCGCACAGCCGTTACTTCCACTAAGCGCCTGCCGATCAATCAGTGGGTCCATCTTGCCGCAAGCTATGATGGCCGCGCTCTAACAATTTATATCAATGGCCGCCGTGCCGGCACTACCACAGCTTTTCCAACTGCCCCCGAAGTCATGGGTGCAGATAAGGGATCCATTCATACGGGCGATAGCCACTTGCCGTTTAATGGCTGCGGCCCCCAAGGCATTGTCATGCAGCGTGTATTGGGCGCGATTCCCACGCAAAAGCGGGGAACACTTACGTTCACCATTCCTGCCGATAGTGCGGTTGATTTGCTGGTGGCCGCTGTGGATGATCATCAAACTGCTGAGTATCAAGCCGCCGCCACGCAACTGATTCAATCCGCTGATGGGCGGGGCCTGTCGCGACTTTACGCCCGGCACACGCGCTGGTGGAATAAATTTTGGTCGCGATCCTTCATTGAAATACCGGATAAGCTTCTTGAAAATCAATGGTATGGCTCGCTTTATGTTCTGGCGTGCTGCAGCGAGCCGGGCGATACGGCGCCGGGTTTGTGGGGTAACTTTATTACCTCCCGCATGATGGGCTGGCAGGGGGATTACACGTTGGACTACAACTTTGAAGCGCCCTTCTGGGCGGCATGTCCGACCAATCACGCTGCGCTTGCGGATAATTACGATTCCATTCTGCTGAACTGGATGCCGCGGGGCCGCGCCATTGCAAAGCAGTATGGTCAGCACGGATTGTACTACTTCACACAGATGACGCCCGTGCCCGGCTGGAGCGATGATCCATCCCATTTTCTGGGGCAGAAATGCGGTGCGGTTTTCGCGGCTGTGGACTGCATTCAACGCTGGCGGTACACGCGTAAAGCTGCGTATGCCAAAAAAATCTGGCCCTATCTGACGGGCGTCGCGGATTTCTGGGATCATTATCTGAAGTTGCAGAATGGATTGTATGTAGATGTCAACGATGCTGCCGATGAGGGCTTTCACCGCAATGACGTGAACCCGGCCGTCGATTTGGCTTTTATTCATCTGCTGTATCAGAATCTGATTCCCATGAGCCGCCAATTGCATAAAAGCGCGGCCCAACGTCGGCACTGGGCGGATATTCTGGCGCATTTAAGCCCCCTGCCTGTCGCATCGCCTTCGAAGGTCAATGAAATTTACGTTTCACCGCCCGCGCGCACGCTTACGGATTTATTGGGCACCCGGCGCACCCGCGGCAAGCTGGTGCTGCGCTTCGCACAAAAGGGCACAGGCTGGGCCAATCGGAACTATGCCTTGCGTTTTGGCCCCC
The DNA here is from genome assembly GCA_021808105.1 of Planctomycetota bacterium. GTDB lineage: Bacteria > Planctomycetota > Phycisphaerae > WQYP01 > WQYP01 > JAMDCX01. The sequence goes on from JAKBCC010000207.1 coordinate 3,290, forward strand.
GCAAGCGGGCGGTTGTTACCAGTTCCAGTGCCGGGATGGATTCACTTCAGGCGGTGTTTCCCGGCTGGCAGATTGGCCTGGAAAGCTCGCCACGCATGTTGAAGGCCGGCCGTGACACCACCGAACTTATGCGAATCTGGTACGACGCCAATGATTCTTCCAGCTTTTACCCCGCTGCCGCCGATGTGGGCTATAACCCGGAAAACATCATGCGTCACCTGCATACATTCGTGCAGCACAATGCGTTTCCCAACTTCGCATATAACATTCACAACGGCGGTATTGAAAATGAAGCCACTGTGCCCGTAACGCTGTGCGCCATGCTGGTTCAAAGCTATCAGAAAAACATCCGCCTGTTTCCGGATTGGCCGCAGAATCGTGACGCCCGGTTCGGCAACCTGCTGGCCTGCGGCAATTTTCTTATTTCCAGCGAAATGCGGGCCGGGCATGTCGCGTATGTACAAATCATCAGTAACGCGGGCCGGCCCCTGCGGCTAAGCAATCCGTGGCCGAAACAAAGCGTCCACTATCAGATTGTCGGCGGAAAACAGGGGACGCTAAGCG
>JAKBCC010000069.1 GCA_021808105.1 Planctomycetota bacterium
TGATTCTCGCGGTGACTTGGGAAACTCGCTGACCAGGGAGAGACTGGTCTCATCCGGCGAGTTTGTTCCCCTCTGGGACCGGCGCGGAGGCCGGAATACACTTATCTTGCTTGCTATTTTCGTCGCAGTGATGGCGATGCTGGTCGCGCCGTTTGGGTTACGAGCCATTAAGCCCTGGGGATCCGCACTGATACCCGCATGCATTTCTCTGGGTCTACTGATTGCAATCGGGGGTCCATTTTCCCTGCTTTGGGTCAAGAAAATCGCCGCGCGAAACCGCAGAGTCTGCCCGGATTTGGAATTCCTCGCGGAATTGCCCCCGTTCAAACCTTATTCCGCGCCTGCAGCCCTCGCCGTGCGGCGTGCCATGGCGAGCCTCGCATCCGTCGCTCCAGAGATCATCCGCGCCAACGAATCGCCGGATTCGTACGATGTTTTTTCGCTGGGCCGCCCCCTGCTTATTGAGTTTGCCGCGCTACTTTGTGAGCAGCCAAACTTCCGCAGCGACCCGGTCGGCCTGGCGCGGGCGTTGGCCGTGTTCCCCCGCGATAGCGTGGCGGATCTCGCGGCGGCCGTTGCGGCCTCTGGATATTATTTAGCACAGGATGAGCGGGGCTAAACCCCCTTGCGATGCACCCAGGATATTAATTCCTTCCGATGCTGCGGAACCTCGGATTACGCCGACGTGGATAAAACGGACACGCAATATTCAGTTTGGACTTTCAGCCTTGATCATCCGCGGGGGTGGATTCCCGTGCGCGCGAGGATTAAAAATTGTGAAAAAAAATAAGATTGCCCTTGCGGAACCGGCGGGGCTTGGCTTACTATGGATAGTTAATGAATCAGAGATCAGTTCATTTTCGTGGTTCCTTATCTTCAGCCTTGTGGCTTATCGGTGCCGGGCTTGCTGTTAATGCTATCGTGCTGGTCTGGAGCCATGTAAAATCAGATTCGGCGGACGCGGGTAATGTGGTCATGGCGGCTCCGTTGGTTAAACCCACCGTTGCACATAATGCTTCCGTGCAGCAGAACATCCGAATCGTGCCGACGCAGATATCCGCTGCGCGATGGGGCGTGGTGCTGGTGAACACGCGGACGGGTGTCATGGCCGTATATCGATTTGTCGGTTCGCAATCGCGCATTCAGTTGATGGCGAGCCGGGATTTCCGAGCGGATTTAAAACTCAAGGATTTTAATAATTTGCCGCCGACACCGGCTCAGGTAAAAGCGATGGTTTCGGCAGGAAAGGCGTTAGGGCAGCGTTAAAGGAATATCGCGGAAAGCGTGCAATTTTATGATGCTGATCCGCTGATTCATGAAAACGATTGAAAAGGCTCTGCCTTCTGGTAGACTAGGTAGGCAGTACTAGGTGACGGCGTCATAATGAGGAGTCGCTCATGGCGAAAATGTTTTACAGCTCCGAAGAAACAGCGGCTAAGCTGAATATGCCCGAGGACAAAATCAAGGAACTCGTGGAGAAAAATAAACTCCGCGAATTTCGTGACGGCAATCGTATCATGTTTAAGGTCGATCAGGTGGATCGCCTGGCCGGTGATCTGCAGGGCGGATCGCTGGAGGAAGGCATGATCGACCTGGCTCCGTTATCCGGCACCGGCAATCCGATTATGAATGCCAGTGACGCTACAGCGGGTGGCACATCGGCGGGTTCGTTTGCGGGTGGCTCATTATCTGGGCAATCTTCTTTTGGAAAAGCACCGGGCAAAGCCGATACTGGCCTTCCGCTGCAATCGCCCGCTCCTGGTAAAAAGCCGGTAAAAGTATTTGATGAAAGCGAAGTTAAACCCACGGATGCCAGCGCGCAAACGCAAATTTCATCTCCGTTGGATGAATCCATATCCCCCTCGGGATTGGATTCTGTAGGCAGCGGCTCAGGCTTGCTGGATTTGACGCGCGAAAGTGATAACACCAGCTTGGGGGCCGAACTGCTGGAAGAAATTTATCCCGGTGATCATTCCGTTGCCGGTCAGTCCGGGGTTGGATCATCTTCGGGAATATTTGATCAGCCCGGCGGTGCCACGGCCTCCGGTGCGCCGGCGTCTTCGGATTCCGGCATTGCCGTGGCTGCCGGTGCGGCAAATGCGGAAAAAACATCCTCTCCGGTGATGGCAACGTCACCCACTCCCATGTATGCCCCCATGTTTGAAGCCCCGGATGCTTCGTCGGGTCTCTTTGGCGGCTTAGCGCTGGGAGCGGCATTTGTTATGGCGCTGACCCTGGTGGCGGCGGCTGCCGCGTTCCAGGGATTTATACCCACGTGGGTGCCGTTCCTGGCCAAAAATGTGTGGATGTTTATCGCGTTTCTGGTTGTTATCGCGGCCCTCTTGGCCGGAGCTGGATATTTGGCCGGCAAGGCGTCGGATTGATTGTATGTGCCTCAGTTGGGTCCGGCGCAGCAATGGATCCGGCCGTGGAGCGTTACGAAGTGTAGTGAAAGGGCATGGAGGCCCGGGCAGCATGAACGCCGCGAGTCTTCCATTCCCTCGATGTATTTTTTTTGCCCTTTACTATTTCAACCCATTCGCTGAAACTATGGGTTGATGTGAAGTGTCGAATAATGGAAGCCTCTGGAGAAAAAGCCTATGAATAAGTCCTTGAAGCGTAAATTAATGACGACCACACTCCTGGCGGGTTTAACCGCAGGGCTGCTGGGCTTGACGGGGTGTGTTTCGGAAGACCAGTATCAGCGTTTGCAGACCGCCTTTGATCAGGCCAAATCTCAGTTGGCGGCAGATCAAAATGAATTGCTCCGTCTTCGCGGAGAAATTTCATCCCTGAAACAGAAATTAGCTGAAGATCAGCAACTCCTGCAGACGCAGGGGGGCGGCACATCCGCACTGCAAAGTGAAATCGCGGCACTCAAGGAACGGTTGGCCAAATTACGCGGTCAGTATAATCGTCTCCTGGCCTTGGCCGGCGGCGCACCGCGCTTGCCCGAATCGGTCAATAGCGCCTTAGAACGTCTGGCGGAACAATATCCGAATCTTTTGGCATACAACAAGAAGCTGGGGCTGCTGCGATTTAAAAGCGATCTGTTGTTTGCACTGGGCAGCACGGAAGTTCGCCCCGACGCGAAACGGGCGTTGGGTGAATTTGCACAAATTCTTGATATGTCCGGCATATCGGATAATGAAATCCGAATTGTAGGTAATACCGATGACGTGCCAATTCGCCGAAACCGCAACTCGGGCATGAACCCGACCAACTGGTATCTTTCTACGAATCGGGCGATATCGGTTATGTCTATCCTGAAGCGTGACGGTGTGATCGATCGCAGAATGCAGGTTGCCGGCTGGGGCAAGACCCATCCGATCGCAGCCAATGCCCCGCACCATCGCGGTAATCCGCTGAATCGACGGGTGGATATCTTTATTCTGCCGGTAAAATTAAAGTACAATCCGTATGTACCGGCATCTGAGCAGGTTGCGCCATCGGGAAATTCAACCCATCTGGTGCCGTCGTCTCAGACTCCGGACATGATGGGAAATCCGCCGCAGACCGTGCCTGTCCCGGCTGGAAATAATTAAAAATTTCTCGGCGCATAAATAGTCATTCAAAGGCCCGGCAGGTTGATCCCTGCCGGGCTTTTTTTCAGACTTTTTGTTTTTTTGTCATTGCATATAGGGTAGCCAACGTGAATGAATCGAACGGTCTTACTGATAATTACCGATCCTCCGATGACCAGCCGTCACGGGCACTACCCGTTGAGCCTGCGAAAATAAGTCATAATCTTTTGTTTTTGCAGAAATTTTTTCGCCACGGTACACGCATCGCGTCGGTTTGGCCATCGAGCCGGTTTATGGCCAGAGCCGGCATTCGCCAGGCGAATTTCAGCTCCGCACGATGTATTGTGGAACTTGGTGCCGGCACCGGCCCGATTACAGCGGAAATTGTCAAGCGACTGGAGGCACGAACCCAATTCCTGGCGTTGGAACGCGATCCGGATTTTGTGCGTGTCCTTAATAATCGATTTCCTTCCAGCGCCAATGTACGGATTCTCCAGGCGGATGTCAGCCATCTGGATTCCATTCTTAATGATCAGGGCATTGCACAGCATGGCGTGGATTGTTTTGTCAGCGGACTGGGTACTCCCAGTCTTCCGGGATCGGTACGAAACTCTATGTTTGCCGCAGTAAAAAAATATCTCCGTCCGGACGGAATTTTCAGTAATATTACGGAAGTGCCGCTGTATTATCTGAATTTCTATAAATCAATTTTTGAACACGTATCTTTTCAGTTTGTAGCCTTCAACATGCCCCCCGGCGGCGTGTATCATTGCCGCGGGATTCGCTAAAAATCGAAATGTCAATAGAAGCCCGGGCGTTTTGTCGCGTCTGTTTAACCGTCGTTGCGCCCGGCCGCGGCCTGAAGTTTCCGCTGCTGGGCCTGATGGCGTAACTGCGCATCAATAAATGGCTGCACCTCGCCATCCAGCACGCGGTCCGGCTGGAATACTTCATATCCGTTGCGATGATCCTTCACGCGGCGGTCATCAAGAACATAACTGCGGATTTGCGAGCCAAAAGCAATTTCTCCCTTTTCGCCATAGAGCCGGGCCAATTCCGCGTCCCGTTTGGCTTCTTCGAGTTTGTTAATGCGGGCTTTCATGATTTCCAGCGCCAGGGATCGATTCTGCACCTGTGATCTTTCGCTGGTACAAACCACCTGAATGCCGGTGGGCTTATGCGTGATCCGGATGGCTGAAGCCACCTTATTGACGTTTTGTCCGCCTGGACCGCTGGCCCGGACAAACGCGATAATTTCCATATCCGCTTCGGGGATTTCCAACTCCTTGTCCGCACCTTCAAATACCGGTGTAACATCCACGCTGGCAAAGCTGGTGTGCCGCCGTGCGTTGGCGTCATAGGGGCTGATCCGCACCAGACGGTGCACACCCACTTCGCAATTCATATTCCCCGTGGCATACGGCCCCTTCACCAGCAGCGTAATGCGCCGGATGCCCGCCTGCTCCCCGTCCAGGCGATCCACCTCGCTGATGTCCCACCCGCGGCGTTCAAAATAGCGCAAATACATGCGTAGCAGCATATCCGCCCAGTCACAGGCTTCCGTGCCTCCGGCCCCGGCATGAATCTGAATAAAGCAATCGCTGGGATCGTGCGGACCGACATACAAAGATTGCAATTCCAGTTGATCCACCCGTTGTGTGGCAGTTGTTATCGCCTGGTCAGCTTCTTCCAGCAGGGCCGGGTCCTCGGTACCCATTTCCAGCATGACCGGAATATCTCCCAGTGCTTTTTCAACCTCATCCAGGGGATCCAGGATGAGTTTCAGCGTTTTAAATTCACGAATGGTTTTACGCGCCTGATCCTGATGATTCCAGAAATCCGGTGCCTCCATCCGCTGTTCCAAAGTTTTCAATTGGCGGCGCTTTTCCGCAACGTCAAAGAGAGTCGCGGATGCTTTGAACCCGCGCCTCCAGCGAGGCCACAAGAGCCTCCATATTTTCTCGTGCCATATCGGCTCCTTAAAACACTTATCCTAGCGACAAAAACGGAATTTGGCGAATCCGGCATCCGTGTGGCGGGCGAGTGGGCGTGGCAATATTTTCGGGCACCCCGCATCAACTCGACCGGCGAGCCACCGGGTTTATCCCGGTGGGCTTCAGCATTCCTTTGAAAAGGCGGCTTTTTTTCCCCGCCCGGAAAAATTGCCACGCCCGGCCGAGTTGGTGGTGCCCGGCACGCGCCGTGCCGGTGGCGCATATTAGCCCGACGCGGCGGCGTCGCGGTTGGATGCGGGATGGGGCGGCGGGAAAAGACCCGCTCCAATTCGGCACGCATTGTATCAATCGTGACGGGCGGAGGGCATCGTGTCATGGAAATGCGCTTCGCGGAAAACTCAACGCTGCCGCATTGAGCTACGGGGCACTTTCCGGGTGAACGACGGGCGCGGATAGGCTGAATATTTTGCGTTCACAGCCGCACGGGAGTATACGGATTTTCCGGATATGTATACGATGGTGGTCATGGCACCAGTCATACATCATCTGCATATCTTTGCGTCCCACAGCGTTACCAGTGAACCGCTGGAGACTGCAGCTTTGCTGGCCGTGTTTGGAATTTTGAGTCTCATCGCGGTGTTGTCCAACCGCGCTGCGGATCGGGTGGGTATTCCGGCGGTGCTGTTGCTGCTGGTGCTGGGCATGTTGGCCGGCCCTCAGGGCTTTGCCGGAATTCATTTTCAGAATTTCCATTTTGCATTTCGTCTGGGGACGGTGGCGCTGATTTTAATTCTGTTTGAAGGGGGCCTGACGACCCCGCCTGCAGCGGTTAAGGCCGTCCTACTGCCGGCATCGCTGCTGGCAACCGTGGGCGTGGCGTTGACCGCAGTTATTATAGCCTTAGCGGGGCATGTCATGGGTTTGAACTGGCCCGAAGCCATGCTCATTGGAGCGGTCGTATCTTCGACGGATGCGGCGGCGGTGTTTTCAGTGTTGCATGCCGGGCGCTTGCGCATCAAGCCGAGATTATCGCGATTGCTGGAAGTGGAATCCTGTATTAACGATCCCATGGCTGCCATTCTCACCACCATGGTTATTGAAATACTTTCGCATCAACATCCGGCGATCGGCTGGTTGCTGTTGCAGGTTCCGATTCAGTTGATTGTAGGTGGGGTGGTGGGAGCGATGCTGGGACTTTTGGCACGGTATATTCTTCGCCGCATGCCGCTGCCCAGCACGGGCTTAATTCCGGCGTTTACTTTGGCCATGGCGATTTTGTCGTATGGTTCAGCGACCATTTTGGAAGGCAGCGGATTTCTGGCCGTGTATGCGACCGCATTATTCATGGACGCATCCAGTCTGCCATTTCGCAGCGGTTTGCTGCGGGTGCATTCAGCGCTGGCGTGGCTGGGGCAAATTGGGATGTTTTTAATGCTGGGGCTTTTGATTTTGCCGGCACAGTTGGCGCATGTGGCGGGCCTTGGATTGGGCATCGCGTTTGTTTTGGCGCTGGTGGCGCGGCCCGTGGCGACAGCGGTGTGCCTGCTTCCCCTGCGATTTTCCATTGCCGAGACATTCTATATCGGCTGGTGTGGTTTACGCGGAGCGGTGCCGATTATTCTTGCGACATTTCCCATGATGGCCCATCTGCCTGGCGCGCAGCGAGTCTTTACCATCGTCTTTTTTGTGGTGGTGGTCAACACCTTGATTCCCGGCGCCACCATCCGCTGGATGACGCGGCTGCTGGGATTCGGACAGGAGGAAAAGCCGGCACCGGAAGCGGTGCTGGAAATAAATTCCGCCCGGCCATTGGGTGGGCAATTGGGATCATTTTTCATTGAACCCGCGGCGGCGGTATGCGGGGCGGCCCTGCGGGAGCTGGAATTTCCCACCGGTACCAGCGTGATGCTGATTGTGCGGGATAACCAGTTAGTGGCACCGCGCGGCGATACCGTGATACAAACCGGGGATCATGTTTATATGTTTTTTCAGCCCCAGGATAAAGCCTTGATTGATCTGCTATTTGGCCGGCCCGAAGACAGCGGCTACGCGTAACGGGCACGGAAAATAGGGCGCATGCTGGGGAAGAAGGGGAGAAAATGGGGCGAAAAAGGCGAAAGATTCACTAATAAGCAATTTTGCGCTGTAGAAAGTAATTTCTGCGCTGTACACAGTGGCGGAGGGTTCCCGGATGTATACAATTGAGGGCGTTGGCAATTCAGTGTTGCCTCACAAAGTGCTAAGCAATTTCGCAAAGCAAGGCACTGCGCCAAGTTGTTTGAAAAACCAAGTGCAGGCGATGCTGGGAGCGTTTCCCGGCGGCTGAAACTTGGGTTATTTCTCTGTTTCTCTGGAAGGAGAATTCTTATGTTTCTGCGATCTTCAAGTAGTTTCCACATTCCGCTGGCCGGCCTGATGGCCGGTGCGGCAGCGTTGGCCGGCGTAGGCCTGATGTCCTCGGCGGTAAAGGCCGACACGGTCATCCTCTACAGCACACAGGGCGATTTCATCACTGGTACCAATGGGTCTAATTTCAGCGGCAACAATGGCGGCACCACCGGCGTGGTGGTAAGCACGGTCAGCACTGTTTCTTCACCCACCGAGGGTGGCACGGTTAATGGCGTCGTCAGCGCCACGCCGGGCGGGACGGGAACGGCCGGCGCTTTGCAAATTACACTGCCGAATGGGTTGGCGTCGGCGAACTTGGCCTCGAACTACGAGACGGTCGCCTCGACGAACGGCAACAATTTTGGCACCGTGACCGGCGGCGGCACTACAGGTGCCACGGTAACGCCTTCCGCCTTGGCTAACGCGCTCGATTCAGGTGGCACTGTTACCCTTCAATACACCATCCCGACCGGCACCACCTATTTAAACCCACCCCGGTTCCTCATTAACTATCCCGGCAATTATGATCAGCTAACCGGCACTGCCAGCGCCACAGCGGATGCCAATGGCTTTTACACGGATACCATTTCCCTGGTTGGAGTCGCCAATATCGCGCAAAGCGAGCAGACTTACCTCCAGACCAACCAATACGGCTACCTGAACTTCGGAATCATTCTGAATGGCAAGCTTCCGATCGGTTCTGTGGTGAATATTGCCAACATCGAAGTGCAAACGCCGGTACCCGAACCGACAACCATCGGCCTGCTCGCCCTCGGCGGATTGGGACTTCTGCTGGTTGGTCGCCGTAAATCGGCCTGATTTCCATGGCGTGAGGTCGGTTCGACCTAATTGCACCGCAGGCATGCACGCAGCGCGGCAAAGTGGCGCATAACCGCCTGTGGAAATCGTCGAGTCGGCTTTTAATTTCTATGCTATCAATACATTGGGGGGCTGGTTCTGCCAGCCCCCCGATTTTATTTCCGCGGCAAAAACGCAACAACGCGCGTTCCCGGAAGCATCACGTCACGATTCATTTCGAGCCTATCACGCCGGTCGGCTGATGCGCAGCAGATGCGCACCATGACTGGCGACGGGCAATATTATTTTGCCGTTAAATTCACCCAAAGTACGCTGATTCCAGACATCCCGCACCACGGCACGGTCAGGTAATCCCAAACCGGACCAGTCTGCGGTGCCGGGTTGCCCATCTTTTCCTCCGCGATTGAACATCGCCATGGCCAAATCGCCATTCTGAAGTTTTTTCGCCCATGATTCCAGTGCGCCATGCTGTGTGACGCGCCTGCCTTGTGCCCCCAAAGTGTCCTGGTTAATGGCCAGCATTTCCGGGTTGGCAATTAACGAAAGCGTCCAGGGATCCATTTGTGTAAGATCCATCCCCAGTAAAAGCGGCGAAGGTGCTATGCCCCAAAGGGTCATCATGGTGCGCTGTTCATCCATGGTAAAATGCGTCATGCGCAGGCCGCCCACCGCGTCTTTTCCAATGTGCCCCAGACAGATCATATCGCAATCCGGCCAGTGGCCCGGGCCGGCAAATCCCTTCCAGGCTGCCACCAGGTCGATCATATTATTTAACAGCGGCCAGGAATCCCAGAAATCATCGCGGATGCGCCACATGTTGGCGTTATGTTCAATATCTTTGCCTTCGGAAACCGGAGTGGCACCCGGTGACGTGCTGAACACAATACCGGGGCCGAATTTATTTAAGGCCCGGCGAATGGCATGGATTTCATCCTTATGATAGGGGCGGGACAAATCATCCACCTTAATAAATTCCGTGTCCCAGGAATGATACAGTCTGATCAGAGAATCATAATATGCTTGCCCGGCGGGCGTATTGCCCTTTACCCCATACATATCTTTGTTCCAGCGGCAGGTGCTGTGAATATCAGCGGCATCACGGGCGGTGTAGGTTGAACCTTCAATGGGTGTATTGGCGTGTACCGCTTGGCGCGGAATGCCACGCATGATGTGAAATCCGAACTTTAACCCCATGGCATGAATTTTCTGCGAGATCGGCTTAAAGCCCACACCGCCCCGGGCGGAAGGGAATTTATTCAACGACGGCAGCAGCCGCCCGAATTTATCCATCGCCAACTCGCCGCGCTGCCAAACTCCGCGCGTGGCCTGCGTGGGGTCGAACCAGAGATAGTCGATGACGGCATAATGGTAACCGCATTGGAGAAGATGCTTTTGCATATACTGCGCATTGGCCAAGTATTGTGCCTCTGTGACCGTGCTGCCATAGTAATCATAACTATTCCAGCCCATGGGGGGCGTGGGGGCAAGTTTCCAGAAGGCCGGCTGGGAAGTGCTTAAGGAATCGGCGGCTCGCAGTTGGCCATCGCTTGCAGCCGCTGCCAGGGCCGCGGCTGCAGTGAGTTGGAGAAAATGTCGACGATTCATCAGTGCTCCTTAATGAAATTGGACTTTCTCTGAGTCATGCTGTGGCGGCGTACATGTTACATGTCGGGCCAACATCCATCAAGCGTATGTCAAGCGTATTGTCAAAGTCACTGGTCCGTGTGCAGGGGGGGCTAAAAAAGAATCAACGGTTGCCGGTGAGCCTTCGTCGCGCCAAGAGGATGCTGGACGCTGCACCCGTTGCCAAGAGCCACAGTGTATCAGGAACTGGAACATTGGTGGCACCGGTGACTGCGGAAATTGCGTTAAGCGAGACATTATCAAACGAGACTTGCGAGCTGCCATTGAGATAAGGAGCCTGCAGATACTGATCCAGATAAATTGTCAGGTCGCCCGACACGCTGCTGCCGGTGGTGTAACTAAGCGAAAGCGGAGTAAAGTAACCGGGTGTCATTTCTGATGGGAGCAGGTAGTTGAAGGCCAGGGGGGCACCATGGTAATCAGTTCCGTTAAGGAGTGAAACACCGGCGTAGGCACCGTCGAGGCCATCAAGCCGCTCGCCGGCGTAAACCGTCAAATTGTAAGTTGTATCGGGTGCCAAAGCTCCGACATCCTGATAGATGCCGTTATCTCCGCCGTTATAATTGATGTAGATAGCCTGGGTGCCGTTGGGGATGGAATAATATTGCGCTGTCGTGTACGCCTGAGTGCCATCAGTGGCGCCGTAAATTGGATTTCCGTTAAGGTTATTGGCGTACGCCAGTCCCCATCCGGGAATTGGATTTGTGCCATAGCTCCAACTGCCGGCGCTTAATGCCGGCGATTCAAAGGAAAAATTATTTACGGTTATCGCCGTTGCGTGCGCCCCATGCGGGGCAGTGAACATCGTCACAACGGCAACACTGGCGGCCTTAGTCAAAGATTTAATCACAGTGAAGTACCTCCTTCTTCGCGAATTGTCGGAGAGTCAATCGGTTAGATTTATTTTTTGCGCGCAGCACCAAAGCCCCTGCGATCCCGCAAAACAGAAGCAGCAGGGGTGAAACATCCGGTACCACGACTTCATACATTCCTGACCCGTAATCGGGCAGGTTGGCAGAGAAACTTCCGGTATAAGAGCCTAAATCAACGCCGGTCCAGAGATTTCGGATGTCATAGGTGCCCGTGGGCGACAGACCCAGGTCCGTGAACGCAGCGGCAACCGTTCCCGAAGAACCGGTGCGATTGAAAAAAGCCACATATTTGTTGAGGGAATTTGGACCATTGGCCTCCCAGACAGTCTGACTGCCGTTATCGGATACCTGATGATTATTCGTACTGTTTTGATCGACATTCAGTATGGCGGCATTGGTCAGCAGCGCGCTGGTGGCGGTATCAGAGGCAAGGCTGGGCAGATCGCCGCCCATAATTAATGGAGATTTGATAATAGACCAAAGCGTTATGACGGTCTGCTGCTGATTGTACGTGAGGCTGCTGGTGCGGGCGGTCCCCACCGGCGGGTTTACAAAAGTACCTAACGGCAGCATATCCGCATCAGGCCAGTGGCCGGTACTGCGGTACGGCGTCCAACTATTGGCAAGGGAAAATATGCTGTTGACATTCGACCAGTTATCCCACATGTCGTTATCCATGCGCCACATGTTGGCATTCTGTTGCAATTGCGGCCCCTGATTGACCGGAGCCGGGCCTGGGGACAGGCTTATCACCATCGGTCGTCCGCTGTTAACCACCGCTTGTTGGATACCCGCGACATCCGCCGCGTGGTAAGTGGTGCTAAGCATGTCATCAACTTTTACATAATCAACACCCCAACTGGCGTATGTTTTGAATATGGAATTGTAATACGCCTGCGCACCGGCGGTTAGCTGAGTGCCGGCGCTGTTGGTATTGAGTCCATACATCTGATTCAGCCAGGGAGCAGTGCTGTTGGTATTGGCAACCTGGGCGGCGGTATAACTTGAGCCGGCAATGGGATCATTGGCAAAAACCGCCTGGCGCGGAATGCCGCGCATGATATGAATTCCGAACTTCAAGCCCAGACTGTGAACATAATTAGCCAACGCGGTGAAACCAACTTCCTGTCCACTGCTGTTGATCGAGGATGGAAAGCGCGTTGGATCCGGAAGCAGTTGCCCGTTCTGGTTCATGGCCAGCGGTGGAGATGCGGTTGTAACGCCGTTGCTGGTTGAAAAGCTCTGATTTAAATACCCCGATCCGGTTGTGCCGGAACCGATGGATCCCTGCTGCGCCTGCGTCCATGCCCAGTCATAGTCAACGATGATGTAATCATATCCAAATTGCTTGAGATTCTGCGACATATAAAGCGCAGCCGCTTCCACTTCCTGCTGGTTGACAAACGCACCATAAGAGTCGTAACTGTCCCAGCCCATGGGCGGTGTCTGAGCGACCGGCGGCGAAATGGCCACAGCGCCGGCGGCACTGGTGAACGTGCAGGCCGCGGCAGCCGTCAGCAGAATAAGATCAGTAATTTTCACAGAAAAATACTCCCTCGGAAAAAACAAAAAAATAACAACTTTGGTAACTAATTCGGGCGCGGCGGGTCAGGGCCATGTCGCCCCGTTCAACCGGTTCCATGGAATATTATAGTTGCGATGCCAGTACTGGTTGAATAATTGGCTTAATTTCAGCGGCGCGGCGTGGCCGTCAAAATAAGACATGTTGATGTTTCCACTATGGCGCGCGATGTAAAACCGAGCCATCATAAATCGGTAGGCGTCTCCCGCGTTGGTAATGGTCTGGCTGCTAACTTGATTCAGTGTGGTATACGTTCTCGTACCGGGCAGCCAATCAAATTCTGTGGGCCACGCTTCGTGCCAGATGGAATCACCGAAAACCGGAACATGGCTGGGCGGGGCAGGAACATTATTCGGGCGAATGAAGTAACTTACGGCCGTCTGGGTATTGGCAATCCCGGTATAGTAGATCACGTTATTGACATAGGGATCGTTGGGAGCAGTGACATCGTAAAGCCAGCCGTTCAGACCGTAACTTGATGCGAACCCCGAAAGCGGATTGGTGGCATGGTCGGTTAATCCGTAACTATCTCCAAAAGCTCCACCAGGGATGGAACTGCCGGACCAGGGAGTGTTGGCGGACCCCACGGAGCCATTAATCGCGGCGGTCATCGGGGCACTGGGACAGAACAATAGGGCCTGGGTTTTGATATCCGATTTCAATTCCGTAAGCAGGGGTGTCATCCAGAATTGCGAAATATACTGGTTATGGTTGTAACCGGTATAGGGACTGGATGGAGGGATTCCAGCAGCTTTATTTTCCTGCGAATACATGATGAAAGCCAGTGTCAATTGGCGCTGATTTGACAGGCAAATTGTTGCATTGGCATCTTCTTTTGCCAGCGCCAGGGCTGGTAAAAGAATCGCGATGAGAATGGCAATGATTGAAATTACCACCAGCAATTCAATCAGGCTGAAGCCCGTGAAGTTCCGAACCTGTATTTTATGTAAACGTGGCATATTTCAATTCCCGAAAATCTTGGCGAAAGCGCGACCCCAAAATTAAGGATAAAAAGCCCCCGGCGGCGTACATGTACCGCCGGGGGCTGATTGAGGAAGGAGTTTATCGCCTCAGGAAATCGGTAGAGATTTCCGCCGTCCCAGCAGACACATTGCCCCGGCGGCAAGTCCCAATATCGCGATGGATGTTGGTTCCGGAACCGGAGAGGAATTTACCAGTACGTTATTAAAATTGACCTGGCTTTCCAGAACGGTTGTGCCCGTGGAAAACTGCGGCGTGGCATTTTCAAGAATAATCGTCAGGTCACCTGACGCCGTGGCTCCGGTGGTCAGTGTAACGGAATTATCCGTCAATGTTCCCAATGTGGTCGAAAATGTTGATTCATTTGCCGCATTGATTGTTGGAAGCGTGGCATAACTTCCGCTTCCCGTACCGACGGTTCCATTCGCCAGGGCAATCGTGGCTTTATCACTTGCGCTCGATCCGTACCCTGAGCCAGGCGAACCGACGCCAACAGTCAGCGTGTAGGTCGTGTTGGCAGTAACGGCACCAACATCCTGATAAATCAGATTCATTCCGCCGTTGGCAAATGCCATCTGGGTTCCAGTAGCACCGGCCGTGATGTTTCCCTGGGCCAGCGTCTGGAAGCCGACCGACCAATAACCCGGCGTGCCCGGCGTCTGAGGCGATTGCACAACGACACCCCATGACGGCATGGCTGTATCAGCCGCTGGTGTGACATAGTCATTGGCCGGTGCTGTAGCGGAAGTCCCGTTGAGAACGACTTTGTAGCTGCCTGTTGACGTAGCGTTGAAGTCGCTGTTAACCACAGGAATACTCGTTGCACTCGCGAAGCCATTGGATAACGCAGCCACTGATCCGACAAAAGCTAACATAGATTTAACGAACATGAAATTGCCTCCAAAAAAAAGTCAAAAATGAGAGATTGAATTAATTCGCAAAGAATAGTCAGGCTCGAGCGCACGTCTTGGCGACGCATGGGTCAACGACTCGCGTAAGCCCGGCTTGATCGTGCAGGCCCTCTCGTCAGCGCAGCACCAAACATTTTTAGAAGAGAAATTAACTACGAATGTCACCTCCCGTACATCCAACCATAACGTGATGTGCTGCTGCCTCGGCCACACCATAAAGCCTCATTCGGTTGTTCTTTTTTCTCTGTGCTTGTTGCCAGGAGCCTGTCCGAGTAATCGCCGGGTTGCGACGGCGTGATTTTTGGCTCTCATCAAGAAGCGGCGACGATGGCGTACCTGACACGGATGGTACGCCGAGGAGCCGCGCCGCAGAGGGGGGCCAAAAAGCACGTCGCCCTGCGGGGTGGGCCTGAAATGCCCCGCCTGCTTTGTTGTCGGATCTCGCAGACTCATTATTAAGAGTCGGCTCGATCCTCCGCCGCGCATACGGGACATTTCAGACCCATCGCAATCCCGGCCATTACTCGGACAGGCTCCTAGTCGTGCCGAGCTGTGAAACGTTACATTTTATTTTTATTAGAGAATTTTTTCCGAAGGCAGCTTCCGCAATTTCTGCTTGATTTCTGTGAATGTGCCGGCGCAGCCCTGCGCCCCGCAGGCTGCGGCACGCGATGCAGAACCTTTCGAGCGCAGTATTTACGCGATAATTGGGGTGAGCCTCCCATGATCGGAGCCGGAGTTGCTGGCGAAACCTGAAGGACTAAGCGAATCCTATTTGGTCGGCAGTTGCAGATCGATGCCGGGATTACACCACAAAACCCAGTCATCGGCAGTCCCGTCGCCGCCATCGGTCGTAACGAGGGTCAGGAAATGTGTATTCAGCGGTATTTTCAGGTCTACATGCGTTGGAGCATCCTCCCCATTGATTCCAATTTTTTTGAAAAGCAATTTCCCGTCCGCGAGTACGAATACGTCTGCTTTGGGCCGCGCGATATGATCATAACTGTCCGCTCCGACAAAGCTGTCTCCCAGAATCGCGTGAAATGAGCGGATAGGAATTCGGGGATAAATTCTATGGATGGCATTGAGATTGAATGTTAATCCGGCGTTGCTGTGAATGACCAGAACATCATTGGGGTAGGTTGCATAATTAGTGCCGCGCAAGATGGTGCTGATCGGAAACGTAGGTGGCGAATTAAGCCATGGCACTATTCCTCCCGCCCAGATATTACCAAATACATTGTTGACTGACGTGGGAAACTGAAAGCGGTTGCCGATGGGATCAATTTGTGCGGGACCCCGTGAACTACCCGGAACAAAGCAACCGCTTAATATTGGGATGGATGTAATGCGGTGATAAACTCCGTCACCGGGGCGATCACCCGATGGCACCAAATTGCCAACCTGTCCATTGGATGCGTTAATCCCCACCCCCGTGCGGCAACCCAATCCATTGCCCCCGGCAATCATATCTACTAAATTAAGTTTCAGTGGCGCGCTGATCAGGGTTTGCACGAAATGCAGGTGCACTTGCGCAGCCGGAACCACGGAAATGCCCGCATGGGAGGCCTTGGCGGCGAATCCGGCCTGAATAATCCGCGCCAGGTGCTCCGACAATTTGCCGTTGGGCCCTATGGCACTTGCGGCTACTTTTCCCTTAAATACGATGACATTTGTGATACCGCCGCCGGCGATTTTTACACCAAAATCGGTTCCTAAGTCGGTTACCACCGCTTGTGAGGTGTGGATTGAAAATCCTATTTCAGCGTGCGGTACGTCGGCCGCAACTTTGCCGGAAAACAGATCAAATTCATGGTCGGAGCTGATTTTAAATCGGCTGGGTCCCTGTAGCACAACCGAAACCCCATTGTTAAATTTCAATTGTACCAGGCCGCTGCGAAGGAATAGTTTGCGGCTTGGAAGAGATTCGCCGAGGTAGGGGACTTCCGATCCAACTCCCCATCGCGGAGATACTACAGCTTCAATGTGCGCGTATCTTGGCCTGAGATTCGGCTTGGCCAGATAAATCACGGCACTAATACCGCAAAAAACAAACAGCGCAATTCCGGCCACCGCCGCAAACCATCGAAGTTGGAACGTGCCGGGCTTGGGGAGAATGGCGTTATCTGGAGCGTTCCAAAGGTGTAATCGGGAAACTGTAGTGCCCGGCACCCATGCCGGCCCGGTCTGGGCTTTGGCGGTTGCTTCCGGCAATCGAAGCGCCGGCATAATCATCGTATCAACCATTTCTCCATCGGTATTGTAATTTTCGCTTTGCATATCCAGAGATTGAAAGTGGTCCGTCAGCCCCTGGTGCAGGATGCCCATCAGGGCCATTTCCCGGGCATTATCAGGATGTTCTTTTATCCATTGTTCCAATTGGCGTAAGTCAGCCTGGCTGATAGTACCATCCAGATAAGAGCTTATTAATTCCCGGCCCGTGTTCATCGCAAAGTCCCCCGGGAAACCAATCTTCGCTCAATACACTCCCGCAACGCGTGACGAATGCGGTGTAGCGCAACACGAACGGCCGCAATATTCTGCCCCGTAACCTCCGCGATTTCCGAAGCCTGCATATTGGCTCGGTACCGCAGTTCCAGCATGGTGCGTGGTCGGCCCTGTATTTTTCCCAGACAGTGATCCAATGCATCACGCCGAGGACTGTCTTCATCCTTAAGATTACCATACGCACCGGCAATGGTGTCAATCGTATCGTTATCAAACATATTTTTTTGCGATCCGTTGCGTCGGCGGTAATCCACCACTTTATTACGGGCAATCTGCATGGCCCAGGCTTTAAAGTTCCGGGGCATGCCGTACGCGGTAAAATCATGGGCGAAAACTGCCACGGCAACTTCCTGCAAGATGTCCTGCGCGTCGTGGTAATTGGTAATCATCAATGAAATAAAGGACGAAATGGCGGGCTGCGCAACCGTCCAGTTACGAGCCACTTCGTCGAGGCGCCCGATTGCGGAGAGACAGGATTGTCCCCGGTTTTTCATCCGTAAGCCTGACAATGTAGTACGCTTTCACAATTGAAAGATACGTCACTTATAGTCGTTTCACGTCCGGTAAACGTTACATAATCGACATTCATTAAATGATACCGGTAATTCAAACTCGGTAAATACAGCGAGAGGAACGCAACCAAGTGTTATCGGGCGTGTTGCAGCGCTTAGCGCGCGGTTATTGGTCGTTGACACCACAATACTACGTGTGATAACCATAATTCAATAAAAAAAGAGAAAGTTTTCTTTGACTGGCCGCGCCAAATCACTATAGTAAATTGATCAGATGTGACAGGCATCGGGAGAGATAGAGATTGCTCAATTCTCGGTACTCGTCAAGTCAAATTGTTGTGTACTCGCAGCCGTGCAGGATGTTTCTGCCGGGCGAAATTGGTGGCCATTTGTGGCCGTTAAAGGGGATAGAAAGATGTTGAACAAATGGTTCCTTGCCGTGGCAGCCCTGGCTGCTGGATCAGCAGTGGCCGCTACCGCTCATGCGGACTCGCTGGCGCTCACGGTGGTGGATGTGGGAACGGCGGCCACCGCTGGTTATTCCGGTTCTGCGACGTCAGGATACTCCGTAATAAGCTCCGGCACGCAAACTCTGGGAAATTTTCAATATAATGTCAGCGATGTGGCTACATTGGGCGAAGCGGCAAATTCGGTTTCCACGGCGGCATTGCGTTATACTGCCTCAACGGTCTCCAATACCGGATCAACCACCGATACGCTGGAATTGATTTTGAGCGCTACCGGCTTCAGCTTGGCGAGTCCTGGGGATTATAACGCAGTTCAATTTAATCACAGCGACGGCGGGACGTTTGAGGGCGGAAGTTTCAGTATGAACCTGCAGACGTTTGCGGACTCTGCCGACACGCTTTTCACATCGACGCCGACAGCCAGTTCTACGACCGTTGCCACGACGGTAAGTAGCGGTGCCTACAGCAGTAATTCCCCGACATTGCAGGATTACACCTTGTCCACAGCGACCGGCGGTACCTTGCGAGTCTCTGGTTCTCTCTATTCGCTTACATCGGTATTGCAGGTCACACTGGCACCGAATCAGTCCATCAGTTTGACCAATAACGGGCAAAGCGTTATTTCGGCCGCCAACGTTTCCATCGGTAGCACGCCTGAACCGGCCATGCTGCCAATATTTGCCGCAGGACTGATGGCATTAGGACTTGTACGCCGCAAACGGTTCCGTTTGGGGTGTAATCGACAAAATTAATATTTCAGGTTGTTGACTTTATGAATATGCTGTATAATAACAGAAGTATGAATTGGCCTTGGAGCAGAAGGTCAGTTGTTGACTTTATGAATATGTTACATAATATCCAGGGAGATGTATGATGAAGACACGTTTAATTTACGCCGGAGTTTGCGGACTTTTGCTTTCGGGCTTTGCGGCCTCGGCGGCGAACGCCGCTCTGGTGGCCACGTTCACTTCCGGCACGCAAACGGTGAGTCTGAACGGCACCTTGGACGCCACGGGGCAGAATTATCAGATTAATGCTAACGAAGTGTCGGGCGTAGGCAACTTCCTGATCTTTGGATTTTCCGCTACTGCCAACAGCCCATCAGCTCCGGCCAACGGGCAGGTGGCTCTGGAAAAAGCGGCCACAAGTTTTGTGGTCGCCAATGCCGGCAGCGGCTTTGAGACCATGACCATCAACCTTGCTGATAATAGCTTTACGCCCAGCGCATCAGGTTCTCTGGAGTCGCTGACCGGTGCGGCGTCGGTTACGTTTTTTGCTGATGGAATGTCGGGCGGCCAAACACCGGACTACTTCCAATACACCAGTGCCGCCGACGGTGCAACTGCGAGTTCCAATAACATGGCATTTAATGT
>JAKBCC010000070.1 GCA_021808105.1 Planctomycetota bacterium
GCCGGTCAGTGGAACCGTTCTGGATATTACTGATCAGATTCCAGTATTTAGGTCTCTCCCGCCCGCTGCTGAAAAGCCCGCTGCCAAACCGATCGACGCGGAAAGTCTGCAGGAATCTCTATGGAATACGGCACCACCTGCCATCGTGAAACCCCCGGCAGCCACCCGCATTAAATCAATTTTGACCGTGTATCCGGAAATTGATCCCGTTCCTGCGGACTTACTGGAAATGGCCCGCTGGATCAGCCGCTATTATTGCTGCCCGCTGGGCATGGTGCTTTCCACCATTGTGCCGGCAGCAGTAAAAAAAAATATCCGACTGCCCAAGCAAAACTATATTCACCGCGTGGATAATATTGCCTCCGCAGCCGATCACGGCTTTACGGCCCGCACAAAGGCCACATTCACAAAGGTTTGGGAGGCCTTGGCGCAAGGCCCGTTGACCGCGGATGATCTGATGAGCCAAGCGCCGGTTTCCCAGCCCATGCTTAAACGCTTTATTTCCGCAGGTTTGCTGCGGCTGGAGAAACGGATTCTCTGGCCTGATTCGGCCCGCCTGGGCTTGCCCCCAACGGCCGATGCGCCGCTTCACACCCGCAAAGATTTTGCCCTGACACCGGAACAAGTTCTGGCCATGGAGGCGCTGTTACCGTTGTTAAATCCGCCGCGGTTTGCCGCACGCCTGATCTTCGGCGTTACCGGTTCCGGCAAAACGGAACTGTACATACGCTGTATTGAGCAGGTGGTTGCCTCCGGGCGGCAGGCTATTGTGCTGGTGCCCGAGATTTCCTTAACCGCACAACTTGTCAGCCGATTTACCGAGCGTTTTGAACGCGTGGCAGTGTTGCACAGCGGTATGGCCGACGCCCAGCGGCATCAGCATTGGCACGCGATTGCCGCAGGCTGGGCGCAGGTCATAATCGGTGCGCGCTCGGCGATTTTTGCGCCCACGCCCAATCTGGGAATAATTGTGGTCGATGAAGAACATGAGCCTTCCTATAAACAGGACAGCGCACCGCGGTATCACGCGCGGGATCTGGCCGTGCGGCGGGGACAAATCAGCGGAGTTCCGGTGTTGCTGGGTTCGGCCACGCCATCGCTGGAAACCTGGCGCAACGCCCATGAGAATCCCAATTATGGCCTCATCGAATTAACTTCGCGGCCGCGCGGCCTGTTGATGCCGCGCGTCGTCACCGTCGATATGCGGCAGGAGCGCCACCGCCGCCGCGGTTTACACGCCCTTTCCATGGTGCTTGAACAGCGGCTTAAGGAAACTGTCGCAGAAAAAGGGCAGGCGATTTTTCTATTGAACCGGCGCGGCTTTGCCCATTACGTGGCCTGCCCCCGCTGTGATTTTGTTCTTATGTGCGACCGCTGCGACGCGACCATGGTGGTGCACCGCCATGCCGCTGAATCGCGTGATGCGTCACCAGAACTGCCCGATCGGTATATCCAGTGCCATTACTGCCTGACCAGTCAGTTGCTGCCCAGCCGGTGCCCGTCATGCCAGGCGCGTCTGGTGCAGCTGGGTCAGGGCACGCAGAGAGTGGAAGAAGAATTGCGCACCAAATTTCCGGAATTGAAAATTGCGCGGATGGACAGTGATTCCATGCGCGGAGCCGGAAATTATCAGCAGACCTTGCAGCGCTTTGCCCAGGGAGAGCTTGATCTGCTTTTAGGCACGCAGATGATTGCCAAGGGTCTGGACTTTCCCAATGTGACACTCGTCGGGGTGCTCAATGCGGATTTGGCCATGACCAGTCCGGACTTTCGCGCTGCGGAACGCACGTTTCAACTGATCTGTCAGGTGGCCGGTCGCTGCGGTCGCACGCAGAGGCCGGGGCTGGTGGTCGTGCAGACCATGCAGCCGGAGGAACCCGCCGTCATGTTTGCTGCGCGGCATGATTACAATGCCTTCGTGCAGCAGGAACTTCAGCACCGGCAGAGTTTTAATTACCCCCCGTTTGGCCGCATGGTACGCATTGTCCTTTCAGATTCCGATTATCTTTCCCTGCTGGATGAAGCGAAACGGCTGGCCTCGATGATGCAGCAATCTCCCGCCTGCCGCCCGGAAACAATGCGCCTCATCGGCCCACAGAATGCCCCCTTACAACGCATGGATGAGAAATATCGCGTGGAAATCATCCTGTTAGCCACCACGCCCGGGCCTTTACAGCAGGTGCTTGCGGAACTGCGGCAGCGCGGCCTGTTTCAAAAATTCAAGGCCGATGTCATGGTGGATGTGGACCCCATGGCCATGCAGTAATCCCATGCAGGCAGGTATCGCCTGAGGTTCCAACATCATCGTTGGAATCGGAAAATTATTGTGGTTGGTTTCCTCACATCATCTTGCCGCCGGCCTTTTGCATAGCGCGGAACAGTTTGGCCTTGTTTATCTCTTGTTGAAGGTGTAATTTTATTTTGGTCTGGTGCGGTGAAAGTTTTGGGAATTCTGAATATTGCTTCAGTGCCAGCTTCCATATTCCAATGGCACGGCCGCTATGACCGAGCTTATTCATCACCGCGCCCAGATGCTCCAGCCCCTCCGGTGATTGCCCGCCCGGAAGTTCCACCGCTTGTTTCAGTTGCATGAGCGCCGGATGATAATGCCCCTGCTTGTAAAGTACCCAGCCCAGGCTATCGCGTGAGGCCGCATCGCCGGGATGATTTTTCACAGCTAACGCAATTAGTTTTTCGGCATACGGCAGGTCCCGGTTTTCAACCGTCAATGTATATCCCAGATCATTGTCGGCCATGGAATTTTCCGGCTCCAGCCGCAGCACGGTTTTGTAAGCCGCCTGTTCTCCGGATAAGTCATGCAGTTGATAATCCACAGTCGCTAATTGCAGGAGATCAGAAACGCGCGGAACGGGTCCGGCCGTGACTTTAAGCAGAAAGTTTCGCTCCGCCGGATACGCGCCAGAGGCATCCAGATAATCGGTCCATGATTGTTGAATCCAGGGGGCCCAGGGGTAACGCGAAATAAGCGGATATAAAAACGCCTTGCAGGCCGCAAAGCGTTTATACTGCAGCAGCGTTTGAACATACGCTTGCTGGGCGGTCGGCGATTGTACATGGCGATGCGCAAAGGCTTCAGCCACGGCGATGGCTTGCTTGGGTTGTTTGGCCAGTAATTCGGTAAGCGTCTGGTTTAATATCAGGCTGTCGGGGTTAAGGACCATGGCGTGACGGGCCAACGTACAGGCGTTACCGGTTTGCTTGAGCGCCAGAGCTAATTCGATGCGGGCCAGCCAAAGTTGCACACTGGCGGGGTTATTCTTCAACGCTTCGGTGAGTATGCGCGAGGCCAGCACCGCGTTGCCCTGTTGTGCCGCCAGGCGCGATTGCAGGACCGTGGAAAATACATCGCCGGGAAAATTGTGGATATATCGCCGGCTGGTAGTTTCAATCAAAGCGCTGTTGCCGGTATTTTGCGCCACCGCCAGAAGATCCAGATATGCGGGCTTAAAATGTGGAAAAGTGTGCGCCATGCGGGTTAAGACAAGCTGCTGAATATTCGGCTGCTGGCGCAGGGCGGAAATACGCGCTACCAATACCTGAAATTCCGGAGTCGTCGGGTATTTTTCCGCCGCTTCCTGCGCTACAATCAAGGCCTTGCGCAGGCGATCCTGCGCGGCATAAATATCAATAATATCCTGCCAGGCCTGTTGCGTATGCCAGCGGTTTTTAATGGCTGATTTCAGGATTCGTTGCGCTGCGGAAAATTGGTAAGCGGCGGCCGACTCCTGGGCCAGTAATTCCGTCGCGGGCCAGAATTTTGGCTTGGCCAGCCGCGCCGCATTAAGCCAACTGATAGCCTGCGTATGCTGCGTGCATTCCGCAGCTGCAACCCCCAGCAGATAATCTCTCCATGCCCATTGATTCTGCGTGCCGTAACCACTGTTATCGCGGGCACTGATGAGTTGTTCGGGAAGTTTTTGCACTGGCCCCTGGCGAATGAGGGCCTGAATAATATTTCGGCCTTGTGCAGCGCTGATGCGATGCTGTGCCGCCAAATCTGCAACCAGCAAATAGGCTGCGCCAAGCTGATGTTGCTGTCGGGCGGCGGCGATGAGCAGATTAATGGCGGCTTTCCCGGCATTTCCGGCGTGGATGGCTTTTCGCACATCCGCCATGGCGGTAAGCCACTGCCCACTTTGCTGCGCCGCAATGGCTTGGCGCAACAGCGTTTTAGACCCGCGCCCCGGAGGCACCGGAGCCGCACCGGCGATAGACGCGATAACATTGGCGGCGAGGATCACCAAAAAAGCACGGACGATTGGCGCATGTATACGCGGAGGCGTAACACACTGTCTGTTTTTTATTCGCTGGGGCGTTAATCGGGTCATGATATTTTTCCGGCACACACAAGATTCCATTGGCATATTCTAGGATCCTCTGGTACAAAACCAAACGCAGGGCTTATGTGCATGTTGCACGACCCTGATACGCTATGGGCCTGGGCCTGATTTTTACGGGGTTTTATATGCTTCATGCCGCGGCAACCACCCATTTAACGCTCTTTCAAGCGATATTTTTAGGGATATTACAGGGCGTTTCCGAGCTTTTCCCCATCAGCAGTCTGGGACACATTATTATAGTCAAGCATCTGCTGCATTGGCATTTCAGTACGAATAATAAAAATTTTCTCAGTTTTGTCGTGGCCCTGCATCTGGCCACGGCGGCGGCACTGGTTGTCTATTTCTGGAAGCAATGGAAAACCGTTGTGCTGGCGTATCTGGGCAGCGTCAAACGCCGCAAGCTGGTCTACGATCAGGACAGCAAATTCGCCTGGCTGCTGGTGGCCGGCACACTTATCGTGGGTTTGGCGGGCCTGGCTTTTGAGAAGAAATTCAAACTGTTTTTTGACGACTCCAGATATTACTGGATGGTGTGCGTATTTTTAATTCTTAACGGCGGCGTGATGTTCCTGGGAGATTACATGAAGAAACTGGCCGAAAAGCGGGCCGCTACGCAACAGCAGAAAAAAGCGGAAGATTTAACATTTCCCCAGGCAACGGCGGTGGGTGCGGCCCAGACCCTGGCGTTATTTCCCGGCATTTCCCGCAGCGGTGTGGCGATTGTCGGCGGCGTGCTGGCGGGACTGACGTATGAAGAAGCCTGCCGCTTTGCTTTTATGCTGGCCACGCCCGTGATCGCCGCAGCCGGATTATTAAAAGTACCGGCTCTGTTAAAACCCGAAGCACGGGCCATCCTGCATCTGACCATTCCGGCCGCCATCGCCGCCGGCATCACCGCTTATTTGAGCACAAAATTCCTGATGAAGTATTTTGAAACCCGCCGCCTGACACCTTTTGCGATTTATTGTGTGATTCTGGGAACCATCGCCCTGATTCTGGCGCGCTGATGCCTGCCCGTGGCAAAGCAGGACCAGCGGTCGGGTGGATGACGCCAGGGCGTGGCAATTTTTCCGGGCGGGGTAAAAAAGCCGCCTTTTCAAAGGAATGCCGAAGCCCACCGGGATAAACCCGGCGGCTCGCCGGTCGAGTTGGTGCGGGGTGCTCGGAAAAATTGCCACACCCTGATGACAAAATGACAGGAAAAAGAATTGTAAAATAAATCAGACGCGCTTATACTGCCGCCCAAGTCTGATAGGAACAGATAGAGTGATGATGAAATTCAGCATTGCCGTCCGGGAGTTGCCGACCATCAAATTGCGCGTAAAAACTCAACTTACTCAACTGTCATCGACGTGTGACAGCATCATCACTTTAATTTTCCCGCCGGACGGGGGTAGAGAGACAGGCCGTAGCCGGTAAATTTGCTCGTCGGAAAAATGAGGAACGCACGCCATGATCAGTTTTGTCAGCCAAAATTCAATATTCCGTCATCTTTCATCCGCTCGAAAACGGCGGTTGATTCAGAGTTCCGCCATTGCTGTTTTGTCAGCCCTGTTCGTCGGCGGCGCGGCCCAGGGCGCAATCGCCCCCAGCCCGGTACCCGCACAGGTCATGGCCAAAGCCGTGGTTCCCGCGCGCGTCATTAATGATGGGCCAACTTACGCGGTTTCACCGCTTACGGTACGTTATGCCCATCCCGCGATGGGGCAGGTTCCCATTTCCAAAATTAATTCCATGTCGGTGGTGCTGGGCCTCGAGCCGTCCGGCTATGTCACCGCTTATGCCACAAGTGTCGGCGGCCAGCGCGTGTTGCGAACGGATGTGCAGATTATTCACGCCAAGCTTGGGCTTTTGGCGCAGGGAAGCGTGCAAAAATTTCACGCGACGGCCATACGTTCTCTTTCCCGCCAGATTGTGGCCTTTCTTAATGCCCACGGACAAGTGGGCGTGTATGTCAGCGTCTATGGTAAAGATATTGCCAACGGCAAAGACATGCGCCCCGCCGGCGATACCACGCTGCATTTGCAGGTGTATACCGCAGTGGTAACAACCGTTCGCACCGTGGCCTCCGGTGGCAGATTCAGCGGGCAGAAGAACCGCATTGATAATCCGATGGCGGCCGGCATACTGGAAAACTCGCCCATCCAGCCGGCTTCCGCCAATAAACCCGGTTCCACCGATTTGCTGGACCCCACCGTGCTCAACCGCTATATCGATCAAATTAACCGCCAGGCCGGCACGCAGGTGGCTGTGGCCGTCTCACCGGATAAAAGTTCCTCCACGCCCGATGCCGTGGATTTAGACTATCTGGTGCATGAATCCAAGCCCTGGCATGTGTATTTCCAGTTATCCAACACCGGAACCGAGCAGACCAATCCCTGGCGGGAAACCTTCGGCTTAGTGGATAACCAACTGCTGGGCTTTAATGATATTCTCAACCTGCAATACACCACGGCGGGTTTTACCAAGCAAAATTCAGTCAACGGCTCATACAACATCCCTGTTACCCGCAATAATCGCCTGCGGGTCCGCGTGTATGGCGGTTATGATGATTTCAGCGCCTCGGATGTGGGCTTTGGTAACGCTTTTTTCAATGGTGACGAATCCACTTTGGGCGGTGAAGGAATATTAAACGTATTTCAGCACAACCGGCTGTTTATTGATCTGATCGGCGGGGCCAAATATCAGCATATATTTGTTGACAACACCCTGCTGGGGCAAACCGGTACGGGCGATTTTGTGATTCCATATGTGGGTGTGCATCTGGATCATTACACACCCACCGTACAATCCTGGGCTGATGCCACGATTCTGGGTGGATTTACCACCTCTTCCAATGCCTCTTTGCAGCAGTTGGGCCGCCTGGATGTCAATAAAAACTGGCTCCTGCTTCAGGGTGATTCCGTATGCGAGTTTTATTTAGAGCCACTGCTGGACCCCAGGGGTTATCAAGCCGGCACCAGTACGCTGGCCAATCAGATTAAAATTTCCATTTCCGGGCAGGAAGCATTTAATAATCGACTGCCCGCGGAGGATGAAATGACCGCCGGCGGCCTGTACACGGTTCGCGGTTATCCGGAATATGTTACCGCCGGCGATTCTGTGGGCATTGGATCGGTGGAATACCGCGTGCATATTCCGCATCTGTTTCCCGTGAACCCCAATGCCGGCAGCGTGTTTGGCCGGCCATTCCGCTGGGTACCGCAGGAACCCTACGGCCCCACGGACTGGGATTTGATCGGCAAGGCGTTTCTGGACGTCGGGCAGGTGGTCAATTCCAATCGGCAGAGCTATGAAAAAAATTCCACGCTGGTAGGCACCGGCCTTGGCCTGCAACTGGATATCAAACACAACATGAGTTTGATGGTGGATTGGGGCGTGGCACTTACGCGGCTTAAGGCCAGCAGTTCCAGCCCCGGTGGTACGGACGTATCGCCCGGTTCCAGCCAGATTAATTTTGTATTCACTGTGAGTTACTAAGCTCAGGTACGCAACGAATTTTATCCAGCCGTGTTTTATTACCAGCGGCGAACAATCAATTAGGAGACTTCATCATGGCGGCAGGCACATCTAAAACGCGCAAAGCGACCGGTAAATTATCCCGTAAAAGCGCCCTTTCCCTGGGTATGACACTGGCCGCATCCATGGCCGTGAGCACGACGGTCCAGGCCGCCGCCCCCATTGTAGTTACCCAGGTGGAGCACGGTACCGCCGGGTTTGCAACCTTGGGCAACACCACCACCATTACCGCCGCCAATCAGACCATTATTGATTATTCCAAATTTGATATTCCCACCGGTGATACGGTGCGGTTTATTCAGCCCGGCGCTGCCGCCACAGTGCTTAACCGCATCAGCGGTGCCTCGCCCACAGCCATTGACGGAAGCCTGTTCGCCAATGGTATTGTGTACATGGTTAATCCGGCCGGCGTGATGTTTGGCCAGGGCGCGGTGATTAATGTCGGGCAGATTTTTGCCGCTGCGGGTAATTTAAGCAATTCTGATTTTCTTCACGGTGTTAATCACTTTACCGATGTCACCGGCTCCGTGCTTAACGCGGGCAATATTCATGCCTCAGCGGTGAATTTTGTCGGCCACATGGTCGCCAACTCCGGTGAAATTATCGCGCCGAAGGGCACGGTCGTCATGGCTGCCGGCAATGACGTGCTGATTGGCAAAATGGATGGCAACATGTTTGTCAAAGTGTCCGACTCGGGCACTGTCGCGGCCCCCGGAGCCAGGGCCGCCGTGAGCAATACGGGCACTGTGGACGCGGCGGGCGGGCAGGTGAATATGTCTGCCGGGGATATGTTTTCTCTGGCGATTCGTAATACCGGCACGGTGACTGCGGGAAATATCACACTTCATGGCGGATCCAAATCCACGGTTCTGGTCTCCGGCACGCTTGATGCGGCCAATCAGGGAGCCGACAAAACCGGCGGCACAATTAAAATTAACGGCGGCAACATCGGCGTGGGCGTTACCGAACACGCCGATGGCAGCTTCGCGGATACCAAAACGCTGTTAACCGCTGCGGGCATCAACGGCGGCGGCAAGATACTTATTGGCGTGAACGCGGATTCAACTTCCGCCACAGGCTACAGCGATGCCAGCAATTATGACTATATCGGGGCCGATGCACTGTTAAATGCCAGCGCCACGGTAAGCGGGGCAGGCGGCCTGGTGGATACATCCGGTGCCACACTGACGGTATCGCCAACCGCGACGATTCTGACCGCCGGTGCCGGCGGCGGCGCAGCCGGCCAGTGGCTGCTGGATCCGCTGGATATCCTGATCACCGGCGGGACATCCACCAATATAGGCATTGTTACGACTCCGGGTGCCGCCGGGGCGGCGGCCACTACGGAATTTTCCCCAACAGGAGCTAATCCTTCCCCCGCAACGGTCGCAGCTTCAGCCATTACCGCAGCTCTGACGGCGGGCGATAATGTAACGCTTAGCACCACGCCGCAAACCGGCCCCGATGTCGGCCCGTCCAATGGCGGCGACATCACGCTTGTGGCCGGTGCGACAATCGATCCGGTCGTGCCGGCCGGATCCGTTGTTCTTCTGGAATTCAACGGGAACAATGATATCAATATTGCGGGCACTATCCTTCCCGCTTTGACCAGCGCCGGTATAATGAATGTCTACCTGTCCACACCGGGAAATATCTACATCGGCGGAGTTGGTACAACCCCTGGCGGAGGATTTATTTCCACTAAATCCAGTGCCAGCATCGGAGGGTATGTCAACCTTGATTCGACAGGCCATCAGATTTATATTGACTCAACTGCGCAGTGGGCCATCAACACCAGCGGAGCCTTGGGCGGCGGTTTTGTTGAAATGAAAGTAGCGGGATCGATTGAGATTCCAGGCGGCGCTGGTGGCACCCCAGGCGCCCCCGGGCCGGGGGGAATTGCTACGGGCGGTGGCGCGTTACTGATGGATGCCAGTGGTTCCGGTACGGACTTTTCGATCGGGGCCATCACGATCAGTACAGCGGGCTACGGCAGTGGCACGGGCGGCGGTGCCATGCTGCTGTTCACACGCGGCTTGGGTAATATGCTGTTTTCAGGCACGACGTTCAATTCGGATGGTGCCCACGGAGCCGCGTCCGCAGCCGGCGCGGTAGGCGCGTACGGTGGCGGGGGTGCAATAGCGCTGGTTTCTTCTCAGGGAAACGGCGCTATCGGCGGCCAGATTACCCTGGCGAATTGTACGTTCAACTCCGAGGGTAATGGCGGTGGCAAGGTACAGATTTGGCCGGGCGGCGGTGAAGCCGGCGCATTCTACGAACCGATCAACCCGCAGGCCGTGGCACCTAACAACGACTCGAACGCCAACTATCCTCTTGGCGACGGGTTTTTACTTTTAGAAGGGGCCAACACGTTTAATACAGCTCAGCTTGGGCCGGTCGTCGCCGGCTCCGGCACGGGTGGCGGGATTAATGTGGGCGTAGCCGTAACTTCGGCCCCGAACTTCAATCTTGACGTAACCTGGACCGTCACGGGAGGCAGCGGCGGGGCCGCAACTAATGTAGGCGGTGCTACGACGGCCGCTACCGCTGGTGGCAGCGCGGTAGCCTATTTTTACAATATATATGGACATGGCGAAAGCTCCAGCGGTGCGGGGACCGCCCCCAATGGCGTTGCCTCGGGCACAGCAGGACCGTCAGAATTCGACGCCTTTTTAACCTATTTCGAGCCTTACCTTCAGGCCAATGGCGGCGGCTCGTATACCACGATCCAACCGTCGGTAACGTCTGATGGCGGCGGCCAGGATTACGAAAACGCCGTGCTTCCGCCGGGCGAACTCAAGCCCGCCAGCTATAAGACTGCTCCCTATATTGTGGGCGATATTCTGGTGGGCGGCACACAAGGGGTCGCCGCCGCCGCCACTGCAACACTTACCGATACCGGCGGCACAGCAGCCGGCAGTATCACGCTCAATGGAATGGTCGATGGTGTGCAGCAGGGGGTAGATAATCTTGTTACCACCACGGCGGCGGGTGATATTCGGTATCAATACACGGTGGGGCAAAATGTTCCATTAAATAACTGGACCGCCAATGCCGGTACCGGGCTGTCTAATAACCAGTTCATCCCGGTTACCACCTCTACATTAGCTGATTCGATCGGTCAGGTGCAGTTGGCCTCCGGACCGGGCGTCACGAAGCCGAATTTCGACATCCCCTTTGGTGAAGGCTTTTTCTACGGTACCACCAGCGGCAACATTTATCTCAAGGGAACTATCGTCGACGCCAACACGAATAACATTGGCGTCAACCAGCCGTTCTATCCCGGTGCCGTGACGATCAACACCATTGCATTGTCTGGTGGAATTGCCGGCAATATTGATCTCGAAGCCTACATGTACGGTGCCTATAATCAAAACAGTGGTTCCGGCTTTGAGTCTTCGCCGTTAACGCTTATTTCCCCTGCTCCCTTTACGGTTAACGGCCAACCCAATAGCGCCATTACGATTGATGCCACAGTTGTCCCACAAGCCTCCATCTACGCTGCCGGGGCAGCCACGCCGGCGCTTACGATTAATGCTTCAGGCGGATATCAGGATACGGCTACCCCGATTTCCTATTCCGGATTTGCCCTGTTGGCTACCAACGGCGGGAATATATACATGGGCGGGGCTGCACCCGCCCCAGCCCTGGGTGGAGCAGGTGCCCACCCCATCAGTGAAGGCGGTTACACTGTAAATACCGGCGGATCCGTATCGCTGCTGGCGACTAATCCTGCCGGCAATGCCGGCAATATTTTCACGGGGCCTTCGGTTTACCTGTCGGGCAGCGCAGTAAGCATTGCTTCCGTGGGTTTGACTGGTAATGCGGGCAACTTGGCCTTTTCAGAGGGCACAAAAATCAACGGAAGCTCCGTTGCGGTAACGTCCCTGAATCTGTCACCTACGCGGGGATTCACCAGCGGAAATATCACCTTCTATCTAAGCGATCCCACCCACACCGCAACCGAAAGTTCCATTACGTCCATCGGACAGGTTGTGATCGTCTCCGGCAACTACTCCGGCAATGCCGGGAACGTAAATCTCGGCGGATATCTTTCCGTGAAGGGCGGAGCCAGCTACACGGCCGCCATTGAATCTGTTGCGGCCAGCAATGGTGATCCGTTCACCGGAATGTCCGGCGCGCTGACCATCACCAATGCCGCAAATATCACATACACGCAGCAGTTCGCTGCCGGCCTTCCATTTGCTGCCCCCACCGGCCTGACTGGATTGTCCGGCAATGCCGGTTATGTCACGATCGGCAGTGAGGTAAGCATCCAATCTGGTGGCGGAGCGCTTTCCAATCTATCGGGTGCCGTTGCCGTGGGTTCCTACTCTAATATCGGCAACGCCGGATATGTCAGCATTGGTACGGGCGACGCGCTGCATGGGATTGTTTCCTCCGGAGGGAATGTGTCGATTTTCTCTGAGGCGGTGCTTGGTACGCAGGCCACGGCGACGTCAGCATCACCGGGTAATGTCACCGTTGAGGGCACGATTTCCACGCAATCGCAGGCTTCCGCTGGAGCTATCCTTATTCAAACCATTGGTACCGGCGCAAGCAGTGCCGCGAACGTTACGATCGGCGGGACAGGCTTATTGGACGCATCCGCCATCGATCCAAGTTTTAACGGTGGCGAGGTAGCAGTTTATGCGCCTTATGGAATTGTCACCATCAATCTCACCGCCCCAACCGCTTTTGCGATTAACACGAACGCAGCGGCACAGGCTGGTGACGTCAATATTTATGGCAAAACGGGCGTGGATATCATGGCCGGTGGAATATCCGCTCAGGGCGCAATTAATGACGGCAAAGGCGGCGGCGGCGGTGTCGCCATCGCGTCGGGCGGATATATTACCGTGCATCAGGCTAACATTAACGCCAGCAGCGCCTACGGGGGCGGTGGTGGTGTGGCCATTTTCTCCACAGCTTCGGGAACGGCCGGTCCGGTTGATCTTGGCAGCGGCAGCGTCATCAATACGTCGGGCGGCGGCTTCGGCGGTGGGGGTGCCGTGCTGATTGCCGGTAGCGGAAATGTCAGCATCAGTGGTGCCACCATTACCGCCAGCGGCAATGGCGGCGGCGCGATTGCCTTGGATTCCGGTGCCGGGAAGATTATTTTTGCCAGCACTGACACGTTTACCTCACTTCAGGTCGGTACCACCAATGCCGGTTTGGGCGGTGGCGCGGGTTATAGCGTGGCGCTGACAACTTCACCGCAGACCTTGAATGTTGGCGGTGGCGGCGGTGCAACAGGTGGTTATGCCGGCGGCGGCGTAGCCCTGACCGGAGTGCCCAGCGTCACGGGCGGCACCTTTACCGATGGTATTGTTGTATCCCCGGGATTTGGCAGCGGTACTCCCTCCGGTGCCACGAGTTCCGGTGGCGGATTTATACCTGGAACAGGTGGAACAACTGGCGGCGGCAACGCCGGCAATCCCGGTAGACTTGCGTTCTCCGGCAATGAAATTGACTTTGGCATTACGGGATCAACCACCCCGGTTACCGTAACCACCAACGGTAACGGCCAAATTTATAACACCAACATCGTGCTTTATGCCCCGGCTACACTTACCGAATCCGGTTCTGGTAACATCCTCCTTAACGGCAGCGGAACCGCTCCTTCCATCAGCACCGCCGCCGGTGTCACTGCCGGTCTGACGGTTATTGACAATTCGGGCAACATTGTCTTTGGCCCAAATTTCACCTTCGCTACCGGCAGTACGGCCTTATCCTCGTTAAACGTGACCGACACCAGCGGTCAAATTCAGATCTTTACCGGTGGCGGCAACTTTATTTCCACCACCAGCGGTGCCCAGACTTTCAGTGGAAACACTTTTGTTGAAGAAACCGGCACTACGGGCACCTTTGTCATCAACGCCGGCGGAGAAATTACGCTCACCGGCTCGCTGACTGGCGTCGCTTCCGGTACCACCACCGCTCACCCCCTGGCGGTCAGCCTGATTTCCTCTCAAGCCTACGCCTCAGGTGCTTACGCCATTGATGTCGGGCTTAATATCAGCACCGGCGGCGGAAATTTCCTGGCAGATGCCTCGGGTGGCGGCAATATTCAACTCGGTCTGTTTGGAACCGGAGCTACCGCCAGCACCATTAATACCACAGGCACGACATCCAATGGTTCCATCACCATTGAATCTATTGCCTCCAGCGGTAACAGCGGCGGCATCGTGATGAGCCCTGCCGGTGAATCGCTGGTTACCGGCGGGGCCGGATCTGGCGCGGCGACGCCAACCGGTGCAGGTTCCGTATTCCTTGAATCCTCCGCGGTTGCGGGTACCGCGCACAATGTTAATGTCACCGGTGCCATTAATACTTCCAGCACCACCGGCAACGGCGGTGATGTCACCATCCAAACCATCGGCCAATCCGGGACCACTGCCGGCAACATCACCATCGGCAGCAGCACCGGAGCAGCGGGAACCGGGTATATCACCACCGCTTCCGCCGCCACGGGCTTCTCCGGCGGAAATGTGGTACTGAATTCCGGCACCGGAACGGTCAACGTAAATACCGTCGGCGACCCGGGAATCGCCATTAATACCAGCGGCTCGCCGGGCGGTGCTGTCACCCTCACGGGCTACAACGGTTTGAATTTATCAGCAGGTAATATTACCTCCGGCGGCGGAATTATCACCCTGCAAAACCAAACCGGTCTGCTTTCGCTGGGAGCGTTAACGCTGGATTCTTCCGCAGCCACAGGTGGCGGAAATATTCTCATCCAGACACAATCCGGCGGGAACGGCAATATCCAGCTCAACGGTACATCCGTGAATTCCGGTTCCACCACAACCGATAATGGTGGTGCCATCACGATTAAATCATTGGGTACTCTTACGCTAGACGGTGCGGACGAATTCAACAGTTCCGGTCCTGTCAGCAGTGGAACTCCTGGGGCAATTATCCTAAGCGCGGCGGGCAATCTTACCGAAACTTCCACCGCCGGCCTTACCTTTGCCCTAAGCGGTGACGCCAACGCCGTGACTGTAACATTTAACCCCGGCACCCCCACGGGAACAGTTAATCTTGCCGGCAGCTTGGCTTTCACGGGCAGCTATACCGGTACCACCGGCCCGGATGCGAATCTGACCATCAATTCCCTTGGTGCTTTGGCTTTGGGAACTATGAACGGTGATTTCGCGCTGGTGGTCAACACCCTCAACGGCGGCATCACATTTAACGGAGCTTTGGGCCAAACAACCGCCTTGGATAGCGTCACCGCAACCGCCGGCACCGGATCAGGCTCCACTACCGGTTCTGTGACCGTCAACGGTGCTATCACCACAGTGAATGCCATCTCATTACAACCCAACCGCAGCACCTATCTCGGTGGTGCCGGCCCGGGGGACTATCGCCCCGATGGCATTCTGGCAATT
Organism: Planctomycetota bacterium; assembly: GCA_021808105.1. Taxonomy (GTDB): domain Bacteria; phylum Planctomycetota; class Phycisphaerae; order WQYP01; family WQYP01; genus JAMDCX01. Next base: position 15,275 of record JAKBCC010000070.1, read on the forward strand.
AATGCGAACCTGACTTCCACCAATGGAAATATTGATCTTTCGCCCGCTGGTCGCGGCGTGGTTCCCAGTGTTGCGTCTATCACCAGCAACACGCCCGTGGTGATCTCCGCACCCCACGGCAACATCACGATGGGCCAGAATGAGCGTTACACCGGCTTGCAGTCCGTGACCATCGCGGCCGGCATGGGAGCCGGCAATACGGCAACCATTGGCGATATTGATTCCCTGGGCAACCTCACTGTTTCCGGCAATACCATTGATATCCTGTTGCGGCAGCCCGGTGCCATTTTGACCAGCTTTGGGTCTTTGGATTCCGGTGTCTCCTCCACCAATGGAACAGAGTTTATTGCCAATGGCCCGATCACCTTTACCGGTAATGTGATCACGACCGGCACGGGAACCGCTCCGCGCTTTGCCAGTGCGGCCGATGCTGGTAGCGTGCCGGCACCATACGCCATCAACTTCTATGGCGCCGGAACGCCGTTTGCGGGCCGGGCGATTTCACCAAGTTTTGCGAACTACAACGGCACCGTTCTTGTGCTTAGCGCCAGTGGACCCGTAGCACAATTGATCCAGCTTTACACCCAGAATATCGCTCCGGTTTTGCCCGAAAACCTGCCCACTGTTGAATACACCGTCGTACCCGAGCCAACCACCACTTCCTGGAATCAAGCCATTCTCCAGAGTGTCGGAGTTGCCACTTCGTCATCCTCGGCCCGGCGGATTCTTGCAGGCATGATGGGCGCAACGGTTTATCAAAACGGAATGTATAACACGGCGGGCGCGTCCCTGCCGCCGGGCCAATACTCGCCGCAGGCCGTGCAGAACTTTCTGGATGTTTATCACAAGCTCTTCAGTTTTGAAGTGCCGGCCAATTACTCGCCCTATAAGCCCAGCGGCTGGTTCAATCGGCCAACCTGGTATGAAGTTGCGGGGCGACACAAGGACATCCACAATACGCTGTCCCTGGCTTACAGCCTGTATCAGGATTCGCTGGGTGCGTCACCGGCCAATGATTCCTTCTTGCAGTTTGTGAATCGGAACCGTACACAAAGCAAGATCTTCAAACAGGCCGCCACCTATATGGCGTTACTGCATAAGCTTAGCGAAGCGCTTTATCAGATGGGCATTACGCCCAGCGAGTTTGCGGAAATCGAAGCGAAATTCTTCAAACCGCTGGCACCCGATGGCATGCCGTTTGATGAATTTATGTCCGAGATCGCCCCGGCCCAACTATTGCCCGCCGGCCAGCAGGCAGAATAAAGCCGTCGCGCTGATTGCGTTTTCCTTGTCCCACAAAGCCGCCGGCTACGCCGGCGGTGGCCCCTGCTGCCACGCTCCAATGCGGGATTAGCGATATGGCACGCTTACGCGCCACCGCACCGATGTGGGTGATGATTTTGTTTCCGATTAACGCCGCCGAGGGACGGTTTTTTAGAAAATAGCGCATCGCGCAACAACGGCAGTGACAAACGCCATCGGCCATCGCACCACCGGCATAGCCGGTGGCTTTGTGATGATTTCGGCGGTGCAAAATGCAGTCGGCCACCTGGTGATAATTGGGTCTCCGTTGCGCCACAAAGCCGCCGGCTTCGCCGGCGGTGGCCCCTGCTGCAACGGGCCAACGCCGGATTTCGCGATACGGCATACGCACGCGCCGCCGCGCGGATGTGGATGACGATCGCGGACGCTCGCCACGATGGACGGACGAGTTGTAACATCAGCGCGTCGCGCAAGAGCGGCAGCGCCATACGCCATCGAGCGCCGCACCACCGGCATAGCCGGCGGCTTTGTGATGATTTCGGCGGTGCAAAATGCAGTCGGCCACCTGGTGATAATTGGGTCTCCGTTGCGCCACAAAGCCGCCGGCTCGGCCGGCGGTGGCCCCTGCTGCAACGACCCAATGCAGAATTTCGCGATATGGCGTTGTATAATATGCCGATAGGTTATGTAATGTTTTATGTTTGGTGATTTTCGTAGTGCCGCCGGCTCTGCCTGCGGCGGAGCTTGACCGCAATGGCCGACACAAAATATTCCCAAACCGCTTCCCGCACTCATGCCATGCACGTCGTCTGGACGACGTACCGTTCCTGGCTGCCCGGTGATTCACGCGGACATTGGTCGCCACTATTAGATTTCTCTCGGCGACTGGTTCAGCGCGGCCACCGGCTCAATGTCGCTGACGATGCCTTATTCAACCGCCGACCTTCCGCCGCCGCAGTGTCAGCAGCAGTGGCGCGGCCCCAAGAAACAGAATCGGCAATACGCCCGGTTCGGGAACGGTGCTGCCGGGTCCGAAGGCTCCGGGCGGGTCGATTTGTGTTATTTGCGAATTCCACTGGTTCAGGTTTGTGCCATTCGGCAATTCCTGAAAAATCCAGAAGTCGCTGGGATTATTCGGATCAACCTGAATGGCACTATAGTCGCCCCAGCGCGGCGAGGTCGGTCCGCCCGCATCGGGGCTAAAGGCACTTGACTGCACGTAAACACCAGGCCCTCCGTTGAGCAACGTCGGAGATCCCATGGTGACTGATGTACCATTAAATATTCCGGTCGCAAGATAGGTACTGATATTTTGGGAGGCACCGCTCTCTTCTAGATCAATGACGATGGCCCCGGTTTTGCTCAGAGCTATTGAGCCGTAATACAAAGAGTTGTGTGGATCGGACAAAATTCCCTGCGCTTCCAGGTAATTATTCGTCGGATCAATGGCGAACCAGCGGATCGCTGAGAGCGCCGGATTCGTCGGGTTGACCACAGTCTGCGTCCCCCACACATAGCCCATGGCTGTCACCAGGCTGGAGGAAAGTCGCGAATCGCCGGCGTCAATGGAATTCGGGAGGCCGGGCTGGCTGGCTACGGGAACAGCATTTGATGCGGCCGCAGTCGTAAACGTAATGTTTGAGGAAGCCTGTGTAAGGGCATAATTAAAGGCCGACGTGCCCGAAATTGAAATGGGCGTCAGTTGGTTTGAATTGGAAAGCGATGCGCCATAAAAATAAGCGGTGGGGGTGTTGTTGGCGTAATTCTGGCCTGCCTGATTGGCAAAGCCACCCGCGTTGTAAAATATTCTGTACCCGTTGAGGGATGGACTGGCGGCAGTAAGGTCCGATTTCGGAATTACCACGATATTGGACGTGCCTGCATACCCGCCGGTACCCACTGGATACATATTACCGCTGATATAAACATTGCTGCCATTGACGCCCAACGTGTCAAAATCAGCCCAGTTTTGACCCGTGACATCACTGGGAATTGCAAAACCGCTCCAAGCCCCATTGGGATTCGAAGTGGCCGACGCCGCCACCAGGAATGAATTGGGCGTTCCGGCCCCCATCAGTGATGTGGCGAACCAGCGCTGCGATGCCGGATCGTATAATATTCTTGGATCATAGACGCTATTGAGAATAGGTCTGGCGGGGCCTAACGCGTTGCCCCAGAACGCGCTTAGGCTCTCCTGCGTGGTAGGCGTTCCCGAAGGGGTGTATACGCCATAGTAACCGTTGATCATTTCCGTTACATATTCCGTGCCGCCACTGCCACCGACCGCACCGTTCATGTCCGGCGGAGTTTCGAAAATGAAATGAGCCGGGGTCGGCGTCGTCGTGGTATAGCCGCCGTAACCACCGGAGAAATTCTGGACAATGGTAAACGCAAAAGCACCGCCGGATGATACCGCCAGCGCGATCCCTGACGCCGTGAATGCCGCTAAATGTGACTTACGCATTGAAACCTCCGAGGCTAAAAAATACCTGAATGTGGCGCGAAATGGCCACGAATATTTTGTTTGATCTCCCCCTGATCGCACTGTTTGCAATCCCGTTGGTGCCCAGTGCTGACCCCAAAAAACACGCCGCCATGCGACGCGTTTCCAGTTCGATTAGCGATTTATACAGCGCGCCGAAATAAAAGTAAAGAAAATTCGGACGCAAGTCCTGACGGGTGCCAAAAATCACGCCGCCGCAACCCGGCAATTGCTCGGACAGGCTCCTTATGGTTCAGAGGCTGCGCCCACGGCCGCCGCGCCGTGCAAGCCGAGAAGGAGACCATACGAGACCGCGTTCTTGTGACAAAATACTTTTCGCTTCCCCCGCTATGCCTCCGTTTAGTCAGCGCCGCCGATTTTTTGGATTCTTGGTGGATATGTTTGACGTTCTGCCAATCGGCAGTTATAAAGACCACTACGTTCCAGACTCCCAGGGCGAGCAGAATTTTTTTGGGATTCCTGAAAGTCACGCG
>JAKBCC010000071.1 GCA_021808105.1 Planctomycetota bacterium
TGCAACAGGCCCTTAACCCCTGACTTACTACCTTGTGATGTTATTCACAAACCCCGCCTTGAGCAAGCGAAGCGGTGCAAAACGGCTATTTTTTTGCAGGCCTGAATACGACTTAGGCCCAGTACCAAAATAAATAACCGTTTACCGCAGTCAGTCATCAACCGCCGGTTTTACGGAGAATTCCGGGACGCCCGAGCGATTGGCACGCTCGCATCGGCTATTATTAAGTCTGGCTTCGGCACGCCATTGCGCAATAGATAGTTAGCCACCGGACCGCAAAGCCGTCAATTTCGCAGTAATGATTACAACGAGCAATTGCGCAGTGGACACGGTGATTATCCTCAGCGACCCCCGGTGTTATTAACGAGGGACATCCTCCAGCCGCCGCTCCAAGCGGGGTCCTAGTCGGGTCGCCAGTTCGTAACCGATGGTGTTACATGTCTCTGCCAGATGATCCATACTGATGGGGGAAAGTGGATCGTCAGAAATCAGGGTTACCAAGTCGCCCACGCGGCCGTCGCTATCGGTTAAATCAACCAAGGTCTGATCCATGCTCACCCGCCCTACCACTGGGAGCTTCCGCTCCCCTAATAATACAAAGGCCCGGTTGGACAACTCTCGCGGGTAGCCGTCTGCGTACCCTACCGGCACTACGCCTACGCGGCTGATTCGCGCGGTGACAAATGTGTGGCCGTAGCCCACCCCGGTCCCCATGGCGCAAGAATGAATGGCGGTAATCGGGGCGGTTAACCGGGCAATGGGGGCGATGGCCGCAACCGGTGCTGCCAGCGAAGGCTGCAATCCGTATAGCGCGATGCCCAATCGCACCATATCCAGAGCGTTCAAGCAATCGTGCCAGGCGCCGCCGGAATTATGAGCATGCAAAATCAGTTGCGGATCGCATTTTTTTTCAGCGGATGTTGCCCGGATAAAATCATTGAGCTGCGCGGTATTAGCGTTATGACCGGGCTGATCGCCATGGGAAAAGTGCATGAATATGCCTTCCAGACGAACAGCGGATAAGGCCCGCACGTGTTGAATTAATGCCGGCAGTTCCTGCCGCGAAACGCCCTGCCGCGTTAACCCGGTATCAACCTGAATATGCACCGGCAAGGGGCCATCACACCCCATGCTAAGCAGATGGGAACTTAAATACGAGGCCGACTGCGCATCTGTTACCGTAAGTCGCACGCGACCCGACGCTACAACGGGCATTACATGTTGCGGCAAATCAGATGATTCCGGCGTTAGAACCACAGGGGCTAAAACCAGAATCGGTAAGTTGGCATTCAGGGCGGCAACGGCGATTGCTTCCTCCAGCGAATACACGCACAACCAGCAGATGCCTGCCTCTGGAAGTACCGCAACAAGATGCTCCAAACCGTGGCCGTATGCATTGGCTTTTACGGTGGCACCAAGCAGCACATGACGGGCCAAGCGAGACCTGAACGCCTGCACGTTGCTGCGTAAGCGCGTCGCGGAAATAGTCAGTAATCCATTCTGTGCAATCATACCGGCAATTCTTTCGTTGCACGGCGCAAGCGGTCTTCAATAGCCGCCCATACGCCAACACTATTCTCCGGACATTGTATCAGCAGCACATCACAGCCTGCGGCGTCCAATTCGCGCAGGGCACCATACAAGCCTCTGGCACACGCTTGCTCGGCAGCCGGCAAGACAAGTATTTTCGCCATCGTCGGCGGCGCTGCAAAACCTTCCAGGCAGAGCAATCCGATACGCTGATGACGCTTTTTGAGCAAAAATGCGTTCAGCCTCGGTATATCAGAAGCGTAAAAGCGATACGCCGCCGTGCGCGGGGCATAATGGCTTTCCAATTGGCCCGGACTGCTCAAAGGCTCATCGGCGGTATTTCCGGCATGTCTGGTCAGCACGGTCACCTGCGCAGAAAATCCGGCTGCAATAAGACATTGCGCCAGCATCGCCTGCGTGATTGCACCCGGGCGCAGGATCACCGGGGAGGTCCCAGTTACATCCACCACAGTAGATTCCACGCCGACCTGGCAAGGGCCGCCATCCAGAATCAGTGCAATGCGCCCGCCTAACTCGTCAGATACATGCTGTGCCGTGGTGGGCGAGGTATGACCGGAGCAGTTCGCACTCGGTGCGGCAATGGGCCGGCCGGAGGCCTGCAGCAACTCCTGTGCAACCGGATGATCGGGGCAACGAATGGCCACCGTATTTTTGCCGGCCGAGACTGCCGGACATATTCGGTCATGGCGCGGCAGAATCAGGGTTAAAGGGCCGGGCCAGAACGCTCGAGCAAATGCCGCAGCAATGAGGGGAAACCCGGCTGAATAGCTTTGCGCCGCCGCCACATCCGGCACATGCACAATCAGCGGATTATTAGCGGGCCGCCCCTTAACCTGATAAATGCGTTCAATGGCTGAGGCATTGCCCGCATCCCCACCCAGGCCATAAACCGTTTCTGTGGGAAATGCGACGAGGTCGCCGCGACGGATTAATTCGGCGGCTTCCTGCAGTCCGAGATCAGCGGGTTCAATGCGGGTCAGCACGGCAGAAATTCTTCACGTGGAATATTAAAACGACGAACGGGCCGCGGACCATGCCGCGTTACCACCCGACAATGTTATATCCGCCATCAACATACAGTGTTTCTCCGGTAACGCCGGAGGATAATTCGGAACAGAGATAAAGCGCGGTTTTGCCCACATGGGTTGCGGCATCATCCGTATTCCATGGCAACGGTGATTTTTCGGTGTAATGCGTCATCATTTTATCAATATCGCCAATGCCGCGCGCCGCCATGGTTTTAATGGCTCCCGCGCTGATGGCGTTGACCCGAATATGTTTTTCGTCCCGGCCCATTTCCGCAGCCAGATAACGCACGGTGCATTCCAGAGCCGCTTTGGCAACCGCCATGACATTGTACATAGGTACATATTTCTCCGCGCCCAGGTAGCTCATGGTGATAATCGAGCCGTTGGCGTTCATCAGGGGCTGCGCTTCCCGTGCCAGAGCCAGAAGCGAATAAGCGCTTATATCCAAAGCCATTTTCCAGGCGTCGCGGCTGGTTTGCAGAAACGGATTGTGCAGCGACTCTGCCGGGGCGAATGCCAGGGAGTGCACGAGAATATCAAACGTGCCGAACGCGGCACCGGCCTGCTGGAACGCCGCTTTAATATCTTCATCTTTACTGACATCGCATGGGGCGAGAACTTTAGGGTTAAAGCGCTCCACAGCTTTAACCACCCGACGCTCAATTTTTTCCCCGGGCAGATGAGAAAATCCCAATTCGCAGCCCGCTTTATGGAGTTGCTCGGCGATGTGCCACCCGATGGAATATTCATTAAGTACGCCAAAAATAAAAGCCTTTTTTCCCGCCAGCATGGACATCGTATAACACCCTTTATTTGAAATTCTTTCCGATGAATTTGAAAAAAACCTTAACGCGGGTAATCACCGCGTAACAATTGAATAGTCGAGGCGCGCTGCGAAGCGCGGAATACCGCTGCCCCCGCCACCAGCACGTCTGCACCGGCTTCCAGTGCGTCATGTGCCGTGCGGATACCGATGCCGCCATCAATCGACAGCCGCTGGCGCGGTTCCAGAGAATTGCGGAGCGTGCGCACCTTATTGAGCACTTCAGGCATGAAGCTCTGGCCGGTAAAGCCGGGATGCACGCTCATGACCAGCACCAGATCCACCTGATTCAGCACCGCATGAAGCGCTTCCGGCGGGGTTTCAGGATTTAAGGAAATGCCCGCTGTCGCTCCAAGATCATGGATGCGTTTAATTAAATCCACCGCACCGAAGCGCGTCAGTCCGGGCGCTTCAATATGGAAGGTAATATGACCGGCCCCAGCTTCAATAAACGGTTTTACAAAATCCTGCGGATCGGTCACCATCAGGTGCACATCCTGCATGAGGTGACACGCCCGTGCCAAAGCCAGCACAATATCCGGCCCCATGGTCAAATTAGGGACAAAGTGCCCATCCATCACATCCACATGCAGAAGATCCGCACCGGCACGTTCTATATCCGCAGCTTCTTCGGCCAAGCGGCCGAAATCAGCCGCCAGTATGGATGGCGCTACCAGAGGCAGGTGCGGCGGACGCAAAAAAACGCTGTTCATTCTTCAGGCATCCCAATGTTGCCAACAAAAACATGCTTGGCCGAAGCGATCCGGTTCACCAAGTCCGTTCGCACGATCGGCTTCATTCAATCAGGGGAGCAGATGGAAGCTTTCCGCTGACCGTAAAGCGCAAAAAGCAACCCCTTCCCTGTTTCATCCCAAATGAATCATACCGTGTCCAGAATATCGATGCACGGAAATCCACGCCCTTCCATAAATTCCAGACTGGCTCCGCCCCCGGTGGACACGTGCGACACTTTGGCCGCAAGATCAAATTGCTCAATGGCCGCGGCTGAATCACCGCCGCCAATGATGGTCGTGGCCCCGTGCCCGGTGATTTCCGCCAAACTTTCCGCTACAGCCCGTGTTCCCGCCTGGAAGGGCTTTTTCTCAAAAACTCCCATGGGGCCATTCCATACTACCGTGCGGGCGGAATGAATCCGATTCCTGTAATCGGCTATGGTTTTGGGGCCAATGTCCAACCCTTCTTTATCATCCGGTATTTTGCCTTCGACAACGGCGGTTACCGCTGAATCAGAAATTTCTGATGCGACAACCGTATCCATTGGCAATACCAGCTTGCCTTCGCCCTTGGCCAGAAGATCAGCGGCCAGATTGACCTTATCCCGTTCCGCCAGCGATTTACCGATCGGCTTGCCCTGCGCCAGGAAAAATGTGTACGCCATGGCTCCGCCAATCAGGATCGTATCGGCCTTGCGCAGCAGATTTTCGATGACGGCAATTTTATCAGAAACTTTCGCCCCACCGAGAATGGCAATAAAGGGGCGATTTGGTTTATCCAGTGCGTCCCCCAGAAACTTCAGCTCTTTTTCAATCAGGAAGCCGATGACGCGCTTGCCCGGCCCCAGAATCTCGGCCACGCCATAAGTAGAGGCATGTTGCCGATGGGCCGTACCGAAGGCATCGTTGCAATACACATCTCCGAGTTTGGCCAGCTGTGCCGCGAAGGCGGAATCATTTTTTTCCTCACCTTTATGGAATCGGGTATTTTCCAATACCACCACATCGCCATCGGCCATTTGAGCCACCACAGATTCTGTAGCGGAGCCAATGCAATCCGGTGCGAGCTTAACATTCTTTTTTAACAAAACGCCCAAGTGTTCCGCCGCCGGCTTGAGAGAAAACTTCGCCTCCGGCCCCGACTTGGGCCGCCCGAGGTGGCTCATTAAAACTGCTTTTCCTCCGCGTTTGATAATATTTTCAATGGTGGGCAGTGCGGAAACAATGCGACGATCATCGGTAATTTTTCCGGACTCATCCAATGGAACATTAAAGTCCACCCGCACCAGTACCCGTTTGCCCTTAACATCCAACTGGGAAATTGTTTTCTTTGCCATTTTTTCCTGCTTCATGTACATACCTTCATCCCACAGCCAACCGGCGGCGCGGAAACAAGCCGTTATGCTAGGAAATACCCATCAAGCGGTCAAGCGACAGACAGCGACCCCTGTCGGCGGGCGTGGCAATAAATCCGGGCGACAAGGCAGTGGGGGGAACCTTCACAAAGCCGCCGGCTCTGCCGGTGGTGGAACGCACCCCGGTCGCACCCCGCTTCCGCTGGGCCAAACGGTACGATTCGCGTATGATCTCTGTTCTGCCCGGAAATATTGCCACGCCCGTGTCGGCCATTACTCACATCGCATCTGCCGCGCCGGACACTATTTCCGTTAGAATTCCGGCCATGAAGGATGTCGCACTAAATTCCCTCGCGGGCACTGGTCAGAAAAAGCGCGGCAATACCCTTCCCCATCACTCTACGTCGCGCCGGCGGCTGGTAATATTGGCCGCAGGTTTCGCGATTCTGCTGGTGCTGCTGCAGATTTGGCAGTTGCCCCGAATTGCCGGATGGACTTTTTTTTCTTTCTTTGATCCCGGTACCGCCTTAAAAGGCGATTGGCTGATTTCCCTGGGAATGAAACCGGCCATAGATTTTGGCTACACCCATGGTCTGGCCAGCCTGATGGTGGCCCACTGGGGTTTCGCAATTCTGGGCCGCACGCCGGCGGCCTATCTGCTGATGACATCAGTCATGGAAGTGCTCATGGCAGTGGTGATCGCTCGCTTCGCCGTCGCGATGAAATTATCACGCCCCGCGTTGTGGTTTTTGTTTATCGCACTGCCCATCGCAATTATGCCCTGCTATCTGACGCTGACGCATCCTCTGGAAGCCCTGCTGCTGCTGTGGGCCATCGCCGAACAGGCCCGTGGCCGGCGACCCCGGGCGCTTGCGATCTGCACGGCGTGCTTATTTGTCAAACCTTCCATGGCGTATGTGTATGGTTTCCTGCTGGTAATTTGGACACTTATAGCGTGTTACCGGGAGAAAGATCACCGGCGGGCGTTGGTGCGCGGCCTTGCTCCGGCGATGGTAACCGGGGTACTCATGGCTGCGGCCATGACGTGGCGCTTTGGGATTAAATCCCTGCTTTTAACCATCGTGCCAATCACCGGTATGCGCACCTATAAAGATACCCATTTCGGCTTTTTTTCCGGCAGCGGTTTGCAGTTCTGGTGGCCGGCGTATCATCCCTGGTACTACTATATTATTACGCCTGCCGGAATCTGGCTGGTGATGTCTGCAATATTGTTGTGGGTTTTATTGATACGTGGATTGCGGAAAAAAAATACGCGGGAAGCCGGCCGCAAGACGCATCCTGCCGGTGGCCTGCTTACCGATTGGATTTACCGCCCCAGCCACTGGAGGGAAACGGCAATTTCCATCGGCCTCATGCACATCGCTTTCGTGCTGGGCTTTTATGGCTGGAAATATGCGTGGCAATACTATTCCTATCTGCCGGTGCTTTTTACGGCTCTGGTAATCAGCCGCTGCGGGGTCAGGCAGGTACAGGTGGCGACAGTACTGGGAATTTTGGCGGTTGGCAGTCAGGTGCGCAATACCGGCCTTACATTCTGGTGCTGGCAAAATAAAATACGCAATAAGCACACCGGCTATTTATGGGCGTATTCGCAGCAATACGCACAATGGCAGTATGTCTGTCGGAGAGTGCGGGGCCATCCGACGCTGATACTTTCCAATGGCTATCTACCGTGGATGCCCAAGGGCATGTCCATGCCCTTAAGCTGGTTTCCCGAACCGGGAATTCCCACCACAATAGAAATGCGGCGGCTTAAAAGTGAGGCACTGGCCGCGCATTATATTGTGGTACGGCACGGGTACGGGAAGTTTGGCTTATGGGTCAATCCGGCCTTCGCTTCTGTTCGCCACCAGTTCTCACTGCAGTGGCAGGGGAAATATTTCTCAATTTTGCGGAAAGATTAGTGCCTCTCCAGCCACTGCTGATAATTCAGCCGGGGCATGTTGAACCGATCACGGGCGCGGACATACGTTGCCGGTGCACCCATGCGCCCCACCGGGTGAAACGCATCGGAACGAATATGGTTCTTGTCGGCATCATATATCTCATCGGCAACCCGTAAATGGACAATTTGGCCGATGAAAACAAGATTTTCTCCGATCTGGTTATATTGCACGAGGCGGCATTCAAAACTTGCCGGACACGCCGCGAGATGTGGCACCTTCACCTGCCGCCCCGGTGTGCAGTCCAGAGCAAGCAATTCCACTTCACTGCTGCCATGGGGGAAATCCACGGAACTGGCGTTCATCAACTCCACCATTTCTTCGGTAACCAGATTCACAACAAATTCACCGCTGCTCCGGATGTTCAAAGCCGAATCCTTCGGAGTATCGGTTCCAGGTCTTCGTCCGATTCCCACGGCAAGAATCGGCGGTTCAGCCCCGAGCATATTAAAAAAACTGAACGGTGCGGCGTTAAGGACTCCGGCGGCGTCCAGGCTGGTAATCCACGCAATAGGCCGAGGCACGATCAGGTTGGTCATGAGTTTATATGAAAAAGAATAATCTATTTGAGTAATATTAAATTCCACTGTTCTAAAACTCCGTATTCTTCTACTAAGATAATCTACCGCAGTATCTTAGTCAGTTGGATCGCACTATTCGAGGGCGTGGCAATTTTTCCGGGCACCCCGCATCAATTCGACCGGCGAGCCGTCGGGTTTATCCCGGCGGGCTTCAGAATTCCTGTGCAAAGGCGGCTTTTTTCACCCCGCCCGGAAAAATTGCCACGCCCCTATTCGAGCCGGACGGCAACTGCCGGACGGCAACGGCGTTGCCCCGCCGACGGTCTTGGCCATACAATGCTTCAGCAAAAGCTGGCAAAACCTGATTGCCACGGAGTACAATGTGTTTACTTCAATTATTCATCCGCATGGTGTGATCCGTTCCCTTGGCTATATTCGCCTGAGCACCGGTTTTCCCCGATCAACGGGTGCCATCATTTTTGAAAATCATTGGGCCATCTGGGCCGCGATGCTGCTGCTTGCCATCGCGGCAATCTGGCGCGGAATAAATACCCGGCAGGCCCTGGTGCGAAATATCGGGGGCGTGATCTTAGCCGTCACTATGATTTGGATTCTCACAGCGACACTGGTGGTAACTCCGCATGAACGACTGGTGAATGCCAATGACGCGATCATCAGCGCAGCAGCACATGATGATGTACCGGCGGTCATGCGCTATATTTCGCACCGAGCCATCTTTGGCCAGTGGAAATATGCCCAGATTCAATCCGGCTTGGCAAATCGACTGAAAGCAATCCATATTACCGGCAATATCATTCGATCCATGACCGTACACATGCAGGCGGGTCAGGCCGTTACGCATGTGGTCATCTGGACCAGCACCCGCGATTACGGGCCGGTAATTACCTCCTGGCGCTTTGTCTGGCAGGATCACCCCCGACCGGGGAACTGGCGCATCAGAGAAGTTGATTTGCTTGCGATCAATGGTCGCCGGACGCGGCCCGATGCCGTTATTCCGCTGCCGCGATAAACAGAGCAGGTCTTCAATAAGGCCCGCGGATGCTTCCTGCAATATCCGTTGCGTAAAGTTCCCGCAGGTGCTTATGCACATCAGCAGGCAGCGGCGAAAAAGCGGAGGCTTTGGCATTAGCCAGAGCCTGCTGGGGCTTGGAGGCACCGGGAATCACCGTGGTTACCGCATCATGATCCAAAATCCAACGGATGGCAAATTCCGCCATGGTTTGATTCTTTGGTACCCAAGCCTTCACACGATCCGCCAGTTCAACGCCGCGCGAAAATTCGAGTCCCGCAAACGTTTCACCCACGTTAAATTTCTCCCCATTGCGATTGTAAGTGCGGTGATCACTCGGGGCAAAAGCGGTGTCACGGTGATAGGTGCCGGCAAGCAATCCACTGGCCAGCGGCAGCCGCACGATAATGGCGACGCCTTTTTCCTTAGCCTCGGCAAATAAATCATCGATGGGCTTTTGTCTGAAAATATTGAAGATAATCTGCAGGGAATCACAGTCCGGTTGTTGCAGGCATATTTGTGCCTCCTGCACGGTCTCCACACTGGCCCCAAAATGCCGGATGAGCTTTTCATCCTTCAATTTTCGCAACCAGTCAAAGACGTGCCCCGCTTGCAGATGTCGCATAGGTATGCAATGCAACTGCGTTAAATCCAGTGCCGCAACGCCCAGCCTTTCAAGGGAGCGTAAGGTACATTCCCGCAGCAGCTCAGCGGTGTAGCCATCGGGATATCCGTGCAGGCGTCCGAGTTTGGTGGCAATAAACACAGGCTTTGCGCTGGCCGGCCGGGATTTGAAATATTGACCGATCAGCGTTTCGCTTCGGCCGCTGCCGTAAACATCCGCTGTATCAAAAAAGGTAACACCGGTCTGATCGGCGGCGTGAAGAATCTCCATCGCCCGCTGCTCGGGCACATCTCCCCAATCAGCGGCGCCAAGCTGCCAGCAGCCTAATCCAATTTCCGAAACGCTGGCCCCGATCCGATGTGAATTGCGATACTGCATAAATAAATTCTCCGGCCTTAAATAACCGGCTTCATAGTAATACAAAACCCTGAAATGTGGCAGCGCATGTTCCGCTGTCGCTGCAAATCCCATCCACGCCGGAAAACGTATGTTTCGCCCGATAATAATATTATTGATCATTTTTCCAATTTTTTATTGACAGCTTGGAAAAATGGTTTATTTTTCAACATGTGGAGAGGGAGAAATCGGATTTTCTTCCTAAACAAATAATTCAGGGTTTGCAACGCTGCAGCGATATGGATTGATCTGCCGGCCGAACAATTTTCGGCCAGCGGGATGCAATTTCTGCGCGCCTGTTGCATGTAAATATATGTTGCCCCGCATGCGTGCTTTTTTAGCACTTGGCGTTTGTTGCGCCTTGTGTGAGGTGATTACTCAGGTTTTTTGGAGGAAGTTGACCGTGAAAAAACACCGGATTCTCTTATCAGGACGCATAATGGTCGCAGCCACACTGTTGCTGCCGGTAGCCGCAAACCAAGCCTTTGCCTCTGTGCAGGATACACCTGTTTCGCTAACCAGCTCGAGTTGGAACGCTGATGTGGTGTATGGAGCTGCATCCTTCACGACTGATTCTGCGGTAGCCTTTGACGGTCAATATGCATGGGATGCGTTAGGCTCGATGCCCTCGTGGGCATTTGTATCGGCCGGCTTGCCGGAGTACCAAGACCCGAGTACCGGATCACGTTACGCGACCCAACCCACCCTATTTAACAGTGCGTACACCAACACCATTACAGGCGCGGCGACGCAATTCGAGTTCCAACCGTTTCAGAATGCAAATAACGTCAATTTGTTTAACAATGGCACAGCCGGGGCAACTCTTTCTCTTAATAATGCTACCGCATTTAATAACATTGCCATCCTGGCCGCATCCGCCAACTCCGGCCCGCATTATGTAGCGGTCAACATGACATTACATTTTGCCAATGGATCTCAAAGTGCTCCCATTTCCTACAACGTGTATGACTGGAGCCAATCTTCGGGCGGCAACTGGGCTTTGCCGTATTCCGTATCCCGCAGCAGTGCCAGCACCAGCGGAACGCTTGAAACCCAGTCAATCTTAGACACCAGCAATCCAGCGGACTTCCAAATGTACGAAACGGATTTTAATCTGCAAAGCCTCGGCTACTCCAACAATGCCCTCGCTTCCATCAGCTTCAGCGCCGTGACCGGCGGCGATGTTGGCATTTTCGCATTAAGCGGTTACGTCAATCCCAATCCGCAAACACCCGTGTTAAACGATCCACCGGTAACCCCCGCTTCCAACTCGGCAGTTCCGCTGCCCGCATCGATGCCACTGACGCTTTCCGGTGGAACTCTACTGGCCCTGGCCGCCATGGGCCGACGCTTCACGCGAAACCGGAAGAGATTGATAGCGTAACGCCCTTCGGTGTTTCGCAAGCGCCAACAGTAGAGTGCGTATCGGCAACGCTGCGTATAGCGGGCGTTGCGCCGCGGGCTATTCCTAAATTTAGGTAAAGGATTATTCGTTTTTGCGACTACTGGAATTTTTTCGCGGGCCGCAGATAATAAGGGGCTTGGTTTTTTGCGGCGCGGGTCGCTGGTTGTTTATACGCATTGGAATTTACCGCATGATTGTCATTCTTAAGCCGGGAGCCGATGACGCTCTTGTGAAGAATATTGTCTCGCAAATTGAGGCTCTGGGTCTGCAGGCGCACCTGTCCAAAGGACAATTCCGTACCGTTATCGGGGTGGTCGGAGAAGAGGTCAAGGTAGATAAAGAACATCTCATGGCCATTAACGGCGTGGAGCAGGTGCTGCCGATCATGCGGCCGTATAAACTGGCCAGCCGCGAATTTCATAAGGCCGATACGATTGTGGAAATCCCGTGTCCGGATGGCGGCGTGGTCAAGGTCGGGGGCGGGCACTGTGTCTCTATTGCCGGCCCCTGCGCGTGCGAAAATGAGCAGATGGTTCATAACATTGCCAGGTTCATCCGTGCATCCGGGGCGGCGGTACTGCGCGGCGGTGCATACAAGCCGCGGACCAGTCCGTATAGCTTTCAAGGGCATGGGGAAGATGCATTAAAGTGGCTGCGTGATGCGGGACGCGAAAACGGCATGCCCATTATCACGGAAGTGATGGACACCCGTCACGTGGCAATCATCGAACAATATACCGATGTATTTCAGATCGGTGCACGCAACATGCAAAACTTTAATCTGCTCTTTGAAGTGGGCAAAACCCGCAAGCCGGTGCTGCTGAAACGCGGCATGGCCGGTTCCATCCAGGAATGGCTGATGAGCGCCGAATATGTGCTTAGCCAGGGGAATCGGCAGGTGATTTTGTGTGAACGGGGGATCAAAACGTTTGAAACCGCCTTGCGATTCACGCTGGACATATCCGCGGTGCCTGTGGTAAAAGCCAACAGTCATCTGCCGGTGATTGTGGATCCCAGCCATGCCAGCGGCGTGCGGGACTTTGTTCCGGCGCTGGCGCAAGCGGGGATTGCGGCTGGAGCAGACGGCATCATGGTGGAAGTCCATGATAATCCGTCCAAGGCGATGTGCGATGGACCGCAGGCGTTGTTGCCCGAGGCGTTTGCCGATTTAATGCTAACGCTCAAAAAGATTTCCGCGGTGCTGGGAAGAAGCTTTTCCGAACCCGCCCCGCTTTCCCATGCGGGGCCGGTAACGGTTTAAAAATACTTCGGACGGCCGGCTGTGTGGCGGCCCTGTGAATGCAATAGATTCAAACGAATGGAGATAAAAAAGGTGCGAAAATTTTTAATTGCCGGAAACTGGAAAATGAATCTGGACCGCGCGGAAAGTGTGGATCTGGCTTCTAAAATTGTCGCCCAGACGCCATCTTCCTGCCCGGTGGAAATCAGCGTCATTCCGACGCTGGTGCATCTGGAGGCGGTACGCGCGGTCCTTGACTCGAAAATATTCCTTGGCGCACAGAATGTTTATTTTGAGAAAAAGGGTGCCTTCACCGGCGAAGTCAGCGTGGCGATGCTGCGGGACATGGGCGTGAAATATGTGCTGGCCGGCCATAGTGAACGGCGGCATATTTTAGGTGAAACCGATGAGGTGGTGGGCAAGAAAGCCCATGCCATTGTAACCGAAGGCCTTGGGGTGATTCTGTGCGTGGGTGAAACCCTCGAACAACGCAAGCACTTCAAGACGGTTGAAGTCGTGGGCCGGCAACTTGAGGCGGCCCTGGCGCATGTTTCCGCCGCCAGCGCCGAAGCCGGCCGCCTGGTTATTGCCTATGAACCGGTATGGGCCATTGGCACGGGGTTAACGGCCACTCCGACACAAGCCCAGGAAGTCCACGGGTTTATCCGGACCAAACTGGGAGAAAAATATGGCCATGAGATGGCCCAACACATCCGTATCCAATATGGTGGATCAGCCAAGAAAGCCAACGCCGCGGAACTTTTGGCGCAGGCCGATATTGACGGCCTGCTCATTGGCGGAGCCAGCCTGATGGCGGATGAGTTTATGGGTATTGTGCAAGCCGCCATTGCCGCGCAGGCGGGACATTAAGCAAACGGGTAACAGAGCTGACGGCTCAAGGATAACAGGTTCATGACAACTTTTTTTTCCATCTTGCTGGTGCTTCTGGGCATCGTGATGATTTTTGTAATTCTGCTGCAACGCGGACGCGGCGGCGGCCTGATCGGTGCCTTTGGCGCCGGCGGAGGCGGGTCGGCTTTCGGCACCAAGACCGGTGACGTGTTTACCACGATTACCGTCGTACTTTTTGTATTGTTTATGTTCCTGGCAATCGGATTGAATTGGATGGTGCAGGGGAAAACGCCTGTCGCCACCTCACGCCCGGCTGCGACAACTCAGCCCGCCATGACGAAAAGCGCAGCGACGCCAACCGCAACACAGACCGCCGCACCAACCGCGGCCACAACCAGCACGACGGTTTCCAAGCCTGCGACGGCAGGCAAAGTTCCAGTTAGCGGCCCGGCCACACCGGCCAAATCCACGGCGACGCATCCGTGATGGGTTCGGAGTTCAGATGATCATCAGCATGACCGGTTACGGCAGAGCGAGTCTGGAAGAGGAAAATTTTTTCTGCCAGGTGGAAATTCGTTCGGTGAATAACCGGTTTCTGAAAGTCTCTGTTCGCCTCCCCGATGAACTGGCGGATTGCGAACCGGAGATCGATAAACTGGTGCGGCAGCAACTCTGCCGCGGCTCCATAAATCTAACCGTTACTGTGGTACTGCCCGCGGGCACGGCGGCTGTGGTTAATCGGGAAGCCGCCCAGTATTACCTTAAAGAAATGCAGGATTTGGCGCGACTGGCCAAGGATTCGCCCGCACCGATGACCATTGATCTAACCGACCTGCTGCTTTTGCCGGGGGTGTGTGAATCGCCCAACCGTGGAACCGCCGAACCGGATCACCAGCACCGGCGCGATGTCATTAACCGCCTGACTGCAGATGCGTTGGGGCAGGTTGTTCAGATGCGCAAGCGCGAAGGGGAAGCGCTTTGGAAAGATTTAAAATCGCATCTTGACGAAATAGCCACCTCGCTTGAAATCATCCGGCAGCAGGCACCGCAGATTGCCCAGCAATATCACCAGAGGCTGCGGGCACGGGTGATGCAGTTGGTGGGAGACGCGAAGCTGTCATTATCTGATACAGATCTTTTACGGGAAGTGGCCTTGTTTTCCGAACGGGCGGATATCAGTGAAGAAATCTCGCGGCTTTCGGGGCATCTTGAGCACTTTAACGGTTTGGCGGAAAAAGAAAATCAGGTGGGCCGAACGCTGGAGTTTATCGCGCAGGAAATGCTGCGCGAGGCCAATACCATCGGCAGCAAAGCCAGCGACGGCAAGATCGCAAAACTCTGCATGCAGATCAAAGGAATTATTGACCGCATCAAGGAACAGGTCCAGAACGTCGAGTAGTCACGACCGCACGGGGTAAGAACCGTAGTACCCGGCATTAACATTTACCAGGCACGGAAATTAATTGATGGAAAACAGCAAACAAGGGTTGCTTCTTTTTGTATCAGGGCCGTCGGGCGTGGGAAAATCCACGGTGTGCAACCGCCTGGCCAGGGACCTGCCCGCCCAATTCGCACTTTCGGCAACAACTCGGGCCGGCAAGCCGCAGGATCAATGGGGAAAGCAATATTTATTCATAAATGAGAATGAATTTAAGCAACGTGTTGCAAATAATGAATTTCTTGAATATGCTAGGGTGTTTGGGCATTGGTACGGGACACTGCGACAACCCGTATTGGATGCCTTGGCGCTAGGGCGGACGGTGCTGCTGGAAATAGACATTCAGGGCGGTATTCAGATTGGCAAAATGTTTCCCCAGGCAGTCGGAGTATTTATTCTACCGCCCGGCGAAGAGGAATTAACCCGGCGCCTGCGGGAACGCGGTCGCGATGAACCGGAAGTAATTGAAACGCGGCTTCGGCAGGCCAAACAGGAAATTGCCCTCGCTGAACAGTCCGGGGCGTACCGGATAAAAGTGGTCAACCGCGTCCTGGAAGAGACCATCGCTGAATTGATCAGCTTTGTGCAAACCATACAAAGGTAATCACGACAGAAATCTGTTGAAGTTTTTTATGGCACGTTGGCCGGAAAAAGTAAAATTTGCAATGGGCACGACAGCCCGGTTGGAATAGTTTCAGGAGCATATACGACATGATCGAAGCAATTAAGAGCGATGACATTGTACATAAACTTGGCGGCCGATTTAAGCTGTGTGCGTTGGTGCAACACCGTCTGGCGGAGCTGATCGAAGGCCAGAGGCCGCTGGTGGAGCGCAATGGCCGCAGCGATATGGAAGTGGTTCTGGATGAAATTCTTCAAGGTAAAGTCAGCATTGATTTTGAAAAAAGCAATATGACCAAGCCTGCGGAAGCCCTGGGCCATAAATAAACATACCTCTTGGCATCGCGGCGGGATGACACCGGATAGAGCCTCACGATTTCGGAGTGTACACGGCTTATGAACAGCACACAGCGAAAAATTCTGGTGTGTGTCTGCGGGGGCATTGCCGCCTATAAAGTGTGCCAGGTAGTCAGCCAACTGGCGCAGCAGCAGTACAGCGTGGATGTGGCCATGACGGCTGAATCGCTGAAATTTGTCGGTGCTCTGACCTTTGAAGCACTTTCGGGACATGCTGTACATACGGATATGTTTGATAATCCGGACAGTCAGGATCCCCAGCATATCCAACTGGCACAGCAGGCGGATCTGATTGTTGTTGCGCCCGCGACGGCCAATATGATCGGGAAAATCGCACACGGCCTGGCGGATGACTTGGTTAGCACGTTGCTGCTGGCGGCGGAACCCGAAAAACTGCTGCTGGTCCCTGCCATGAATGAGCAAATGTGGAATAACCCTGCGGTACAGGCTAACGTAGCCTTACTGCGTTCGCGCCACATTGCAATGATCGGGCCGGAGTCCGGATGGCAGGCGTGCCGAACGATTGGCGTTGGCCGGATGAGCGAGCCGGACGCCATTATCCAGATGATTAAGGCCCGCGTGGCAATTCCATAAAATCAGTTCATATCCACTTTCCTGCAGGAAATGGGAAGCAAATTTCCGCATATCCTGTTAGAATGCCCCATTCCAGTTTGGTTCACAGGAGTTACGCGCATGACATCGCGTGAGATACGCAAGCAATTTATTGATTTTTTTATCAGCCAGAACGGGCACACCTTCGTGCCGTCCAGTCCGGTGGTGCCGCATGATGATCCGACATTGCTGTTTACCAATGCGGGCATGAATCAGTTCAAACCTTATTTTCTCGGCACCGCTACCGCCCCCTGGAAACGTGTGGCCAATACGCAAAAGTGCATCCGCGCAGGCGGCAAACATAATGATCTTGATGATGTGGGCCGCTCACGGCGGCATCACACTTTTTTTGAAATGCTCGGCAACTGGAGCTTCGGCGATTATTTCAAAGCCGGCGCTATCGAAATGGCCTGGAAACTTTTAACCGAGGTCTGGCAGATCAATCCGCTGCGGCTGCATGTAACGGTTTACGCCGGCAATCCCGCGGATAATGTTCCGGCGGATGATGAGGCGGCACAGTTGTGGAAACAGATCGCCGGCTTACCGGATCATCACATTCACCGGTTTGTCGATGAGAATTTCTGGGAAATGGGCGAGACCGGCCCGTGCGGTCCCTGCACGGAGATATTCATCGACCGCACCGCGGATATGACTGGCGGCCCGCAGGTGAACGGCACCGATCCGCGCGTCATGGAGATATGGAATCTGGTATTTATTCAGTACAACCGCGGTGCGGACCGCAAATTGACCCCACTGCCGGCCCAGCATGTGGATACGGGCATGGGGCTGGAACGTATTTGCCAGGTATTGCAGGACAAAAGCGACAACTACGCTACCGATCTCTTTACACCGCTTTTCACCGCCATCGGGGAACTTTGCGGCCAACAATATACCGGCGTATTTCCGGCCCTGGACCAGGGATCCGGTGAAGAAATACAGAATCCGGCCCTGGCGCGGGATATCGCGTTTCGTGTTATCGCCGATCATATTCGCTGCCTGACCTTCGCCATTACCGATGGAGCCGTTCCCGGAAATGACGGACGCGGTTACGTGTTACGGCGAATCCTGCGCCGCGCCGTGCGCTTCGGACGCCAGCAACTGGCCCTGCGTGAGCCATTTCTACATCAGTTGGTGCCCGTGATTGTCAGTTCCATGAGCGACGCGTTTCCGGAATTAGCTAAAAACCCAAAGCGCGTCGCCGATATTATTGAGGATGAAGAACAAAGCTTCAGCCGCACGTTGGATCGCGGCCTGGAACTTTTCCAGCTGGCCGCCGACGAGGCTCGGGCTGAAAAGCTGAAACCAACCATGATTTCCGCGGAAAATGCGTTCAAACTCCATGATACGTTTGGCTTCCCGATTGATCTCACGCAGATTATGGCGCGCGAACAAAACATGGATGTGGACAAATACGGTTATGACCAGCTTATGCAGCAAGCGCGGGAAAAAGCCCGGATGGGCGGAAAAACTGTCGCTTCCGGTCTGGCGGATATGCCGCCGGAAATTCTCGCTGAATTACCGGCCTTGCACATTAAACCCACGGATGACCATGCAAAATATGAACACCGGCCGCTGCGCACCAGCATTGCGGGAATTTGGGACGCGCAGCGTTTGCAGGAATCGGTAACTGCCAATGAATCCGGAACCGTGGCATTGCTTCTGGATCGGACGAATTTTTACGCTGAAATGGGTGGTCAGATCGGTGATCAGGGAGAAATAAAGACCGACTCGGGAGCCACATTTGTCGTGGAATCCGTGCGGCAGCTTGGCGGATACGTCCTGCACATCGGCCACCTGAAAAATGGGAAGCTCCATCGCGGCGATTCAGCCAGCGCTTCGGTATTTAATGCGCGGAAGCGCATTGAAAAAAATCATACCGCAACGCATCTGGCGAATTGGGCTTTGCGCGAAACGCTGGGCGATCATGTGGAACAAAAAGGCTCGCTGGTGGATGCCGATAAACTGCGTTTTGATTTCGTGCAGCCCAAAGCACTGGATGATCAGGAGCTGGAAAAAGTCGAAGCGCTGGTGCGCCAGGCGATCGGCAAAAAACTCAAGGTCTACACGGAAACAGCCCCGCTGGAGCAGGCCCGGAAGATTCATTCGCTTCGCGCTGTTTTCGGTGAAAAATATCCCCCGATGGTGCGGGTGGTTTCCGTCGGAGTGCCGGTATCCGAGTTACTGGGTGCTCCGGAAAATCCGGCATGGCGACAATACTCCATTGAATTCTGTGGCGGAACGCATCTGACCGGCACAGGTGATGCAGAGGAATTCGCCATCATCGCTGAAGAATCCGTCAGCAAAGGCATTCGGCGCTTGGTGGCCGTTACCGGCCCGGCGGCCCAGGCCGCCCGCCGCCATGCCGCTGCGGTAGAAGCGCTTGTGGCATCAAGTAAAGAAGGCTCTGCAAGCGCCGGCGATGATCAGACCCGGCTGGCAACTTCCTTGCAGGAGGCCGGACGAGACGCGACGCTGCCGCTGATTACCCGCCGCCGCGCGCTGCAAGCCGCGGCGCAAGTGCAGGAGCGCGTCAAACAACAGCAGAAAAAAGAAGCATTGTCACGCACGAATACCGACATCAATGGCACCATCGCCATGTTGCTGGATCAGGCCCGGCGCATGGGCGAGTGCCAGGTGATTATCGGGCAATTGCCGGATGCCGATGTTCCAACCTTGCGTGCCGCAGTCGATGGCGTAAAAAAGAAACTTCATCCGGCCCCGGTGGCGCTGTTTTTGGCCTCGACCATTACTGAAACCGATAAACAAGGCAATCTTCTTCCTCCGAAGGTCAATCTCGTCGCCGCAGTAAGCGATTCGCTGATCCAGAAGATAAGTGCCGGCGATTGGGTAAAGGCCGTTGCGCCGATC
>JAKBCC010000208.1 GCA_021808105.1 Planctomycetota bacterium
GTTGCGGGGCGACAGCCCTTTTGGAAGGCTGCCGGGATTGGTAATCTCTACCCGGTCGTCGTAAATATCGACGCTGACCTGTGTGCCGGTGATGTTGTAGTCCCGGTGCATCAGCGCGTTCACGATCGCTTCGCGCAGGACCTCAATGGGAATCTCATAAATATCCTCCCGGTTGACTCCTTGAATTTCGCTTCGGACATTTAGATGCTTGCGGATAAATGCCATGGCCTCGTTGAATTGCGTCAAGAGGTCATCACGCACATCTCGACGGTCATAAATAAGATCTTTCGTGATTCCTTTAAACGCGAGGAGAGTCAGTTGCGCCTGACGCAAATGTCGATACACATCCGTGGCAAAAAAGAGAACGCCGGCGTTGTTGATGGAAGTTCCATGTGCGGCACCAAGGCTGCGCAGGAAATCAGGCACGCCGGTGTTGCCAATGCGCAGTTCGGCTTCCTTGAGGAAATTGCGCACTTTCGCCCGGGAAACGTCATCAAAGGTTAGGCCATTTGCGATTCTTTCCTCAAATAAAATCGGGGCATTATCCGTGAACATCGACCGCAATTCGGCATGGCTCATCTTTTGTGTGGACCCGTTTAACCTGCGGTAGTATCCGGCACTGCATGCATATGGTTTCTCCGAACCCTCCGGTACGGTAATGGCCACAATTTTTCCGATTTGCTTTGCTTCAATGGAAATGCCAGGGTTGCAATTTCTTGACAAGCTATTGATTCGTGCTTTCAGGTCGTTGGTCAGATGCTCGCCTAGGATGGTATTGTCATCCCTGACGCCAAGCAGAAGTGTTCCTCCACGCGCATTGGAGAACGCAACAATATCCTCGTCGATGCGAGGTGTGTAACGCTCTTTGAATTCGACTGAAAGTCCCTCCCCCTCTTGTATGAGAAGCATAATTCGATCCATATCCGAGATTGTTTCTTTCACGACTCACTCCATGACACTATCGTCGCTTAAACTGCTTTTCCAGATCACGGCGGTCCAGGCGAATGGTGGTGGGGCGGCCATGTGGGCAATTACTGGATCGTTGCACCTCCATTCGGCGTGCCAGTAACGCAGCAATTTCCTGATTGGCCAACGGGTCCCCGGCCTTCACCGCCGCTTTGCACGCGGCCATATCCAGCACCTCGTGCAGCAATTCCTCATCGGTAATCCGCGCCGATTCCTCAGCGACTTTATCAAGAACTCCTTTGATAAAATCCATGGTATTGAGCCGGGACAGCAGACTCGGCAGACTTTGCACGGCTACGCTTGAAGCGTCAAACTGGGTTATTTCAATTCCCAATGACGCTAACAGTGGTCGCACGCGTTCCAGCCCGGCAAGTTGCCGCGGGCTGACGGAGACGACCACAGGCAGCAGCAGCCGCTGGCCCGAAATGGTTCCAGCCCGCACCCGCGCCAGGAGGCTTTCGTAAATCACCCGTTCATGCAGGGCGTGCTGGTCGATCACCAGCAGACCATCGCCATCTTCCACCACGATAAAACTATTGTGGAACTGCATGAATTTGGGTCCGCCGGCGGTAAGCCCCACAGGCGCTGCTCCGGGGAACACTGCACCAGCGACCGCCGATGGCTGTGCTGCGCTGGATGGCATCGCAGTATCAGGTTTCCCATGCAGGGCAGTGTCCGGCATATTAAAGTCAGTTGCGGCAGTATGGCCCGCGGTTTGGGGAGCCGGTGTTACAGGCAAATCCAACGATTGCTGCAGCGGTTGCGGATCGCGGAAAAATTCGGCAATCACCTCTCTGCGCTCCTGCGTCTGATGAGCCATGAATTGTTCCGCTTTTTCGGCGCTTGGCGGGGCGGTCAAGCGCATGGGCGGCGTCAGATCCGAACCCAACAGGCGCTGGCGAATGGCCGCCAGGACGGCACGGTAGGGCAGATTCGGCTCGCGAAAGCGCACTTCAATTTTCTGCGGATGCACGTTCACATCAAAGGCCGCAGGAGGCATGTGCAAAAATATGACCGCCACCGGCTGAGCCTGCGGTTCAATCAGACCGCGGAAAGATTCCTTCACGGCATGAAAAATCGAGCGATCCCGAATATACCGACCGTTGAGAAACAGATACTGATAATGCGTCGTGGCCCGTGCCGTGGCAGGTTTTCCAACAAACCCTTCCACCCGGATGCCGGTTTCGCTATGGTCCAAGGCCAAAAGCTGGCCCTGTAATTCCTTATTTAAGGCAGCAATCACGCGAACCTGCGGATCATTGGTGGCAGGCAGATTTAAAGTGCTTCGACCATTATGGCTTAGAGTAAATGTGATTTCCGGGTGCGCCAAGGCGGTACGCAACACGGTTTCGGAAATATGGCCGAACTCTGTAGAATCCCCACGCAAAAATTTGCGCCGGGCCGGCACGCAATAAAACAAATCCCGCACTTCAATGGTGGTGCCTACCGGGGCGGCGCAGGGTATCGGCGAATCCAAAACGCTTTCCTGCGCCACCACCCGCACCGCCTGATCATCCTGCGCACGGCGGGTAATAACCGTGGTATGACTGACCCCCGCGATGGAAGCCAAAGCTTCACCGCGAAACCCCATGGTCTGAATCGCAAATAAATCATCCATGGTCTGAATTTTACTTGTGGCGTGCCGGGCCAGCGCCAACCCCACCTGATCTGGAGCGATCCCCAAACCGTCATCCGTCACGCGGATCAGCGTGCGACCGCCATTTTCAATGGTTATCGATAATCGTTTGGCCCCGGCGTCCACCGCGTTATCCAGAAGCTCTTTCACCACGCTGGCGGGCCGCTCAACAACTTCTCCGGCAGCGATTTTATTGATCAGCGCATCAGGCAGAACATGAATGACATGTGCACTGTCCGATGATGCCGAAGATGTTGGTTCCGTGGTGTTCATTATTGCTTAGCATAGCGTGACAGGGTATTGGCGAAAAGGTAAACTCCTGCGGGCCAGGATGTTTTATGCGGGAGGAAGCTTTTTGTAGGCGGGCAAACTGCGGCACGAGTCGAAAGACCCCATTGGATAATCGCCGGGGCTGCGCCGGAATGTTCCAAGCCGCCGTAAAATATGGAAAATACTGTCCGGGATCGGATGGATAATTCGTGCAGTCCAAGGGAGATACGTCGTCGGCGGACAAGCCGCGCGGCATTACTTAAGGACCTTAGACCATGGAAAGATTCGGGTATCTCGTATGGGCGTTTTTTGCGTTTGGCCTTGAATCATTCATCTTGGCAATCGCGAACGGGAACCCGCATGCGCCACCAGCAGAATATTGTATAATCACGTTAATTGTCGTGCTCGATGTTGTTATTGCGGGTCATGTCATCAACCGTGGTTCACCACCCCCGAAGGAAACGCCCTCCCCCCGGGCCCAGCCCCGCCCTCCGGCGCGCTGTGCAGGCAAGGAGCCGTTGGCGGAGCCAGCTCTGGAGCGGCCCCCTTTATCCAGCCCTGAAAAAGCGAGGCTTGTCGGTTGTCTTGGCATCTGGGCGGCTACCATCGTGGCCTCCGGAGCAGCGGGGGTATTCGCCCTGTGGGGCTGGTGGTATCGCTACGTGGAGCACCCTATTGGACACGCTTCCGGCATGCCGCTGTCGCGGTTGCTGATGCTACCGATGATTGCGGCGGTGGCTGCGTCGTATTTCTACGCTGCTTACGTTCTCGGCCAGCCGTTGGTCTTTCCCTTTTGGTTGGCCACCCGACCGCGTCGCGAGGAGGCCTTGGCGTTGTGGCCCGATGAGTCGGGAACACTGGACTTGCGATCCGCAAAACTGCG
>JAKBCC010000209.1 GCA_021808105.1 Planctomycetota bacterium
TTTACGCCGATGAGAATTTTCCCCCCGCCGTTGGCACCGCTGGCACTTAGGGTAGCGGAGGCATTGTGATAATTCCCTGCTGCATCCGCTGATACACCGATGCCGATCCTGCCGCCATTAACGGTAATCGTGCCGCCGCTAGAATCAGTTCCCTGATTGGCGGCATCAACTTTACCCGATACCAGCAAGGTCGAACTGGTTCCATCCGCCTGGAGGCTGATGTTGGCTGCCTTAATTGTGCCGGAGGTGTTGATCGCCAGTGAATACATATCACCCGCGCGAATTGCGACATCCCCACCGGCAGCGTCAATGTTGCCGCTGTTGCTAACCTGTGTGCCACTGGCTTTTGCCGCAGATGTCCCCGCCACCTGCACCAGAAATGGCGAGCCAAGTTTGCTGACGTAAACATCTTTCCCCGCAGCCATCACCACCATTCCCTCCGGCGTGAGAATGGTTCCGTTGTTGCTGATATTTCCCGCAGCAAATGTTACATCCCCGGCTTTAATTACGCCGGCATTGGTGATCGAACCGGTGTTATCCGTAAATGAATTCACCCCGGACAGAAAATCCCCATCGGACATGTGGCCTGCTGCCGCGTACAGTTGCCCCACATTAATCACCGCACCGGCACCAAACATGACGCCCGCGGGGTTCACAAAATAGACCACGCCGTTGGCATTTAATGTACCGTCGATTTGGGTGGGAGTCGGACCGATGATTCGATTAAGCACCCGTGCCGCTGCGGAAGGCTGAATAAAATCAACGGTATGGCCTTGTGGAACGCCGAATTTCTGATAGTTGATGATCGTGTTGTTGGCCGCAGTAATCGTCGTCACATTGCCGGCCTGTGCAAAGGCCGCGACACCTGAGGCCACATTGGCCACCTGGATGGGTCCGCCGGCGTGCGCAGCGCCAACCGGCAACGCCATCGCAGCCGCAGCCGCTAATAGCCGCGCGGATCGGCTGCGCAAAAAAGCTGCAACTCCCTGCGTTGCGGCATGAGAAGTTCGGCGCACACCCGATGCGTCGGTCTGTTTTTTACTCTGAATCATCTTGCCTGACATAAACCTCTTCTCCAAAAATAATTCAAACTGTCTCCATGGTGCCGTGGGTGAAAATCCAAAATGCAGCCGTGCGTTAATAGCTGACCGACAACACAAAATTCACCGCGCTGGAACCAACTGTAACACCACCCTGCCCGGTGGCGGCAGCGCTGACCGGATTCAGCGCCACGCCCCAATCCACCAGGGCACTGAAGTTCTTGGACAGCGTTATTTTCGCACCGATGCCGGTGCTGATCAGCGTGGCACCGGCTTCGTAGGATTGCTTTTGGCTTTGGGCCACTTCGCCGCCGTCAACAAACGCGCTTAATACCAAATCCCAATCCGGCCGCCCATAAGGCGTTTGGGGAGCAAGCCGGAAGATATGCCCGAATATTTTGGTTTTGGGATCCGGGTTCACCGCAAACAGCCGCGGAATATGCAGATTGTACTGAACTGTACCGTAAATGCCGCTGTCACCGGCGACAATGGATTGCGGATACCCGCGCACCGTATACAAACCGCCAATCACTGATTCTTCCTGGGGAATCAGTCGCTGGCCAAAGGCGTATTGCCCACTGAAACGCAATAAGATCTGATCCGCCAGCACGCTGCGGCCTTCGGTAAAACTTTTATGAAACAACAGCGGTTCCAGATAAAACGAATCTTCGCCGGTCGCCTGTACGATGGCCCAAGTCGGATCGGTATTCAGCCGGCCAAGATTATTCAACGCTTGTTGTGAGGCATTGGTGTACTGCCCCAGCACCGTCACGTTTCCGGTCTGGTGCGATGTATTACCGGTGCGATCCAATCGTAAAGAAACATAGGGCAGAAAGAAATCCGCACTTCCATTTTGCTGGAAACTCACATTGTCCACAGTAACCTGCTGATATTGTGCGCCCAGCACGCCATAAACAAACAGATTGTTAAATTGTGCCAGGTTTACAATCAGTTCGCCGCCGCCGAAAGCCGTACGCCCATTAAAATTCAGATTACCCAAGCCAACATTCGACGCGTTGTACTGCTGATAACCGCCGAATATCCGCCCCTGCACACGATCAATGCCGAAAATGGGAAATTGATACGACACGTTGATGTCCTGCGCTTTACTGAAGCTCGCGGTGTCGTAATTGACATTGAGAATATCGTCATGGCCGGTTAACTGATCATCAATAAAGCCGAATTGTTCAACCAGTGAACTGGTTTGCGGCGTGCCGGTGTTGGATATCTGGGCGTAGGCCAGCCACGGCTTGGTTTCATGCACCAGATAGTCCAGGATCACCGAATCCGGGTCGCTGCCCGGTGAGAGCGCGATGCTGACCTGCCGCCCCGGCTGCTGATTCAGGCGTAACACATAATTATCCAGCCATCGACGTTCAAGAATATCATCCGCTGTCGCATCGGTAGCCGGCTTGGAGGCGGACTTAATAGGTGAACCGGCGCGGATGAAATCAGTGCGGCTGTCGTTAATCGTCCGCTTACCACCAAAACCCTGGCCTGAAGCGATGGTCCGCACTTCCTGTACGATGGCCTCATGAATCGTCAGATGCAACGTGGTATCGCCACGCGGGCGCAAATCTCGTTGACCACGGAAATCCTTTCCCGCCACCTGAACAAATACGCCAATGACTCCCGATTTATTTACATAGGCAACCAGTTGCTGTTCCATACTTTCCAGCGCACTTAAATAAAAGTGGTGCGTTTGATGTTCCGCGTTGATTTGCGCCAGGGTTAGCATTATGACGGGATAAGCGGGCCGCACCGTGTTACTTCCCGCTATCAGGTGCCCCGCTGCCACATATCCGCCCCGCGACGCCGCCAGATGCAGGGGCTTATTCATCAGCGAAGCGATCGCCGGCAGAATTTTCCTGGGATATTTATAATTCAGAGCGAACTGGCTGACATCATAGGCGGGGCCGTCTGCGGGTGTTGCCATCGCTAAATCAGCCGACGACTGTGGTGCGGTTGCCCGGGCATGTACGGGCTTTTTTACAACCGGTTTCTTCGCTGAAGTCCTCGCCACTAATTTCCTGGCAGGCTTATTTTCTGAGCCTGCCGGTGCCACTGACTTAGACGCCGCGGGTTGCGTCGCGGCCAATAATCCCACCACGGAATCATTCCCGGTGCCCCAACATACATGAGCGCTTGAACTCACAACCAGTGCCGCGGCAAGCCATTTGAGTTTCCGGCAACACTTTCCTGTCGCCAATACGCTCCCCTCGCCGCTGGAACCAAGACCGGCGGCGGTGTGCGTATCCGAGGCATTGCTTATGGCGTCTCTCATGTAGTCTCCTTGCGCTGGGTTGGCAGGGCTGATCAGCGTTTACGCCTGTGCCATCCCACCCAGGTTACCAAGTCATTATCCAACGAGTTTTAAATTCTAAATCCTGCAATCCGATTGTATTGCCAATAGTTCATCGTGCAGATCAACGGTACGCGCCAAGCCCAGATTCCTGCCCATACCCGTCAAAACGCGATTGCCTTTTTGAGGCTTGCTTAAGCGCAGCAGTACGCCGCAGCCAGGAGCCTGTCCGAGTAATCGCCGGGTTGCGATCCCGGCGCGCCGGGATGATTTTTGGCCACCATCAAGAAGCGGCGACGATGGCGTACCTGACGCGGATGGTACTCCGAGGAGCCGCGCCGCAGAGGGGGGCCAAAAAGCACGCCGCCCTACGGGTGGGCCTGAAATGCCCCGTCTGCTTTGTTGTCGGATCT
>JAKBCC010000072.1 GCA_021808105.1 Planctomycetota bacterium
CTGGGCACGATTCGCTGGACGCCGGCGAATCGCGGTAAAACAGTGTGGGAAATCGGCGTGGCCAACCGCTCGGCGCGGGAATTTTTCGATGGCAACAATGTTCGCCATTACCGCAACTTTGTCCGCTATCTCAAGAATTTTCCCGATGATGTCACGTACACTGTTGGTTCCAGCACGCCGGCTAAAAACTGGAATTTTGCGCAATGGGGCTGGTACAGCAAAAAGCCTTACTGGACCATCAAATTTAATCTTCCAAAGCAACAACAGGGGAAAGCAACGCTGACTTTTGGCTTTTGTGCAGCCCTGATGTCGCGCGGCGGCCTGGCGGTAACGCTTAATGGTCGTCGGATCACGGTGCTGCATCTGCCCAAATCAGGCGCAGCGGTGTATCGCAGCGGTGGGCAGGACAGTAAATATCAAGTCCGCTACGTGACCTTTAACGCGGATTTGCTCAAAGCCGGCTTGAATCGCATAACACTGGGCTTTACGCGAGCTTTTAAAGCTCCGGCAACGTATGCACAGCAAATGCGTTATCACCCCACGCCGGTGGGTGCCGTCATTTATGATGCGATTCGCCTGCAGGTTATGCATTAATACATGGATAGGATACCGCGATGCCGAATCTGATGAACAGAGCGGGTCTGGCGGCGATGCCGTTTGAGGCGGCGGCAAGAGAATAAACTAATTTTAATGTGTATAAAAAGGAAGTTTCTCCATGGCACTGAAAACATCTCTTCGGACCGATCGTCGTGATTTTATGAAACTCGCCGGACTGGCGGGCATTCTGGGTTTCAGCATGGGGGATCACGCCACCTACGCCATGGTTGGCTCGCCAGAACGGCATTTTTCCGCACCGGATCGCATCCGATATGACGGCCTGAGCCTTTTTGTCGAGAACAAGCCGTTCTTTCTTTATAGCGGGTCCTTCCATTATTGCCGCTGTCCGAAAGAATTGTGGCGCGATCGGTTTATTAAAATTAAAGAAGCGGGATTTAACACGGTGCAGACCTACGTGCCGTGGAACCTGCACGAACCGCAAATGCCGGAAAGTCCGGACGATTTTTCCAAAGTGGATATGAGCCTGCTGGATGGGTTTCTTACCATGGCTGCGGACGTGGGCTTATATGCCGTTGTCCGCGTGGGGCCTTACATGTGCGGAGAGTGGGATACCGGCGGCTATCCCCAATGGTTGATCGCAAAAATGCCCCCGCATTATCGCGGGATGTGGGTACGCAGTGACAATCCGGAATATACCCGTTGGGCCAATCACTGGATGCACGCGGTGTGCCAGACCGTCGCAAAACATCAGATTATCCGCAAGCCGGTAGGGCAGCATGGCGTTATTCTGGTGCAGGTGGAAAATGAATATGCGCTTATCGGCGTGCCCTTGGATCAGAAGAAAAAGCACCTTGAAGATTTGATCCAGCAGGCGTGGAAAAATGGTATTGATGTTCCGCTGTTTACGAATCTCGCAGGCTTTATCATCGGCAGCCACGCCAAAATCGCCGGCCAGGTCTTTGACACCATTGATCGTTATCCCGGATGGCAGCTACCGGCCATGGGCCATCGCATTCACCATTATCGCACGGCCCAGAAAAATGCGCCCGTGATGGCAGCGGAAATGCAGGGCGGATATTTTACCAGTGTGGAAGCCAAGCCTACGCTCAAAACCGATTCCGATAACTATCCTGACAATGTTAGCCCGGAGCAGATTAACGCCCTGACTCTGTATTCCATGCAGCACGGCATGACCGCCTTAAACTACTATATGCTTTTCGGGGGAACCAATTTTGACGGCCGCGCGGGACTCAACGTGGCAACAACCTATGACTACAGCGCGCCAATACGTGAATGCGGCGGCGTAGGTGCCAAATGGTTAAAGGTAAAAGCCATCGGCGAAATGCTCAAAACACACGGTCCGGCTCTGGCACGAGCGGTCCATGCGCCAATCCAAGTTCAGGGCGCGGGAAAAAGTATCCAAATCGGGGCTCGCCGATCTCCGGATGGCGGAACGTATATATTTGTATTTAACTCCAATCGTTCCCGCAGCCAGAGCGGGCGGTTCACCGCTTCAGTCGGGAACTTCCGCAACTTGTCCGTTTCCTATCATCTAAGTGCCGCTGATTTCAAAATTCTTTATCTGCCCGCCCATGCCACGGACGCGGCGGGGGGCCAATGGCTGCCGGAAGTTCAACGCCTTCCAAAGCGGCCCACTGATTTACCAGCGGAAGTTCCAATTAAAATGCTCAAACATCATGCTGATGAACTTCCCACCCAGTGGCACGCGGTGCCCGAAGGCAAGACGCTGGCACAAATGGGCGTTTATGACAGCGGCTTAAGTTATTACCGCGCCGCCATCGCTGTTAAAAATCACAGTTCCCGCGGTTCAGCAGCTTTGGCGCTTGCCTTGGCGGGGCAGGATTCCGCGATTGCGCTGATTAACGGAAAAATATGTCATCCGATTACCACGAGCGGATCGCCGTCTATTGTCCCGCTAACGGGCGAAATTTCCGGCACCATCGAAGCGACCCTGCTGTACGAGAACATCGGTCATGCCAACAGCGGATGGAATATGCAGGAAGGATTTGGTATTCAGAACACGGGCCTTATGCCGTATAGTCCGCATGAAGGCGTGATAGCGAACTGGCGGATTCAGATGATCAAACTTCCCCGCCATGTGGAAAAGCTCCGTGGAATCCAGCCGAACATTGACGATAGCTCCTGGCAGCAAGTGAACATCACAGGCCTTCGTCCCCATCAGATCGGCCATCGGAAGGCGGCCATTTATCGCACCGCCATCCACCTGACCGCCGATGAATTGCAGGCCGGTAAAACCGTCCTGCGATTTGGTGTGGTTTCCAGCCGCGGTTGGCTGTTCGTCAACGGCCGGGCAATGGGGATGATGGGCGGAGCCGGCGCAGCAACCGATATGGCTAAATCCTTGCGGACCGGGCGCAACGTTATTGCCATTGTGGTGCAGGAATTAGGCAGTTGGGGCGGCCTTGGCGAAGCGCAACTGCTGCACCATGCCAACGCCTGGGGACAGCAGACCGGCACTCTGTTTCTTTCGGGAAAACCCACCGGTATTGCCAACGGCTGGCACCATGCGGAATTTGATGATTCACAGTGGCCTTCGCAAAGCGTTGGCTCGTCTGCCAATACGCCGCCTGCATTGCTAAACTGGTACCGCATGGAATTCGCTTTGCCTGCGGTGCAAGGCAATATTTGGCTTCCCTGGTGCCTGCGTCTGGAAGCCGCGGGAAATGGATTTCTCTACTTAAACGGCCACGCAATTGGCCGGTATTGGCAGCATGGCGGCCAGCGGGAATTTTATATGCCGGATAATTGGCTCCATGCGGCGGGCAGGAAAAATGTGCTGGCTATGTGCCTGCGCCCGGTAGATCAAGCTACCGCCATCGCCGCCGCCACAGTGGTGCCGTACCGCGTCTATGCGGAGCATCGCAACGCATGAGGTAATCAGGGTTAAATTTCCGGGCTGTTGGGGCAGGGTTCGGGTTTTCTGCGCAGGAGGTTTTTAGCCAATACGCCCGGCGCTTCACGGATCGCCCGTATGGGGTCAAACCCGACTGCGGTAAAACGATAGCGCAGGAATTCGGAAAAACGTCCGGCATAAAAAGCCTGGCGTGACAAGTCACAAAGTTGTGCAAAATGCCAATCCCGCTGAATTTTCCGGGCGGCGTTCAGAGATCGACGGCAATCCGGGCAGTGGCGCGCCAGCAACTTCCGGTACTTGTGCTGAATGCGGCACTCCATGGAATACCGGCTCTGAACCCCGGAAAGATGTCCCGGTGTGCCTTCCTGGTAATAAGCCAGCACTTCGGGAATGCCGACAAGACTATATTTTTGTGCGATGCGAATGCACAGTTCCCAGTCTTCCGATGCCACGAGAGTTTCGTCAAATCCGCCTATTTCCGTCAGTACATCCCGTCGCACCATCATCGCTGTTGGCCAGGGTATTCTTAACGCCAACACGTCATGCAGAGATAGCCGGTCACCGGGATAGTAAATCCCCTTGGTCCCTGCGCGGTCGGTATGCTCCACGCGAATGGCACAATGCACAGCACCAATCGCCGCAGTGGTAAATAAAGCCGCCTGACGCGCAAGTTTCTCCGGGTGCCACGTGTCATCTGAATCAAGAAAAGCAATCAATGATCCGCTCGCCTCATTTACGCCACGATTCCTGGCCGCACTGGCACCGGCATTGCCTTGGCGGATATAGCGTATTTTATGCCCATAGTGTGCTGCGATTTGGACGGTGTTATCCGTAGAGCCGTCGTCAACAATGATCACTTCACAGGATGGGTGGGTTTGTCGCAGAGCACTGTCAATGGCGCGCGGCAAAAGGGCGGCGCGATTAAATGTCGGAATGATAATGCTTACGAGGGGCGGGGCGGTATGCGTCATGATGTAAATCTTTGAGAGTAAAAAATAATAACATTGGGCGTTGGTTTACTCTCTGCCTTCAACTCATTGTCCGCCGGCCACAACCAGCATCTGAATTGCACAGCTTTACGGCGGCAGGTAATGCTTATCGGCATTATCAACGATGATAACCGTATCGCCTTCACCCGGGATTTTGTCTACCGCCAACTCACCGGTATTCACAAGGTTCTTCCCAATAACCGCCGTGGTGCCGGTTGCCGGATTAAATCTCCAGACGTTAAGCCGCTGGGCTGGGATAACTCCCGTATGAAGCATTATATCCGTCGGTGCTGCGGCATACGCCATCAAGTACGTTGCATCATGCCGTTCCGGTGTGCCGTCGCGGGTTGCCTGCACGCGATCCGCGATGGATTTGCCCTGTCCGGCTAAAATAATGGACTGATCCGGAATACGCGTGAAATAAGGGCGCGAATATAAAAGTTTCCGAATAAAGTGCAAGGGTTTCACGGCAGCCGTGTTCAGAGCATCTTTCCAATTTTGCACGCCGGGGGGAAAGCCTTCCAGCATCCACCGTTGGGCCGTATGCGGCGACATCTGCCACAGGGTATCATGCCCATACGCGCAGCCGAAGGCACCGGCAAAAACCGAGAGATACAGCCCGCGCCTCTGAAGTACGGGGGGCTGGGTCGTGCCGGAATCATAATAATTCTCAGCAATCATCGTGGGTTTGACGGCCTTTATGTTGTAGTCATGGGTGATAAGTTTGGTCATATCATAATGACGACCATGCCGGCTGGATGATCCTTGAATCATATAAAAATCCAGCCAGGGGGAGCGGGAATAAAATTCGGAATCCGATCGGTTCCCGCAGGGATGCACGCTCACAAGATGCTTGCCGTCGCAGCCGGCTTTCAGGCCGCTGCCGATCGCGTTGACATACGTTACCCCAATGTAGGGCGGGCTGGATTCGCCACCGGCCACAAGAATTACATTGTCGTGACGTTTGAGCCGTTCGCCCAGCCGCAGGCCGATGGTATGCAATTGGCTTACGGTATATCGGTTCATTGTGCCGGATTTTTTTCCGCCCCACATGGCAAATACCATCGCATACAGCCTGTACTTCGCTGCCGTGCGGATAATATAATCACAATATTCAAAGTATTTGGGATTCAAGATGGTGTGGTCCGCGCCGATGTACGCCTTCTGCCCATACCGATTGGCTTCCTGCGCCTGGGGGTAAAAATTCAGGGTGAACATAAAGGCACTGAAACCGTGGGCATGACGATTGCGCAGATACACATCAATATCTTGATATGTTAACGCATTGATGTTCCACGCAGTATCGGTCAGGAGAAAAAACGGCTTTCCGCTTTGTGCATCCATCAGGAAGCGATGGTTGGCGCTGACCTTTAAGCCGCGCGGCGGGGGGATTTCGTCAAGGCCGTTGCCATTGAAGGCTGCCATTCCCGGCCTGAACCCGGAGGCATCGCTCCGGGAATGCCGCCTTGCGATGGCCGCCGCACCAGCGATGGAAAATTTAAGAAAGCCTCGGCGATCTACCGGCATAAATACCTCCTGGCTTTTCCGCGATTGCTGCCCTGCCACACTCTATGCGACCGCGAGATTTTGCACGCCACTCCCGCACGCCTCTGAACCTTATGGCAATTCGGTGCGACCCATCAGATACAGATCGCATTGGCGTGCTGCGCCGCGGCCTTCATTAATCGCCCAAACCACCAGAGACTGTCCCCGGCGGCAGTCGCCGGCGGCAAAGACCCCTTCAACGGATGTCGCATACGTGCCGTAATCCGCCTTGAAGTTGGTACGTGCGTCGGTTTCCAGCCCCAATTGTTTTACAATCGAATCTTCAGGGCCAAGAAATCCCATCGCCAGAAGCACCAGATTCGCCGGCCAGATTTTTTCCGTGCCCGGCATTTCTGACATCGCAATTTTGCCGTTGCTTGCGGTCCACTGCACTTCAATGGATTTCACAGCCTTCACGTGGCCATGCTCATCACCCAGAAATTCCTTGGTCAGCAGACCATAGTTTCGTGGATCATGTCCAAATGTTGCGGCTGCTTCTTCATGGCCGTAATCCGTGCGGTAAATGCGCGGCCACTGCGGCCACGGATTATCCGCAGCGCGCGTGCCCGGCGGCTGGGGCATAAGTTCAAAATTGACCAGACTGCGGCAGCCGTGCCGCAACGAGGTCCCGATGCAATCGGTCCCCGTGTCGCCACCCCCGATAACAATAACATCTTTGTCTTTAGCCGAGAGATATTGCCCATCCCGCAGGTTGGAATCCAACAGACTTTTGGTATTCCCATGGAGAAAGGGTACGGCAAAATGAACGCCTTCCAGCTCCCGCCCCGGAACTTTCAGATCACGCGGTTTGGTGGCGCCGCAGGCTAAAACCATGGCGTCAAATTCATGCATCAATTCATGTACATCCACATCTTTTCCAACGTGGGTGTTGACCACAAATGTGATGCCTTCCTGTTCCATGAGTTTGGTCCGGCGATCCACCACGGCACGCTTGTCCAGTTTCATGTTGGGAATACCGTACATCAGCAGTCCGCCGATACGGTCAGAACGTTCAAACACCGTTACTAGATGTCCCGCTTTATTCAGTTGATCAGCAGCCGCCAGTCCCGCAGGGCCGGATCCGATCACCGCGACTTTCTTACCCGTGCGCACGGCGGGGGGTTGTGGAACTACCCAGCCGTTTTCCCAGGCATGATCAATAATCGTCTGTTCAATATTTTTAATGGTCACCGGAGGCTCGTTAATGCCCAGCACGCACGACCCTTCGCATGGCGCAGGACATACCCGACCGGTAAATTCCGGAAAGTTGTTGGTGCGCCAAAGCCGCGTGATGGCCTGCTTCCATTGATTCTTATAAATCAGATCATTCCATTCCGGAATGAGGTTATTCACCGGACAGCCGCTCTGGCAAAATGGCACGCCGCAATCCATGCACCGTGCACCCTGCGTGCGGAGTTTTTCATCCGGTAGATGATCGTGAAATTCGTTCCAGTCCAGCACGCGCAACCGGGCCGCGCGACTGTTCGGGATTTCCCGTGCGAATTCCATAAAGCCGGTCGGTTTACCCATGTCCTACCTCCTGCTTGATATTGCCGCCGGCCATCGCCGCGCGCTTTTCCAGAGCCTTGCGATACTCAATGGGCATGACCTTGTGGAATTGCGTAAGTGCTGCTTTCCAATCTGACAGAATGGCCTTGGCCACCGTGCTTCCGGTGAGCTTCTGATGCTCCTCAATCATTTCTTTCAACTCGGCTATATCTCCAAGGTCCACTACCTTTTCCAGTTCAACCATCGCCAGATTGCAGCGGGCCAGGAAAATATCCTCTGGATCGTACACGTATGCGATGCCTCCGGACATGCCCGCGGCAAAATTCCGGCCCGTCGGGCCAAGTATCACAGCGCGACCACCGGTCATGTATTCACACCCATGATCGCCCACCGCTTCGGCCACCGCACTGGCTCCGGAATTTCTTACACAGAATCTTTCACCGGCGATACCGCGGAAAAACGCCTTGCCGCTGGTAGCTCCGTAAAGAGCCACATTGCCGATGATGATATTTTCTTCCGCTTTAAAGGTGCTGCGATGATCCGGATACACCACAATGGTGCCCCCGGAAAGGCCCTTGCCTACATAATCGTTGGCATCCCCTTCCAGTTCAATTTTCACGCCGCGGGCCAGCCACGCGCCCAGGCTCTGCCCGGCAGAACCGTTGAGCTTAAGCTCAATAGTATTTGTCGGTAAGCCTTCTTCGCCGTAGCGCTTGGCGATTTCATGGCTTAGCGTCGTACCGACGGTGCGATTGGTATTTTTAATCGGATATTCCAACCGCACGGGTTGTCGCGTTTCCAATGCCGCGCTGGCGTCACGGATAATGACATTGTCCAGTGCCGCTTCCAGACCGTGATCCTGCTTTTTCGTGGCGTACACATCCACGTTGTCATAAACCTTCACAGCCGGGGAAAGTATCGGTGCCAGATCCAGGCCCTGAGCTTTCCAATGGCGGATCGCTTCCCCGACTTCCAGACGATCCACGCGCCCGATTAAGTCGTTAAAGGTTCGGAAGCCCATGTAGGCCATGAGTTCGCGAACTTCTTCCGCCAGCAGGAACATGAAGTTGACCACATATTCGGGCTTCCCTTCAAATTTTTTCCGCAGTACGGGGTCCTGCGTGGCAATGCCTACGGGGCAGGTATTCAGATGGCATACGCGCATCATAATGCAGCCCAGCGTCACCAGCGGCACGGTGGCAAAGCCGAATTCTTCCGCGCCCAGCAAGGCCCCGATAATGACATCGCGCCCGGTCTTTAACTGTCCGTCCACCTGCACGACAATGCGACTCCGCAAGTCATTAAGTACCAGCGTCTGATGGGTTTCCGCCAGACCCAGTTCCCATGGCGTGCCGGCATGTTTGATACTCGTCAGAGGCGAGGCACCCGTGCCGCCATCATGGCCCGCAATGACCACGTGATCCGCATGCGCTTTTGATACGCCCGCTGCAACCGTGCCCACGCCGACCTCCGCCACAAGTTTGACGCTGATGCGGGCGGCGGGATTGGCGTTTTTCAAGTCATGAATTAATTGCGCCAAATCTTCGATGGAATAAATGTCATGATGCGGTGGGGGGCTGATCAACTGCACGCCCGGCGTGGCATGACGCAAGCGGCCAATATAGTCATCCACCTTATGCCCCGGCAATTGTCCGCCTTCACCGGGCTTGGCACCCTGTGCCATTTTGATCTGCAATTCATCGGCATTGGTCAGATAGTTTATGGTGACACCGAACCGGCCGCTGGCCACCTGTTTAATGGCTGATCGTCGAGAATCCCCGTTGGCGTCGCGCTTGGTAAAGCGTCGGGAATCTTCGCCGCCTTCGCCCGTGTTGCTCTTTCCACCGATCCGATTCATCGCAATCGCCAGGCTCTCGTGGGCTTCCGGTGATATGGACCCCAGGCTCATGGCACCAGTGGCAAAGCGTTTGACAATTTCGCTGGCCGGTTCAACTTCCGCCAGCATCACCGGCGCATCACCGGCTTTGAGCTTGAACAAACCACGCAATGTGCACAGATGACCGCTTTGCTCGTTAATAATTTTCGCGTACCGGGCATACGCCTCACGGCTATTGCCCCGCGTGGCCTCCTGTAAACTGGCGATTGATTCCGGGTTGAGCAAATGCTGCTCGCCCTGTTTACGCCAGGAGTATTGGCCGCCTTCCGGCAGTACCGGCAACCGCACTTCACCCTGGTGAATCGGATAACCGATTTCATGGCGGCGCAAAGCCTCGCGGTATAGTACCGGGAAATCCACACCGTCTATTTTTGAAACCGTGCCCGCAAAGCAGCGGTCAATGACATTTCGGTGCAGGCCGATGCCTTCAAATATCTGGGCACCTTTATAGCTTTGCAGCGTGGAAATGCCCATTTTGCTCATGACCTTAAACAGGCCTTTTCCGGCAGCCTTAATATAATTTTTAATGAGCTTGTCATCATCAAGGGCCGAATCAATAAACCCCTCACGCCGCAGATTCCACAGCGTCTCAAAGGCCAGATACGGATTAATCGCGTCGGCTCCATAACCGATCAGCATCGCATGATGATGCACTTCCCGTGCTTCACCCGATTCCACCACCAGGCCAATCCGCGTACGCGTTCCCTGCCGCACCAGGTGATGATGCACCGCCCCGCAGGCCAGCAAGGCGGGCAACGCCACACGCGATTCATCCATGCCACGATCGGTCAGCACGACCAGAGGATATCCGTCCTCAATGGCTTGCGTGGTTTCCTGACAGATACGGTCCAATGCGTCCGTCATGGCCGATTCGCCGCCATCACGATCAAACACCGCTTCGATGGTGCGGGCCTTCCAGCCGCGATGATCCATGGCTTTAATTTTTGCCAGTTGTTCATTGGTCAGAATCGGCTGGGGCAATAGCAGGCGGTGGCAATGTTCTTCGCCGGCCTCAAGCAAATTGCGCTCCGGGCCGATGTAGCTTTCCAGACTCATAACAATATATTCTTTGTCTGAATCCAGCGGCGGATTGGTGACCTGCGCGAAAGATTGCTTGAAATAATCGTACACCAGTCGCGGCTGATCACTTAAACATGCCAAAGCGGCGTCGTTACCCATGGATCCGATGGCTTCCATGCCGTTGGTGCCCATGGGCAGCAACAACTTCATGAGATCTTCGGTGGTGTACCCCAGACACTGCGCCCGCGTCAGCAGCGTTTCCGGGTCAAACCCCGGCACCGCCGATGGTGTGGCCAGTTCATCAACTGTGATCCGCTGTTCCTGCAGCCACTGTCCGTAAGGGTGCTCTGCCGCCAGTTGGGATTTAATTTCAGAGTCATCAATAATGCGGCCCTGCTGGAAATCAACCAGGAACATGCGCCCCGGTTGCAGCCGACCTTTTCGTGCGACATTTTCCGGTTCAACATCCAGCACGCCAACTTCACTGGCCATAATGACCAGATCATCTTTGGTTACGTAATAGCGGCTGGGGCGCAGCCCGTTGCGGTCCAACACCGCCCCGATCAGATGGCCGTCCGTAAACGCCACGGATGCCGGCCCGTCCCAGGGTTCCATTAAGCAGGAGTGGTATTCATAAAATGCACGCCGTCGCGGATCCATGGATTCATGGTTCTGCCACGCTTCGGGAATCATCATCATCACAGCGTGGGGTAAGGACCGCCCGTTTTGCACCAGCATTTCCAGGCAGTTATCAAATTCGCCGGAATCGGAGGAATCGCCTTCAATCACCGGCTTAATCAGTTCCACCTCGCGCCCGAATGGTCCGCCGGCAAACATGCCTTCACGCGCGTGCATCCAATTGCTGTTGCCACGACGCGTGTTGATTTCACCATTATGCGCCATAAACCGCATCGGCTGCGCCCGACTCCAGGAGGGAAACGTATTGGTGCTGAAGCGTGAATGCACCAATGCCAGGTGCGTTTGATAATCTGGATCCATCAGATCAGCGCGGAAATATTGCCGAACCTGTCCGCTGGTAAGTTGCCCTTTGTAAATGAGCACGGTGGTGGAAAGGCTGCAAACATAAAAGTAATCACTTTGCGGCAACTCTGCCGCCCGTACCGATTCGGTAGCCTGCTTGCGCACGAGGTAAAGTTCCCGGTCCAGGGTGTGTTGATCCATGCCCTTGGGACCGGAGATGAACACCATTTTCATCCGCGGTTCGGTGCGTTTGGCGGATTGCCCGATCATGCTGTTATCCGCGGGAACTTCCCGCCAGCCCAGCAACGTCAGCTTTCGCTGGTGAATGGCTGTGGCAAATGCCTTTTCACACCAGGCACGCTGTTCATTATCAGATGGTAAAAAGACGATCCCCGCGCCGTAATTCCCGGCTGCCGGAAGCGTGATATTAGCATCTCTTTTGGCGACTTTTACCAGAAATTCATGCGGCAAGCCCGTTAGGATCCCCGCGCCATCCCCCGTATTTTCCTCGCAACCGCAGGCACCGCGATGTTCCATGTGCTCCAGCATGGTCAAAGCATCAGAGACAATAGAAGGACTTTTGCGGCCTTTAATGTGCGCAATAAAGCCTACGCCGCAACTGTCATGTTCAAATTGAGGATCATAGAGACCCAGCTTACCGGGATTACCGCCCGGTGTATTGTGTAGTTCCAACTTAAAAACCTCCATGCCTGAGGCATACCCTCGCTTCAAACAATTCCCGCCGCCACCCTGCGATACCTGAATCTATAAAATCGCAAGTCCTTTATTGTACTTATGAGCGGCCACGGGATCAAATATTCTTCGCCCGATACAAAAATTAGATTTCCGCACTGTGGAAGAAACTAAAAGTTTCGGATAGGATGCTGCAAATCAACGGGGCGTAGCTCAGCTTGGCTAGAGCGCTTGGTTCGGGACTAAGAGGTCGCAGGTTCGAATCCTGTCGCCCCGATTTTTTTGCCAGCAGGCAAAAAAATAGAGCAGGAGTTTGGAGTAAGTAGAGAGTAGAGCACATGCGGCTGGCGCATAAGAGTGGCTGCCGCCGAGACACTTGGCTCCTGCGGTCTACTCTCCACTCTCTACTTTCATGGTGAGATAACCCATGGCCTTCACCTTTGAAAAACTTATCGTCTATCAGAAAGCAATTTCGTTCGCCGACAATGTTTGTGCCCTCACTGAAAAATTCCCACGCGGTTACGGCTTCCTTTCAGACCAGCTCAACCGAGCATCTGTTTCCATCGCCGCCAATATCGCTGAAGGCAATGGACGATTCACCATTCCGGACCGGAGGAACTTTTTCATGATCGCCAGAGGGTCCGTGCAGGAATGTGTAGCGCTATTGGAAATTGGGTTTCGTCGAAAGCTCCTTGCACTGGATATTCATTGCCAACTTCGCAGCGATCTGGAAGAAATTTCCAAAATGCTATCTGGACTAATTAACGGATTGGAAAGGCGCAAACCTTGAGCATTTTTTTGCCATCAGGCAAAAAAATAGAGCAGGAGTTTGGAGTGAGTAGAGAGTAGAGCGCATAAGGCGGGGGCAAAAGAGAGGCTGTCGCCGAGACACAAGGCAGCTCCTGCGGTCTACTTTCAACTCTCTATTTTCATCGTTGGATAACCCATGGCCTTTGCTTTTGAAAAATTCCCACGCTCTCACCAAAGAGGACCTTTTAACTTTGGCTGTCTACCGGATATTTTAACATTAGTTTGACATGGATTGACACCCGAATTGCCAAAATTACCGCGGCAAGGTAGGGTA
Organism: Planctomycetota bacterium; assembly: GCA_021808105.1. Lineage (GTDB taxonomy): Bacteria > Planctomycetota > Phycisphaerae > WQYP01 > WQYP01 > JAMDCX01. Next base: position 13,173 of record JAKBCC010000072.1, read on the forward strand.
GGTGTTTGTTAAGTTCACGTATCGCGTGTGCCCAAGACTCACGCGCAAGTTCAGTGCGATCCAACGGGAAATGGCCATGGATTATTTCGCGCATACCTACGGGAAAGATCAATCGCAATGGCAACCCTTGCGTGAGCACCTGGAAAATGTCGCGAAACTGGCCGCAAAATTTGCCTGCCAAGCCCGACCGGGGGATAAAGAATTCGCCCGAGCCGCTTACGCGGCCGGGTTGCTGCATGATCTGGGAAAATATCGCCCGGAGTTTCAGCGGATGATCCGTGGACTTCAGCCGAAGGGGGAATCCACGCGGCATAAACAAGCGGGAGCGGCGGAAGCGGTACGCACTGGGCATAGACATTTCGATATATGCTTTTCCATATTGGGCCACCACGGCGGAATGCCGGATGCTGCTGAAATGGCGGAAGGAGTCAAGACGGGCAACGACGTGGCAAAGGCAGTTTTACCTTCGGCCCTATTGGATTTCCCAAATCTAAAAACCGCAACCTCCGGCCCCGCGGTGGCCCTGCGTAGAACCGATTTTGATACTCGCACACGGCTGCTTTTCAGTTGTCTGGTGGATGCAGATTGGCTGGATACATCTGATTTTCATGCACGGCGGGAAGGCTGGGCACCTCCATCGTCTTCGCCTGAATTCGACGCTCCGCAACTACTACAAAACGTCTTAGCGTATACCGCCCAGCGCGCGAAACAATGCCGAAATACTGACGTTGCACGAATTCGCGCGGCGGTACTCGCGACGGCGCTACAATCCGGGGAGCGGCCGCAAGGCATATTTTCCATGACGGTTCCGACCGGCGGCGGAAAAACGCTCTCGGCGCTGGCTTTTGCGCTGCAACACGCCGTGGCGCATGGGTTAAGGCGGATCATCTATGTTGCCCCGTATTTGAGCATCATCGACCAGAATGCCGCAGTTTTCCGGGCGGCGTTGGGCGATACGGCGGAAGATCTCATTCTTGAGCACCACAGCATGGTCGAGCCGGGGAAAGAGGAAACTATTCACCGAGACGACCCGGAGTCACAAACCGCTCAACGCCTGGCTGAAAATTGGGACGCGCCCATTATTCTCACCACCAGCGTGCAATTCTATGAATCGCTGTTTTCCAATCAGCCTTCACGCTGTCGGAAGTTGCACAACATCGCACAAAGCGTGGTGATTCTCGATGAATGTCAGACGCTGCCACCCGGGTTCACCGCGCCCACCTGCGAAATGCTGGAACAGGCCGCCGCATACCTGGGCTGCAGCATTGTGCTGTGCACGGCCACCCAACCGGCTTGGAAAAAAGATCCGGTTCGCCTGCCGATGGGAATTTCACAGATTCATGAGATCGCGCCGAATCCCGCTGAACTTTTCCGCCAACTCAAACGCGTTGAGATCACGTGGCCGCAGACCGGCGAGGCGAATCTGAATTGGGCAGATATCGCGGCAGAAATGGTTTCCCAGCAGCAGGTCCTCTGCGTGGTCAACACACGCCAAGCCGCCTTGGAAATCTATCGCGAACTGGCAACGCTGGGCGGTGGGGCGATTCATCTTTCAACGAATATGTGCCCTGCCCATCGGCTCTGCGTGCTAAAGAATATAGCCGCTGCGCTGCAAGAAGGCCGGCCATGTCGTGTGGTTTCGACCCAGCTTGTCGAGGCAGGCGTGGATCTGGACTTCCCGGTGGTGATGCGGGAAATGGCACCGCTTGAATCTATCGTGCAGGCGGCGGGGCGCTGTAATCGCGAAGGCCTGTTGATCGGCGGCACCGGCGGCCATGTGATGGTATTCCGAAGCCGTGATGGAAAAATGCCCCCCAGTAACTGGTATCGCAATGGCGCGAAAATTGTTGAGCAGGATTTTCTGGCGTGCGGCCGGCAGCCGCGAATTGATCATCCTGAGGACATTGCAGAATACTACCGTCGGCTGTATCCAACGGGCGACCTCGATTCAAAGGATATACACACCAAACGGACAGGGTATAATTTTCAAGCGGTCGCGGAGAGTTACAAGATTATTGATAGTGTTACAACTCCGCTGGTAGTTTGGACATGGGATCCAGCGAGAGAAGAAATCGAAAAGTTGCTGGCCGAACTGCGGTGCCAACCGTCGCGCAGTGTCTATCGCCGATTGCAGAGGTACACCGTGAATGTTTACGAGCACGAGTTTCGACTGATAGGGAACACCTGTGTAATGAATGATCCACCGGGGGTCAATGTTTGCAGCCTGCCGTACGACAATGCACTTGGACTGGTTGTCAGCGGTGCTTCTGCGGTGCCAGCGTTTTGAGAATGAGGAATAGACCTAAATGCCAATGCCTGAAAAAGAAATAGTCTCCGTCAAAGTTTGGGGTGATCTGGCCTGTTTCACGCGCCCGGAACTGAAGGTTGAACGGATGTCGTATCCGATCATGACGCCCTCGGCGGCGCGAGGCGTTCTGGATGCCATTTTATTCAAAAAGAAAACCGACGCTGGCGGCAAACTTATTCCCGCCTTTCACTGGCATATCCGGCGAATCACCGCATTGCGTCCGTGGTGGCTTAACGGCAGTGCTCCAGATCGTCCCCAGTTTATCAGTATCCGTCGCAATGAAATACAAGGGAAAATTGCACCGCGTACCGTCGGCGGTTGGATCAAAGACCCGGCAACCGCAGAACCGTATCTTGTTGACTCAGCCGGCCGCGACAGCGCCGGCGGCCAGAACCGCACGCAACGTAACACTATGGCCCTGCGTGATGTGGCTTATCTGATTGAAGCCAGCGTGGATGTCGGCCCTTTTGATGCCAACGACCCGCCGATCAAATACCGCGAAATGTTTTTGCGACGACTTGAAAAGGGACAATGCTTTCAGCGCCCTTATTTGGGTTGCCGAGAGTTCGCTTGCCATTTTGCCCCGCCTGATGGCTCCGAACAACCTCTCCCATGGACCGAATCTCTGGGGCTGATCCTGTATGACCTGAAATTCAACGGTGAAGGAAACAATATGCCGGGATTTTTTATGGCAGCAGTGAAAAACGGCATGCTGCATTGCGACACGGCCGCGCCGGCCCCCGATGGCGAGTCGCCGGTGAAGGTGCTTGGCTGGGAGGAATTGGCATGATACTTACGCGACTCTACGAATTGGCCGAACGCGAAAAGCTGATGGATGATCCCGCGTTTGAGACATTGCCGGTGCCAATTATCGTTAAGGTCGGCGACGGCGGCCAATATCTTGGCGTGGAAGATCGGCGCGATCCCGTCGAGATACCCACAAAGAATGGGCCGCCGAAAACAAGGCCGGGTCGCGGCAAAGAACTTCCGATACCCAAAGCCCATGGCAACACAGCCAACGCCGGTTTTGCTCGCTACTTTGTCGATACACTGGCACGCGTGTTGCCGGTAAGCGATGAGAAGAAAAGCGTTGCCAGTCGCAGCACTTTTTGGCACCAGATGGCGGAAGCCGCAGCATCCACAAATGACCCGGCTCTTATTGCCGTTTCCGCTTTTGGCCAGTCACTTGCAACCGATTCGCCCCTGGCCCAACGGATCAGCGCGGAAATATCCGCACTCAAACCGGGCCCGGGCGACCGCTGCACCTTCGCCTGGTTTCAGGATGAGGGCCTGACCATCCTGGATCGCGAGGCGGTCAAAGCCTGGTGGCGGAAATTCTATTGCCAGTTCGACGAATCCCGGCAGGGCGAAGGTCCGCGCGGAATTTGCCAGATAACCGGCGAGTTTGGTCCGATTGCCACCGTCCACGCTACAAAGCTATCCGGTATCCCCGGCGGGATCGCGTCCGGCGTCAGCCTGATTTCAAATGATAAACAGGCGTTCGAAAGTTACGGTCTTGAGGGGGCATCAAATGCGGCAATCGGATACCGTGCGGTGGATGGGTATACCCGGGCGATCCAAGCCCTGGTGCAGGAAAAATTGCATCGCAGCAAAATTACCAGCGCGGGCGATATCTTCTTGTTCTGGAGCCGCGAGAAAGGCCCGGTTGACGACCTTGTTGCGTGTCTTGATGGAACCAACCCCGAAATGGTAGCCGCGTTATTAGAGAGTGTTCATGGCGGCCGGGAGGCCAAAGTCGCAGATGAGAATGCCTTTTACTGCCTGACTCTTTCCGGTAATGCGGCGCGAGCCGTGGTCCGCGACTACCTCGAAGCCCCGATTTCTGAGGTCAAAGGAAAGTTGCGTCAATGGTTCACAGACCTGCGGATTATCAACCCGTCGGGCGTTGAAATGACGACAATATTTCCGCTTTGGCAATTGGCGCTGGCAACTGCATTCGATTCCGCTGCCGTGTCCCCGACTACGCCGCCACAATTATTGGCGGGAGCAATACAGGGGCGGATGATTGGAGATAATATTCTCGCGGCATGCCTGCGGCGTTTGCATGCCGAAGGTAGCCATGGTTTTACAGCAATACGTATCGGACTGGTTAAATTAATTCTTATCAGGAAAGGAATAATCATGAGTGAACAAGCAATGGACGCCGGGACACCGGCTTATGTGTGCGGCAGGTTAATGGCGGTCTTTGAGCGTGCGCAATGGGGCGCGCTGGGGGATGTCAACGCCAACGTGGTGGATCGGTACTATGGAACCGCCAGCACCGCTCCGGGCTTGGTTTTCCCAAGGTTGTTCAAATCCGCCCGGCAGCATATCGGCAAGCTCGAAAATAATAAGCCCGGCATGGCCGAGAATATCGAAAAAGATCTGGAGGAGCTTTGCAGTCAGGTAAAGGATCTTCCGCACTTGCTTAAACTGGATCAGCAGGGAGAATTCGCGTTGGGATTTTACCACCAACGGGCCGATTATCGCCGACGAGATGCGGATAATAAACAGCGGCGTGCGGAACAACAACAGGCAACACAATCTTAGAATTTAATTGACCAACATTTTTTGAAAGGAACTTTTCATGAGTCAGGCAGTTGATCGGCGTTATGATTTTGTATTTCTCTTTGACGTGCAGGATGGCAACCCCAACGGTGACCCCGATGCCGGGAACCTTCCGCGCACGGATCCACAAACCATGCAGGGTTTTGTGACCGATGTTTGCGTCAAGCGGAAAATCCGTAATGCCGTAGCCGCCATTTCGGCGGGCAAACCGGGTTTTGATATTTTTTTCCAAACTCAGGACGCGGTTTATGAAAATCGTATTTTGAACAACCTTATGGAACGGGCGTTCGATGGTGCCGGCATCGACAAAAAGGCTTTCAAAGAAAGCAAAGGCAAGGATAAATCTACGGAAGCGGAAAAAGCCAAGAAATGGCTGCTCCAGCAATATTATGACATTCGGGCATTTGGGGCCGTGCTTTCCACCGGTGATTTTAATTGCGGCCAGGTGCGTGGCCCAGCGCAGATCACATTTTCTCGGTCGTTGGATGCCATCGTCCCGGCCGAATCGGCGATTACCCGCAAAAGTGTGACGACCGTGGAGGAGGCGGAAAAGCAGACAAAAAAGGACGGTTTTCTGACCGGGACTATTGGTCGTAAAAACACTGTTCCCTATGCGCTGTATCGTGGCCACGGCTTTATCAATCCGCTGCTGGCCCGCGACACCGGGTTCAGTTATGACGATTTGAAGCTGTTTTTCCAGTCCATGCAACGCATGTTTGATCTGGATCGGTCCGCCTCACGGGGATTGATGTCTCTTCGCGGCCTGCACGTGTTTCAACATTCCACCGCGTTGGGTGAAGCGCCCGCACACGTGTTGTTTGATAAAGTGGGAACTCCGGCGCTCGGAGACGGTGCCGCCCCGCGCAAGTTCGCGGATTACGCGATCACGGTTTCCGATTCCCTGCCCAATGGCATTATTCATCGGGAATTGTCGGCGGAAAATCTGGCGGGCTTGGCGTTGCCGTTCGCCGCGGCGTAATCCGATGAACGCCACCGCCGGCGCTGCCCGCCGGGACGGCACGCTAAACTT
>JAKBCC010000210.1 GCA_021808105.1 Planctomycetota bacterium
CAACCGCGGTTTTTCCGCATCACGGATCGGCTCTAACGCATCCAGATGCCCCTCGGGAATAGGTGGAAGTTTTACAGAACGCGGAATACCAACTCCTTGGCGCTGGGCCACTGGACGGTCTGGCGGTGCCGCCACAGGTCGGTGAAATTCAGGCGGGGAGCCTCCATCCATTTTGGGCGCGCGGAGAACGGACGTCACGGGACGGGCCATGCCGTGCGCCGCCGGAGCGGGGTTCTGCAATTTCCCGGCGGCGTTGCCAGCCACTGGCGGCGCAACGGGCATTGGCAGCACCAGCGGCACGTCGCGCAAACCGAAAGCCGCATCCGTTTGAAGCCACAATCGCCCGGCATATCGCGCCGCTTGCGTATCCATCAGGCCGCTACTTTCCCGCCGGTCAATTACCGTGCGCCGCGCTGCCGCGGATCAAGCTGAATAGGACCATAAACCTGTTCATAGCGCTGCACCGCCTGGCTTAACGCCAGCGCCAGACGCTTGGCGGCAAAGAAGCTCATCGCCACGCGGGTGTTGACATCCATGACCACCGTATTGGGCTTATCATGATGCTGCATGTTGATGGCAAAATCCAGGAATAAATCTTCCTGCGTGGCGCTTAACCGGAAGATATTGCTGAACACGGTATTCATCTTCTCTTCCCGTATCTGCAATTGCATCTGCTGCCCGGCTGGATCAGCGGAGGTCGGGGGCTGCGTTTGGGGTTGCATCGGCGGAACATTGTTGTCTGACATTTTCAAACTCCTCTTACTAAAAATCCAACACTCAAGAACCTAAAAGATAACGGCCCCCGGCAGTTTTGTCACCCCGGATACGCCCATAGCTGGGCGGACGGCAACGTCAGCGAATCGTCAGTACGTGGGGCAGGAGCGCCAACATCGCGGCGGATGAAAGCCGGCGGATGCAGCGCGTTAAGTGAGGCCGTGCCGCTGGCACCGCTTTGAATCCACCAGCGAATCAGTTGAATCTGCGTGGGGGTCAACTGATGATGGCGGCGGGGCGGCATGTGATGGCGATGCCACAGCGGCAGGGATATAAGTTGATACAGGCGGCTACGGGCGGGATTATAAGGAATGACCACCGGTCTTCCGCGGCTTCCATGTCGCATCCAATAATAAGAGTCCAATCTCAGATGTGCCTTTTGCCGATTGCGCCCGTGGCATCGTGTGCAATTGTCGGTGAAGATCGTTTGAATGTAGCGGGAATAGAAACTTCCGCCTGCGCGCATATCGACGATGGGGGTTATGCGGACACTCTGTTCGCCACGGCTGGTATAGTGGGCATTTTCAGGCGGACTCTGCAACGCAAGATTATTATTCGGTAATGGTACTGCTCCACGCTTAACATCCGAACTCAAAAGAGGTTTGAGGAATCCGGGTGCATACTTGCTTAGATACCGGCTGCCGAAGGTGAGCGTACCACCAAAATGGGCCGCAAAGGTCATGACAATCAGGGCTGCAAGCAGGGTGGAATAATACGTGATGCCGACATTTTTCTTATACATCCATATTCCCAGCAGCAGAATGCTTAAAATTCCTACGCTGGTCCCCAGCCAGCGATGATAGAGCAAAACGCGATGGCCGTAACCACCGCCGCTGGCCAGCATCCAGCCACACACAATGGTAAAAGTGGCCGCAATGGACAACATCACCAGTATAAAGCCCCGCGCCGCGGTAATGTGTTGAAATTGTTTGAATCGTCCGGTTACTTCCATAGCCCCCAGCAGCACCAGAAATCCGATGGGAAGGTGGACAAGCAGAGGATGAAAATGGCCGAAAAATTTGATCCAATTGGTGGCCGCCAGTACGGAGACGGATAGTACCATAATGCGATTCCCTTCGATGCCTAAACAGCCATTCTTGCCCGGTGACAGCACTGGGCGTGCAACCGGCCGCTTTGAATTAAAGCGGCAAAAACCGGCCCGCACTCGGACAGGCTCCAAGAACAAAACTATACAGCACCAAGATTAAAAAAACATTAAAGCCGAAAGTGCGAGGGCAATATTTCCGCGCCTCGCGGCCGCGCAGGAAAACCTCACATAGCCGCCGGCTTCGCCGGTGGTGGAACGCACCAAAAAGCTGCAACTCCCCTCCGCAGTCGATTAACGGCGCGCAGTTTTACTTGGTGTAAGAGCGGAGAATCGCCGCAGAAAAGTTCCAGATTCCAAATTCCAAATTCCAGATTCCAGCAACGGTCACAGCATTTTGTTCTACGCTGATAACTCATCGGATACCACCAACCTTTTTTTACCGGCTTGCAGATCGGCTTCAAATCTGGCCTCGGACGCGGCGGCGTGCCGGGAATTGAGCTTCTTTTGCAGTTCCACCAGTTCCCGCCGAATGCGTACCGATATTTCATCCGCGGACAGGTGCGCCAGTTCCTCGTAGGCAATGGGCTTGCCGTAGCGAACGCGGATTCCGGAATAGCGGAAAAACTTGCGATCGCGGGGCCACGCTTCAAATGCGCCATCGATGATCACGGGAACTATCGGAACCTTGGCCCGGTGCACAATAATCGCCACGCCTGCGGCTATCGGGCCGATGGTGCCGTCAGAGGTGCGGGTGGCTTCCGGAAACAAATTTAGCAGATAGCCGCAATTAAGCCGTCGGATGGCTTCGCGCACGGCCGTGGAATCCGCCCGGCCCCGCCGGATGGGAAATGCGTTGGTTGTTTCCAACGCATATTGTCCAAAACCGCCCCTGAACAGGCTTTCTCGTGCCATGAAATGTATTTGCCGGTGCAGCGCAATGCCGATCATCCACGGGTCCAACATGCTTTGATGATTGGTCACCAGCAGGGCACCGCCTTTGGCCGGTACATTTTCCCGCCCTGCCACCCGTACATGAAAACACAGCACGCTGAAAAACTGCAAAAAAACTTTGCCCAGCGTCCATAAAAATATCTGCAACCAGCCGCTGTCTTCGCCCCGGTAAACATAGTGCACGCGCGGTTGGTCAGAGGGTTGCCTGGCAATATTGGCGGAATCTGTGGGGACCGCCCCAGGAGCTGGCACGCTCTGTGGTTGGGATGGCGGGGGGGTATCATCCATGGCGCGGGTTTCCTGTTATTTTTACCATTGCGTCAACAACCTGCTGGAGATTCAAGGCGGTCGTATCTAATACAATCGCATCTGGGGCTAACTTCAACGCTCCAACGCCCCTATTTATATCCTGCTGGTCCCGGATGTGCATATCAGCCAGCAAGGTCGGAAAATCAGCCGATATTCCCTTCCGCGTGAGTTCCGCAAAGCGTCTGCGTGCCCGCTCTTTTATATCCGCCTCCAGATAAAATTTGTAATCAGCATTGGGAAAAACCAGCGTTCCCTGATCGCGGCCTTCCGTAACCAGTCCATTGCTTTGCGCGGCAATTTCCCGCTGCCGGCGCACCAGTTCCGCGCGCACCAGCGTGTTATCGGCCGCTAAATATACGATTGCTGTAACTTCAGGCTTGCGAATGTCGCTGGAAACATCCCGTGCGTCCAGCAGAACTTTCGCCGGGCGCGTGCTCCAGTCAAAAGCGAGATCGAGATTAACCGCAAGTTCAGCGAGGCGGTTCTGGTCCGGCTTTTCCGCTATGATCCCCTTTTGCAAAGCCTTTAGTGCTACGGCCCGATACATCGCGCCGGTGTCCAAGTGGGGGACATTCAGGCGTTGGGCCAGTAGTCCCGCGACTGCGGATTTTCCGGACCCGGCCGGTCCA
>JAKBCC010000073.1 GCA_021808105.1 Planctomycetota bacterium
TTGCCATTCCAATACCCATCGTTCATTCCTCCGCCGCAGCAGTCCGCCAAAACCACCTGCGCAATTTACAAGCACATGCCGAGATTGTGCCAAGTTTCACATCGATGCGACTAAAATATAATCACAATCAAGACGAAAAGATTAATCATCATGCAGATAACATGCAACAGTGCCTATTTTAGCAGTTAATTATCAAGACTTGCCTATTTGGAACGCAGGCTAAAATCGAGCTGGCTTTGTGGGAGCGTTGCTATGATGGCATATTCATCTGGAGGTAGCAGAATGCGGTCCCCAACCGAGCTAGGCCATCCTCCAACCTATTTCCAGATTTTTGTTTAAGTGTATGAAGGAAATCCAGCGTTTGTTTTGAACGGCTTTTCGCCTGCCCATGCAGCTCGGCACCAGCCTTGGCGAGGACCAAATATGCACGGGCAATTTTCTTTTTTTAATGATTGCTGCGGAGCGAAAAGAGGACTTTAATAAACAAAATGCTTTCGCGAATCTTCCTCGCTGAGGCGGCGAGCCTCGCGTTGGCGGTCCAGTTCGGGCTTTATCTGCTCATAATAGCTTGCGCGAAATTCTTGATAGGCCTTTTCATTTTCAAATAGCGGCTTTGCTTTTTTTTCCTGATCCGGGATTAACTCAAATTGTGTGCTCATAATGGCTATATCCTTATCAAGTTATTCTCGAATATCGGATAATTAGTATGCGAGCGAACAGAAATTGTCAAGAGATGCTGCTTCCCATTCAGCGCCGAGCCTTGGTCCACAATCAGCATTTCCGGATAGTGCAGTGCTATACAGCCATCCAGCTCGTAGGGGTTTCGCGTGGCGTCCCAAATAACCTCTCCCAGTAAGTTTTTGGGATAAATATCGGAATGGGAGATTTCGCAAACCCAAATAAAATGGGGTAACGGTAAGCTTCGATAGACACCCTCAACTATGGGATTTCCCATACCACGGGCACGAAGTCTTTTTTTGAATGACCTCCCGCTCGTCAGAAAGAGCCGTAGTATGGGCTTCTGAGAACTAATAAGCGGAGACAGCCGCGGGTAACCTACGCCCTGATGCTGCAGAATATTGGTTACTACCGTCTGAAAACCTTCCGCAGATAGAAAGACCTTTTCGGGAAGGCCGGCAATGAACTGCTGCACATCGGAAAGCTTGTACGGAATTCCACGATCTGTGTTGAGGTTTCCCAGCACCTGGTAGGGGAACCCGTTGTCATCATTTCCGATGAACTCGCGGTTGAAGCGGGAAGAAAACACGAATGGTTGCGCGTCCTTCAATTCGGTTTCTGGAGAACTGAAATCAGACCGATGTCCAAAAAGTACAACGACATGCTCCTTAAATGCCGCTAATATAGGAATCCCCGACTCAACATAGGTGTACATCAAGTGCTCGAATTCACCTGGTGTGTTATAGCGATTTCGATCATAGATAATCGGGGAATATCCAATTTGCCGTAACGCCTCAGCCATTTGCCAGATATACAGGCCGCTGGTCGGGAATACTCTTCCAATGGAATAGTCCCGCGTTAAATCAGCCATGCGGAACGGATAAATCTCGGGATGAGCACTGTACCGATTACTAAAATACCGCGCCAGCATCCATAGAGCAGACTGGGCACACACGGTTACGTCCGTGTCCTGGCTTATAAAAGGAAAGCCCGAGACCTCGAGAACCGTTCCTTGTATTGACACTTCTTCCCTACACAGGCTGATGTGGCAATCCGTCAGGCCACACGCTCTCGGATCAAAAAGGGTCCGGCCGATGCAATTGGGCCGAGTAGGACGTACCACGGAGTAGCCCAGATAATTCGACTCAACCATCGCTTTGTCGAGGATACTTGCGTGGTCAATGATTCTGTCGAAAAAATGAAGTCGAAGGCATCGCGCATCGGGTGTACTGAATTTCTTGGCATGAAAATTAGTGAAGGTGTCACGGTAGTCTTTATCGATATAATGCCGTTCAACAGCTACGCTTTTCGCACGGCTTTGAATGGCCTTCTCATAGCGATCCACTCCACGTTGGTCGAGATGCGGCGAAGCAACGCGCATAAGTTCGTTCCACAAATTGGCACCTTCTGCGGCCACAATCGGCAGTAGACTGTTCTCTTGTGAAATCATTTATTTGATCCCTTTGCATGTTCATGAAACCCATAGTTACCTTTTCAAGCCGCTTCAGCATTAACCCGGTTGCCATAGGAACCGTTTAACGCATGACAGCATCTCGAAAATTTATATAACTTCAGGTAACCTCGTGAATAGCTCGACGGACCCTCGTCCGCACAATACCCAAACCACGCGTCTCCTGGCAAAACTGTATCCCGGCGGACCCGGCCAGTCCCGCAACAGCCACGTTTGAACGCTGATCGGTGTTGCGATTTTCCCTTGGGCAAAGCGTTATGCGATGCGGCAAGAACACACGCCTGATTCTATACCCTTTTCCGGTTTATTCCTATCCCGTCGCGCGGCACCACTGGCCAATGTTTTATTTCTGCGAGGGTTGGGCCGCCGAGCCGGAACTCGAAATCTGTAGCCTGTTGCGTGCTGCCGCCAGCAGCGCCGGCGGTTTCGTGAGTTTTTGTGAGGTTTCCCCGCACGGTCGTGTGCAGCGGAGACGTTGCAATATCGCCCGAGGCCGGCGGAGCGGATCACCAAGCGCAGCGAGTTGCGGTTGAAGTAATTTAACGCGGTGTTAATATACCGCCAGTTCAGGCGATATTTGGCCCCAGTCGAGTGGCGCTGGACTTTCGTGTCAAATATTTCTATAGTTTCAATAAGAATTGAACGGACGCTTGGCCGTTGGGTTGGATGGATAGGTTTTTCGCCCCCGTTCGTGGAGAGCTTTTTATGGTCACAATGGCTGGGCCACTGACATTGCAGGCAATTGAGCCGTACTTGGCCCAAGTGAATGATCTCTTTGCGCGTGAATTGACCAGTGATCTGGATCATGTGCAGAAGATGTCGCATCATGTTGAGCGATTTCGCGGTAAAATGTTGCGGCCGGTTCTGGTTTTTCTTTCAGGCCTGGCGGCAGCGCGCCGCAACGATCACCCCCTGGGGCAAACGCATATCACCATCGCCACAGTGGTGGAAATGGTTCATGTTGCCACGCTGGTGCACGACGATGTACTGGACAATGCGGAAATCCGGCGGCGCGGCGTCACCGTTAATCACTTGCACGGCAACGAAGCGGCGGTGCTGCTGGGTGATTTGTTAATCAGCCACGCGTACCATCTTTGCAGTTCACTGGAAAGTCAGATTGCGTCACGCGCCATTGGCCGCACGACCAATATTGTCTGCGAAGGCGAGCTGACACAGAATTTCAACCGGGGCAACTGGGAATTAACCGAGAAAACCTACTTTGATATTATTTACCGCAAAACCGCCAGTCTGATTGAAACCTCATGCCGCCTGGGGGCCTGGGCATCGAATGCCGATGCCGCGACGGTTGAGGCGTTAGGCAACTATGGCCGGGATGTGGGCATGGCATTTCAAATTGTCGATGATATTTTGGATATTGCCGGCGAGCAGAAAACGGTAGGGAAAACCCTGGGCAGCGATATTGAAAAAGGCAAATTGACGTTGCCCATGATTCATTTTCTTGCTACTGCCGCCCCCACCCATAAGCAATTGCTGATCAGCCTCCTGGAATCGGACGCATCCGATCGCATTGATAACGCCCGCCAACTGCTGATTCCCAGCCCCTCCATGCGCTATGCCCGCAGCCGTGCACAGCAGCTCGTGGATCAGGCGATCTCCGCCATCAGCGACCTGCCGGAATCGGAATTTCAACACATTCTCATTGACATGGCCCGCTTCGTCACAGCCCGCGAATCATAAGACAAAGCAGTTTGGTTGCGTTGTAATAGTCTGTTAGAATACCAAGGGTAGTAAAATTGCCCGTTCAGGCCGCTGGCTTGCTGAATGGGGGGCCATATTGATTGATTGGGTCTCAAGCCGGCGACGACTGGAACAAAGCGACATGTCAAATCAGAGCGGAAATGGTGGATCAGGTAATGGCGGTACCGGACCAGGCAACGGCGGCGGTGCCTCGGGCGGGTCCGGTGGGTTTCGGGGTCGAAAAGTGACCAATTGTTCGTTTTGTGGAAAATCCAGCCGCGAAGTCGGCCCCATGGTGGAAGGCCCAAACGACATCTATATTTGCGCCAGTTGCTCGGAGCTGTGCCAGAATATTTTCAAGCAGGAAAAACGGAAAGTAACCGGCGCTAAGCCCACCGTTGGGGAAATTCCTCCCCCCCGGCAACTCAAAGAATTTATGGATCAGTACGTGATCGGGCAGGAATCCGCCAAACGGGCATTGTCCGTTGCGGTGCATAACCACTATAAGCGGCTGTCCCATACGGATGGCCGAACTTCCGAGGATGTGGAACTGGATAAATCCAACGTTTTGCTGATTGGGCCCACCGGATCGGGGAAAACATTGCTGGCCCGCACGCTGGCGCGATGCCTGAATGTACCGTTTGCCATCGGCGACGCCACCACCCTTACCGAAGCGGGCTACGTAGGCGAAGATGTGGAAAATTTGCTGCTGAAGCTGCTGCAAGCCGCGGATTTTGACCTGGAAACGGCGAAGCGCGGAATTATCTACATTGATGAGATTGATAAAATCGGCAAGACCAGCATGAACGTTTCCATCACCCGGGATGTATCGGGTGAAGGCGTCCAGCAGGCCCTGCTGAAAATGCTGGAAGGTACGATGGCCAATGTGCCGCCCCAGGGCGGCCGCAAGCATCCCGAACAGCAATATATTCAGATGGATACATCGCACATCCTGTTCATCTGCGGCGGCACGTTTGTGGGGCTGGAGCAGATTATCGCGCAAAGACTTGGTAAGCAATTGATCGGGTTTGGATCGGAAGTGGAATCGTCCCATGTGAAAAACACAAGCCGGGCACGGTTTCTTGCGGATGTCACGCCCGATGATCTTATTGAATATGGAATGATTCCGGAGTTCGTCGGGCGGCTGCCTATTCTGGCTTCGCTGAAGCCGCTGACGGAAGAAGCGATGATCCAGATTCTCACCGAGCCGCGCAACGCCCTGGTCAAGCAGTATCAGAAGTTCTTCCAGATGGAAGGCTGCGAACTGGAATTCACAACGGAGGCTCTGCATCTGGTGGCGGAAAAAGCATTGAAGCGCGACACCGGAGCGCGGGCTTTACGCAGTGTGATGGAAGAGTTGATGCTGGATATGATGTACCATCTGCCGGATCAGCCGCAGCGGGGAAAATACATTATTACCGATGCTGTTGTGCGCGGTGAAGTAAGTCTCTTTGACACCAAGCCCATGCCGTTAAAGGAAAGTGCCTGACGATTGGCAGGATTGTCCGCACCGCTGTGATCCGCTACGATCAGGCAATTGAAGCTGTGCCGTGGAGTTTCCGATGCAACGCGCAACAGGCCCGCAGGGCAATGACAGAGAACATCTTGACACTCAGCGCAAGGCGCTGGAAGTAAATATTGACGCACGGCGCTACGGCACGTTTGCGGAAATCGGTGCCGGGCAGGAAGTGGTGCGCTGGTTTTTCCGCGCCGGCGGAGCCGCCGGAACCATTGCCAAAAGCATGAGTGCGTATGACATGTCCGTCAGCGACGCCATCTACGGCAAGTGCGATCGCTACGTCAGCCGGTCGCGCCTGGAAAGCATGTTAAAATATGAGCAGCAGCTCAATATCGACCGGCTGGGCGAAGCGCGCGGGGATACGACGGCGTTTTTTACGTTTGGCAATACCGTCGCCGCCCAGAGCTTCAAGGGTAATGTTGAATGCCATGGCTGGATGGGCGTGAAATTCCAGGCCCATCCGCGCGATCAGGACAGTCAGATTATTCTGCATGTTCGAATGCTGGATCGGGAAAATGCGCAGCAGCAGGAAGCGCTGGGCATTGTGGGCGTCAATCTGCTCTATGGTGCCTTTTTTTATCACTATGAGCCGGAAATGCTGCTCAAGTCTCTGCTGGATGGCATATCCTCTTCGCGTATAGAAATTGACATGATTGAATTTACCGGTATTGAGTTTAGACATGTAGATAACAGGATAATGAGCCTCCGGCTGGTGGAGCTGGGCTTAAGCGAAGCCGCCATGTTCGGTCCGTCCGGCGAAGTGCTGCAGCCCTCCGAGGTGCTGCATAAACGTCCGGTCATTGTGGAGCGCGGCAGCTTCCGCCCGGTAACGCATGTGAATCTCGATATGATCCGCTGCACACGGGAAAAATTTCTCGCGGAAACGGATTCCACGGGGGAAGAACCCCTGGAGTTATTTGAAATCACCATGCGGAATTTGCGCGCGGAAGGCTCCATTGATCTTAAAGATTTTCTGGCGCGGGCGGATGTGCTTAGCGCCTGCGGCATGACGGTCTTAATTTCCGACTATTTCGAGTTTTATCGCCTGGCGGGATATTTATCGCAATTCACGAAAAAACGCATCGGTCTGGTCATGGGTGTGCCAACGCTTATTGATCTCTTTGATGTAACCTATTACGCCAACCTGGAAGGCGGGATTCTTGAAGCGTTCGGACGGTTATTTAAAAATGACCACAAGCTTTATATTTATCCGTTAAAAAAGTCCGACGGTTCTCTGATAACCACGGAAACACTGGATTTCAGTTCCGAATTAAAACAACTTTTCGGCTACCTGGTGGAATGCGGCTGGATTGAGCAACTGGAAAATTATAACGAACAATATCTCAGCATCTTCTCACGCGATGTCCTGAAAAAAATTCTCAGCCGGGATGCGACATGGGAAGCCATGGTGCCCGAACGGGTGGCGGAAATCATTAAAAAGCGCGGACTGTTTGGCCACCGTGCGGATCGCGGCGTGGTTGCGGCACGACAGTCGTAACCGATCGCCGTATGAAAGTCATGCTGCCGGGAATCAGAAGTTCAATGGAGAAAGCAACTGTGGATGCAGAAACACGAACGGACCTTCCGAAGCTGGCGGAGGTGATCATTGCCAGCTACCAGGAATTTCCGGCTACGCAATACATCGGTTCAAACAATTTGCCCAATCGTGACGGGATTATTAACCTGCTGCAATCCATAAGGGAGGTGCTGTTTCCCGGCTTTTTCGGTCGCCAGAATCTTACCAGCACAGAATTACCGCTGCATGTACACAGTATTTTAAGCGCGGTGCGCGACACACTGTTTGATCAGGCGCGGCGGGCCATCCGGCATCAGCATCAGCGCACCAGTAAAACCGAATGCGTGGATTGCGATACCACCGCCGCCGCCATTACCGATGAATTTCTGGGATCCCTTCCTAAATTGCGGCGTATTCTGGCCACGGATGCCCAAGCGGCATTTGACGGCGATCCGGCGGCGGGAAGCGTGGATGAAATTGTTTTCAGCTATCCCGGATATCTGGCGATTACGGTTTATCGCATTGCCCATGAATTGCACACGTTGGGCGTGCCGTTAATTCCCCGCATCATGACGGAATACGCCCATGGCGCTACCGGCGTGGACATTCACCCCGGAGCCACCATCGGCGATTATTTTTTTATTGACCACGGCACGGGAGTCGTGATCGGCGAAACCACAATCATTGGAACCAACGTGAAAATTTATCAGGGCGTGACGCTCGGGGCGCTTTCAACCCGTGGCGGCCAGATGCTCCGCGGCAACAAACGCCACCCCACCATCGAAGATGATGTGATGATTTATCCCAACGCCAGTATCCTCGGGGGCGAAACAGTCATCGGTCGCGGCGCAACCATTAACGGCAACGTGTTTGTAACCCAATCCGTACCGCCCAACACGCGCGTAAGCGTCAAACACCCGGAATTGCAATACCGCAACCGCCCACCCAAGTAAGCGAGCGATGCCTCGTAGCCGCGAACACGGTGACGGGCCAAATTCTGTGTTCTACGGTGTTGGCGATTGCTCCTGTTATGGTAACAATACCCAGCGGCCGGCGCGGGACGTCGGGAAAGGAACAGGAAATGGCAACATTCATACAAAGTCTTCGATTACGCGGATTTCTTTCATTCGGCCCACAGAGCGAGGCGGTGTGCCTGACAGGCTTAAATGTGCTCATTGGCCCGAATGGGGTTGGAAAGAGCAATTTCATTGAGGCCATTGAATTGCTGCACGCCGCCCCCACAGATTTCAGTGCGGCGATCCGTATCGGCGGCCTGCCCTCGAACTGGATTTGGCACGGGCGGGATGGTGCGGCTGCCGCGCGGTTGGAAGCGCGGCTGGGAGCGGTCGGTGACACGCCGGAACTGCTTTATGCCATTGAATTTATGCAAAGTGCCGATTGGTTAGAGATCACAGATGAGATCTTGGAGGATGCCGCAAGCAAGGGGCTGCCGAGCAAGGATGCGCAATCCTATTACCGGCTCCAAAGAGGCCGGCCTGTCATAAACGTTCGTCAGCCATCTACAGATTCAACGGCGGGGCGTGCTTATACACCGCGTAATTTATCCCAACCGCCTTTGCATCTCTCGGCGTTGTCACAAATTAAAGATACTGTGAGTTTTCCGGAATTTTCGGCCGTAGCGGAGCGATTCAAAAGCATTCGGATATTCAGGGAGTGGAGCTTTGGCCGATCCAATGCATTGCGCACGCCGCAGCCGGCCAATTTGCCAACCGACGGTCTGCTCCCCCAGTTGGTGAATCTCGGGCAGGTGCTAAATGAGCTGGAACAGGGTGACAAGTGGGCGCGGTTTAATGAATTGATGCACCGTTTCCTACCCAGATTCACGCGCTTGACGATTAAGGTCTCCGCCGGTGCCGTGCAAATTTTCCTGCACGAAGACGGATTGGGCGTACCGGTGCCGGCAACGCGCTTATCCGACGGCACGCTGCGCTTCCTGGCTCTGCTGGCAATTTTGCTCAACGCAGAATCGTCGCGGCTGATCTGCATTGAGGAGCCGGAACTGGGTATGCATCCGGATGCCATGAGCATTCTGGCCGAACTGCTGGTGGAAGCCTCTAACAAGACGCAGATTGTTGTCACGACCCATTCCGATGCGCTCGTGTCGGCACTTACGGAACAGACTGAAAGTGTGCTGGTATGTGAGTACCTGGAAAATGGAACCGAATTGCGACGGCTGGAATCGGAAAAACTGGCGCATTGGCTCAAAGATTATCGTCTGGGTGATCTTTGGCGGACCGGGAAATTAGGGGGCAACCTGTGGTAAAAAGCATTGCTATTTACATTGAAGAGGCACGGGAGTATAAGAAAATTCGCGACGGGGCAGCGTTACTCAAGTGCATTAACCCGGATGAAGTGCGTAAACACTGCAAATGGTGCCAACGCCTGTTCACGGACCTTGAGGCGGCTATCGGCAGTCGGTGACATCCAATTGATTTGCCCGATTAATGCATTCGTGCTCCAGCAGCGCGGCAGGCGGAAGGCGGTGCCGGGCTATTTTTTTCCTTTTGCACTTGCCAGTTTGGCTGTTCCGTGCTATCTAAAGCAGCGGTCCGGGACTCGCTATCCACCGGCAAAAGCCGGGGCGGCCTGGGTGGATCCTTTGGAAGGAGCTTTTCCGTGCGAAAAACTTCTACGTTGTCGGCTGGGTTGGGAACTCTCGCAGCACTGGCGCTAGCGATTGGTTTAGGCGGCTGCGCTAAAAATCAGACCCAGATGAACGGCCCGTCGCTGTATGAACAGTTGGGCGGCCAATCCGGAATTACCACTGTGGTACATGCGTTTCTGATTAAGGTCGGAAAGGATCATCGAATTAATGCAGCCTTTGCCCATGCCAATCTGGCGCACTTGCAGACCCAGATTGTGGCCTACATTGGCGAGAAATCCGGCGGCCCGCAAATTTATACCGGCCCGGATATGTATCAGGCTCACAAGGGCATGAACATTACCGATGCTCAGTGGAACGCCTTTGTCCAGGATCTCGGCGCTACATTAAAGCAGGAAAAAGTGCCGGAACTGGCACAATCCGAATTATTGGGAATTCTTATGCCGAAGAAATCAGAAGTTGTCGGCCATTGAATCGTGTATGGCCGGAACAATCAGACTCTTTCAAGGCCGGCCAACACCGGCCTTTTTTTGCAGGTTGATTAACCGCTGCGGGGTTTTTCTCAGGATTTATTGGCAGATCGCAGATTGGTAAGCCTAAAATTGGCTGTCATGCCTGATTTGCAGGCTTGGCAGAGCACGTGTGGTGAAGATCAGGAATCAGCGCAACTGAGACCATCATGTTCATGGGGAAAATGTTATTGCAATCACGGCACGTGCCCGGGGGGCTTTATTTCGGCCCACCGGCATGGAATGCGCCGGTCTGGCCCGCGCGTGACATCGCCGAGAGTTCCCCTCCAACGCTGCTGCCCGAAACTCCGGAAGCGCTGCGGCACGTGCTGCAGCGACTGAAGATAGGGCACCAGGATCTCTGGGCACCAGCTCTTCTGGATCAGCTTGCGGGCCGGCCAGTAAGTGATGTGGTACTTAATCTGGTGGCCCCGCAGCCGGAATCCATTCTTCCGCGGGTGTTAAGTGAATTTGAATTGCCGCAGTTGATCACGGGTTTGAATCTGGTGCGACGGTGTGTATCGGCGGACCGAGCCATTTTGGCGGTTCCACGTGATGAATCTGAAATGCGGTATCAATGGGGGGCTGTGGCAAAAAAGCACCCCTTTATTGTTCGGCCATTGATTAATCGATATCCGTTGGGGCATCCGAGCATTTTATTACGCGCCTTGGTGGGCTTAAAAATTCAACCTGATACATCGCCGGCGGACGCGGGCGTTATTCTTCTGGACCCCATGACGTGCTGGATATTAGGCTGCTGGATCGAATTCGGTGGAGTGCCAAACTGGCGTCCGGTAGAGCTGTTCACACACAACGCCATGCCACGACTCATTGCGGCAAATCTGGGACAACCACTGTCGCAGATTTTCTCGGATGCCGGAATCGTTTATCAGAAGCGGCAATGTATTATCAACGGCATGATGGCCGGGGATCTGGTAGACCCGGAACAGACCGTTTTGGAACCGTGGATACGGATTATTTCGCTGCGGCCCCAGCCGCTGGTTGAGCAGCCCGTTGATTGTATCCGTTGCGGCTGGTGTGTGAGTGCCTGTCCGGCAGGCTTGAACCCGGCCGGCCTGATGGCACAGGTGCGCATGATTGATAGTTTACCGGCGATTTCTGCACAGGAGGCTTCGGCCTGTATTGATTGCGGGCTATGCAGTTATGTGTGTCCGTCGCGATTGGCTTTGGCAACAACGATTCACTCCTTGAAAACTGCCAATTCCCCATCTGTCAAACCGGGAGTCTCGACATGACGGCCAAAGCCCCTCCCATCCCCGATACTCCCGGACCGGCACCGACGGCGGCACCTCCCAACGTCGGTGAGGGAAGGCCTTTTCTTTCCTGGCCGGTGGCACGGCGGGAATTTTATCAAACCATCAGCGTATCGGTGCTTTTGCCGCTGCTGTGGGGTATCGCGGTATTTGGATTCCGCGTGGCCGCGATTATTCTAACGACTCTGGCCGCGGCGGGTTTTGCCCATTTTCTTTTGGCGCGATTTACCGAGCGCGGCAAATTGCTATCCTGGAGCCATACGATAGCCTACACGATGATTGCTTCGGGCCTGACCGCCCCCCTGCTTGCCTGGTATTGGGCACCGGTGATGGGCGCAAGCATCGTGATGCTCATTTGGATTGCGGGTTTACCGGGAAAACAACGGTTTCATATTGCACTTTTGGCACCCCTGGCCCTGACGGCGATATTCCTGCCCGCCGGACGCTGGCCGGTGCTGGTGTTAGATCATCTGACGATCGGGGACATTGATCGGTCGATACCCGCACAAATATATCGCTGGCCGCAGAGATCGCCTCAAAGGGGCGTCGATGCGGTGTTGTTACCGCGACCGGAACAGGTTATTCAGCGCACGTTGGGAAAAATTGCCGACAATCCGGCGGGGCTTCAGGCCCGCGTTGCGTTAGAGAATATGTTCGCCATGAATTTGCCATCACCGCCAACGCTGCTCCTGGGTGGCGTGGCGGGGCGTATCGGGACAGTGGGCATTTTCGCAATTATTATTGCCGGCTTGTATTTGTCGTATCGGCATATTCTGCCGCCGAAGGCGTGGGCATTATTTTTAATTGCGGTAGTGGTGGGGCTAATTTTGGGGCCGCTGTCCCCGCGCGTGCTGCATCATGAATTCTGGCAAAGCATCGGCGGATTGTGGTATCTCCCGCCGGAAAGGTCGATCGCATTACTATTTTATGAATTGTGCAGTTCGGATTTTCTCTTCGCATCGGTATTCATTTTGGCGTTGCCCGGCACCTTGCCTATCGAACCGGTGGCCCGCAACGTGTTTTTAGTGATCGCCGGAATAACCGCCGCTTTGTTGCATCGGATGGCCATACCCCTGCCCCCCGCGACCGCCGCGTTGCTGCTGCTGCAACCGATTTCCCCGGGCCTGGATATGCTTCTACATCGCCGCCCCTGGCTGCTTGAATAACGATTAGTACCGACATAATTTTCCGATTTGCACGACAACCGGCAGCGCCGGCGGCTATTTGAAGAGCTTGCGAACAATAATAATGGCCGGCTACGGACGCTGATGGGAAATGATACCGCATTCCGACCAATAATAATTCATTAATACGAATTTACTAAAAAGTGATAAAATAAGTTATCGGAAACAATATTTGATCCGATAACAAGGATGACTGCTAAAATAAGAGCAGTTGATTAGTGCCGAGCGGCATGCAGTACAGATCTTAAGAAAAATCTTCATCGCCCGGCACAATCACATACAGCGCGCGGACGATCTGGCTAAAAATCGGTCGCTTTGAATTTTGCGCACGGCTCTGCGGCAAAAGTTAAAGGAAAACGGCAGAGAATTCCCGAACAAACCGCCAGCCACTTGCCGAAAAGTTGAAGGCGTGTCGGATTTTTGAATTCATGGAAGTTGGCTGGCGTCGCTATTTTTCTGCCTCGATTCAGATTCAGGCCACATGTTTCTGATACGAGGCACGATTTGAGGACAAGGTATGGAGATCATCAGCGAACTGCAGAACCGGGACGCCGGCGAGAAAGATATGTTCCTCCAAATATTTAATCAAAGTCCGGCCATTGAGTATCTTTTGGACCCGGAGAACGGCCATATTGTTGACGCTAATAATGCCGCGTGCACCTTTTGGGGTTGGTCGCGCCAGCAATTGCGCACGATGCGCATCTGGGATATTAACATTGCGGGGCAGAAGAAATTAGAGCAGCAGTTTAACGAAACCAAGGCCGGTGTCACCAACTTTTTTATGAATCAGCATCGTATCAAATCCGGGGAGATTCGGCATGTAGAAGTTTACGTCAATCCGATTGTACTTAAGGGCCGAAGGCTAAATCTGATTATTGCCCATGATGTTACGGATCGCCGGCGGGCGGAAGATTCACTGCGCCTGGCGTACCGAGCTTTGGAAGCGGCAACCATCGGCATTCTAATTTCCGATGCGCAGCAGCCGGACATGCCGATTTCTTATGTCAACCCGGCATTTGAACTTTTGACCGGTTACACGCAGGCGGAGGTGCTGGGCCGCAATTGCCGCTTTTTGCAAGGCACGCAACACGATCAACCGGGACTTGATGAAGTGAGATCAGCCCTGAAAGAAGGGCGTTGTTGTGAGGTGATTCTCCAAAACTTTAAAAAAGACGGTACGGTATTCTGGAACCAACTGCATATTGCGCCGCTCCGCAATGACGCCGGGATGATCACACACTTTGTCGGTGCGCAAAAAGACATTTCCGGTCAAATGGCAGTCAGTGCCCGCATTGATCATATGGCTTATTATGATCCATTAACTGAATTGCCTAATCGACGATTGTTTCTGGATCGGCTGACGACCGCTGTAGCCGTAGCGCAAAGAAATAATGTTTTTGGCGCGGTGGTATTTATTGATCTGGATAATTTTAAGAATCTCAACGATGCCGAGGGGCACGAAGTCGGCGATGATCTGTTACGGGAAATAGCTGCGCGGCTGCAGCAGGCCCAGCGGCGGGAAGACACGGTCAGCCGCTTGGGCGGAGATGAATTTGTCCTGCTGCTTCCGGCGCTATCCGATAATTCCGAAATTTCCGCGAACCTGGTACAAGCCGTGATCGCCCGAATCCAAAAAGCAATTTGTGAGCCTGTGGTACTCGGTAAGTTTCAGCATCACATTGCCGCGAGCATCGGCGTGACGCTTTTTCCCAAGGGCGTGGAATCAGCGTCGGACTTGCTTAAGCAGGCGGACACGGCGATGTACCGCGCCAAGGCAACCGGACGCAACTGCGTCTGTTATTTTGAGCCTGCCATGCAGGCTGCCGTCAGCGCGCGGCTTACGCTGGAACATGATTTGCGCGATGCCATGGAGCGTCAGGATTTCCGCATGTTCCTGCAAGGTCAGGTGAATGCCTCCGGGAAAATTATAGGTGCCGAGGCGTTAATCCGGTGGCACAATAAAGAAGGGGGCTTGATTTCTCCCATGGCGTTTATTCCTATCGCGGAAGATACGGGACTGATCGTTCCCATGGGAACATGGATGCTTAGGCAGGCGTGTCTGGCAATTAAAACAATGGAGCAGGCCGGCAGGCCCATTCGCATCTCCGTCAACGTCAGTCCGCGGCAATTTCGCGGCCCGGATTTTCGAGATTGCGTGGCGATGGTTCTGCAGGAAACCGGTGCCAGGGCCAGTCTTTTAACTCTGGAAATTACCGAGGCGGTCGTTTTTGACAATCTCACGGAAGCCATCTCAAAAATGCGGCAGCTTAAAGCGCTAGGTGTTCACTTTTCCATTGATGATTTCGGAACCGGTTATTCGTCGCTGGCGTATTTGAAGAAACTGCCGCTGACGGAGTTGAAAATTGATAAATCGTTTATCCAGGACGCCCCCACGGATATGAATGATGCGTCACTGGTGGAGGCGATTCTGGCTGTCGCCACCCATCACGGACTGCAGGTCGTGGCCGAGGGTGTTGAAACCCTCCAGCATGTTGATTTCCTCAAAGAACGTGGATGCCCCTTGTTTCAAGGCTATTATTTTGCCCGCCCCATCCCCGGCGAAGAATTTGTCCACAAAGTATTAAGTGGGCCAGCCGAAGATATTGACACTGCAATTTCATTGCAAGCAGCACCCTGAAATCCACTGCGGGGCAAGTCATGATCCAAAGCTCCACTATAATATCGTTTTTGTGAATATTATAAATTCAAATACGCTTTTAACTTGATCAAAATTGGATAGAATAACAGGGGAAAATATCAGCGTAAGGCTGATTGTGATGCGAAAGGGACTGCTGGAATGAGCGGCTCACAGGAAATATTTGATTTGACCATTATCGGCGGCGGTCCCGTGGGGCTGTACGCCGCTTATTATGCGGGCCTGCGGCAGATGAAAACCAAAATCATCGATTCGCTGGATCAACTCGGCGGTCAATTGGCCACGCTATACCCGGAAAAATATATCTATGATGTCGCCGGCTTTCCCAGGGTTATTGCCCGTGATCTGGTCAAAGACCTCATGGAACAGGGATTGCAATATCATCCGTCTGTGCATCTGTCAGAGACGGTAAAAACGCTAAAACGGCATGAATCACTGGATTGCTACATTGTTGGCTCGGAGCATGGGGAACATTACACCAAAACCCTGCTGATTTGCGCCGGGGCCGGAGCTTTTCAGCCCCGCAAAGTCATGCTCCCAAATGCCGCAGAATGGGAAAACAGAGGCATTTACTACGCGGTTTCATCTAAAGCGGCGTTTTCCGGCAAGCGCCTGTTGATCATCGGCGGCGGAGATTCCGCGTTGGATTGGGCGATGAATTTACATGGAATCGCATCCGAAATTTCCATTATTCACCGCCGCAACCAATTTCGCGCCCATGAGGACAGTGTGGCCAGGGTTTTGGCCTTGAACATTCCAATTTTAACATTTTGGGAATTAAAAGAGCTGGTAATAGCCGATAATGTTTTGAAGGGTGCGGTTCTGGCCAATAACCAGACAAAAGAAGAGCGGACAATAGCGGTTGATGCGATACTTCCGCAGCTCGGTTTTATCAGTTCTCTGGGCGCTATCAAAAATTGGCCTATTAAGCAGGAAGGCCAATCCATTCTGGTCAACCAGCAGATGGAGACCAATATGAAAGGGATTTTTGCAGCCGGTGACGTTGCGGGATTTTCCGGCAAACTCAAGCTCATTGCCACGGGCTTTGGGGAGGCGGCAACAGCGGTGAATTACGCTAAAATTCAACTGGATCCGAAGGCCAAGGCGTTCCCCGGCCACAGCAGCGAAATGGGGCCACAGGCGATGACAACGATTGCTGATCCGCAGCAAACTGTAACGATGGCATAAGTTGACCGTTTAGTATCATGGTCAGCAAGCTCAGGACGAGCGATAATGAAGAAAAGGACAGCACAAAAATTGAACTTCAAGGGCCTTACAACCTTTAAAATGCTGGGCGTGGTAGTGCTCGCCGGATCCCTGTTGTCGGTGTGGCCGGGATGCAAGGACGGATCAACCGATTCCGCATCGGCTCCCAGCCGCGACGGTACGGTGCGTCCCCTCGCGTTGGAAGCCCAACCGCTGAAAACCTCGCAACATGCCATGGCCAATCCATTGGCGGCACAGGTTTGGAAAAGTGCCCAATGGTTCAAATTGGCCCAAGGCCGATCCCCCCGAATTGCCGGTGCCCATACCAAAATTGCCGCGGCATTTACGCCTGCGGACCTGTATATTGCCATCGTTGCCACCGGACCGTATCAGGCGGCGGGAAATGCGGCTGCGGATAACCTCTGGCGGCAGGACTGCTCGGAAATATGGCTCGATACTTCCCGGAAACAAAACGGAACTAATTTTTTTGAGTTGGTCGTATCTCCAACGGGTCGCACGCACGGTGTGTGGCATCGGTCTTCCACAGCACCGGCACCTACTTCATCCGGGTCGCCGGATTTGAACCATCCGTATGGCCTGATTCCCTGGAAGATTCAGGGCCTGAGCGTAAAAATCGGAACAGGCTCCTGGCACGGACACCGCGCCGCCACGGCAGTTGTAAAAATTCCGATCGCCGGACTTCCCCGTCCCTTGCGGTTTATCAGTAAGTCTGGCGGGCGGTTCCGCGTGAATGTGTTGCGGTATATCTGGCGGGCCAACACTGCGGGCCGCCGACAGCTTGTGCAATACAGCCTGTTCCCCGTGCCGCTGGAAGCTCAGGCCTTTGCCCCCTACCTTATGGGACGCCTGGCCTTGATTTCTTCCAACGACGCCAATTTGGCGCTGCGGCGGTAATCCTGGAAGCTTGTGGGAGTCATCACATTCGTATAACGGTCGCCATTTTTCTGCCGTTTTTGGTTAAGTTTTTTAACTTCTCAAAGCGTTGTACTATCTACCATGAGATGTTCCGCCGCGTGCGAAAAATTGTTGTTGGGAGTTAGAATATGCCTGTCGTTGATATGCCCATGGAAAAACTGGCCGCCTATGGCGGCCGCAATCCGTGCCCTGCGGATTTTGATGCCTACTGGGAACATGCTCTGGCGGAAATGCGTGCCGTAAAACCAGAAATTGAATGGCGGCCCGCGGAATTTCATACGCCGCATGTGGACTGCTTTGATATGTACTTCACCGGCGTGGGCGGGGCGCGAATACATGTCAAATTTCTGCAACCCAAACACATTGGCCCAAGTACAAAACGGCCGGCCATCTGCATGTTCCACGGCTACTCCGGTCACGCGGGTGATTGGACCGAGAAACTGGCCTGGGCGAGTTCCGGGTACATTGTGGCTGCGATGGATTGCCGGGGCCAGGGCGGATATTCTGAAGATATTACCCCTGTGCGCGGCACGACGCATCGCGGGCATATTGTTCGCGGATTAAGTGATCCCGACCCGCAGAAATTATTATTTAGATCTATATATCTCGATACCGCCCAGCTTGCCGGCATTCTTTTGACGCTGCCGCACGTTGATGTGGAGCGGGTCTACGCCATGGGCGGGTCGCAGGGCGGCGGCCTGACGCTGGCGTGCGCGGCATTGGAACCGCGAATTGCCAAAGCGGCCCCGCAGTATCCGTTTCTGTGTGATTATCAGAGAGTCTGGGAAATGGATCTCGCCAGGGACGCCTACGGAGAACTCCAGGCCTTTTTCCGCCAGCATGATCCGCGACATCTGCGGGAACAGGAGATATTTTCGCGCTTAGGCTATATTGACTGTCAGCATCTGGCCCCGCGGATCAAAGCCAAAACGCTCATGGCCATCGGATTGATGGACACCATATGCCCGCCGTCAACGCAATTCGCCGCCTACAACAAAATAACGTGCGAAAAACGCACCGCCATTTATCCCGATTTCGCCCATGAGGTACTTCCCGGATGGTATGATCTGGTGTTTGATTTTTTCACCAACTACTAGCGTGCTTAAAGTTGGCCGCTTGGCGATTCGGGCTTATAATTGCTTTGATATTGGAGAACACTGAATGAAATTTATTGTTGAGAGTATTGAAAACGATCTGGTCACCCTGAAAACGCCCGTCGCCAATTATCGTAACACCTTCAAATGTACATCGGCCGCGGATCTGGTTGTGGGCAAATGGGTATCCGGAAGTATTCATGCGCCAGCGCGAAAGATTGACGTGGTGAGCGAGGGTGGAAATTATGTGGAACCGCTTTTTGGTCGCCCGCGGCGCATGCAAGGGCTGGTTTTACAGCAAAACGTCGCCGAGAATTCCCTGCTTGTACAAACCGCATATAAAACTACCGCGCAATTGCCTGTGCAACAGTTGGCCGCAGATTATCCGGCAGGCAGCCGCGTGGGCTGGGATAACGCGGATTGGCCGGAGTTTGTGGTAGACAAATCCGCACCTGTGCCGGTTCACACCTGATTTTTAAGCCGCGGGGCGGACATAGCCGGCGGGCCTGGGGTGGAAATCCGATGAATGTTGTTCTGGCCTTGGACCAGGGAACCAGCAGTTCGCGAGCCATTGTGTTTGATCACAACGGGCGCTCACCGGCCATGGCGCAAATGGAACTTGCGCCGCTATT
>JAKBCC010000211.1 GCA_021808105.1 Planctomycetota bacterium
CCTGGACCAACGAGTTATCCGGTGTTTTGCCTTCAAAAGGCGACCAGAATCATTTCGATTTTTGATTGCACGTTCGTTGATGAGCCTATTTTATGGCGGGGATCGTTCGCTTTATCTTCTTACCTCCGCCATAACAGAACGCCAGCAGAGGGAGCGGTCCTTCGCCGCCGAGTTTCTAATTCCCGCCCATGTAATTGAGTCTCGAATTACCTCCAACGAAGTCACGGTTGAGGAAATCTCCGACATTGCCGCGGATTTTGAAGTCTCCCCCTTTGTCGTGAAATACCAGATCACCAATCACCGCATTGCCCACGTGGCCGAGACGTGACAGTTCATACATGCGTGCGTTATCTTTCCAGAAGTGCCATTGACCAACCGACAGTCTCCCCGTCATGCCAATGGCGGCAGGTAGTTTTTGGCTATCGCGTTGAATTCCAGGATTTGGTTTTCGATCCAGGGTTTGTCGCGGGCTAATTCTGTGGCCATGGTCTGGGCGACTTGGGGTGCTGCTGCGATTGCGGCGCGGGCGTCGAGAAACAGCAGGCGCGTGCGGCGGGCCAGGATATCGTCAATCGTGCGAGCCATTTCGTGGCGGATAAAATCGATGATTTCCTCCGTGGTGATCGCGGACGGCCCTGTTGCAAGATCGCCTTCCGTAAGGCTCATAGAGCCAGCCCCAAGCCTGGCACCGCCGGCTTCTGCAGCGCTGGAAATTGGGGAACCGGATATTTTCAAGGTGCGTGTAATACATTCACGCACCGGCAAACCGTTGAGGCCGCAGGCATGATCGACCGCATCTTCCGCCATGCGCCGATAGGTTGTCCATTTTCCGCCGGCGATGGTCAACAGGCCGCTGCTGCTGATCTCAATGGTATGATCACGGGACAGTGCGGCGGTAGCGGTATTCTGCGGCGCTTTCACCAGCGGGCGAATCCCCGCGAACATGCTGACAATGTCCGCACGGTTGGGCGGACGAGCCAGATACTGCCCGGCGGTTTCAAGAATAAAATCAATTTCCGTATTTTGCGGTACGGGTTCCAGGGCCACGCTTTCCAGTGCGGTGTCGGTTGTGCCCAAGAGGGTGCGATTGTGCCATGGGACGGCAAACAACACTCGCCCATCGCTGGTGTGCGGCACCATGATGGCGGTATTGCCGGAAAGAAACGTTTTCTCCAGCACCAGATGCACCCCCTGGCTGGGCGCAATAATGGCCGGTGCGCCGGGGTTGTCCATGTGCCGCAGTTGATCGCTGAAGGCTCCGGTTGCGTTGATGATACATCGTGCCGTGACGGTATGGGATTGCCCCGTTTCGCAGTCGGTAAATCGCAGCGCGTTTAGATGTCCTGTGGCATCATGCAGCAGATGTGTCACGGGGGCATAATTCAAAAGTGCTGCGCCAAGCCGTGTTGCGGTGGCGGCTAACTCTATCAGCAGCCGCGCATCATCAAATTGTCCGTCATGATACAGCACGCCGCCCCGCAGGCCGTCGGTTTTCAGCGTGGGAATATACCGCAACACTTCTTCGCGGCTGAGATGCCGGGATTTTCCAAATCCATATTTCCCGGCCAGCATGTCATAGGCTTTTAAGCCGGTACCGTAAAACGGAGCTTCCCACCACTGATAATTCGGCACGACAAAAGCCAGATCATGCACCAGATGCGGAGCGTTATTTCTAAGAATTCCACGTTCATGCAGGGCTTCTGTGACCAGAGCAATATTGCCCTGCTGCAAATAACGCACACCCCCATGCACCAGTTTGGTAGACCGACTGCTGGTGGCTTTGCCAAAATCGCTTTGTTCCAGCAGACACACCGCGTATCCGCGGGCCGCCGCATCAACCGCAATGCCCACCCCCGTGGCTCCGCCGCCAATGACCGCAATGTCCCAGGGTTCACGCCGGTCAATCATTTGATGTAAAGATATATTTCTATTCATTGATGTATTTCACCGCGCGTTAATGAAGCACGTCGCCATGCTCTTCCCAGTCCTGAGATCGTGCGACCGCCTTCTTCCACCGCTGCCGGCGGACATTTACTTCGTCACGGCTCATCCGCGGTTCAAAAACGCGGTCCACAACCCAATGCCGGGCGACATCGGCCGGTGTTTCCCAATACTTCACCGCCAAACCCGCCAGATACGCAGATCCCAGAGCTGTGGTTTGTATGACCTGCGGTCGCAATACCGGAACGCCCAGTAAATCAGCCTGAATTTGCATCAGTAAATTGTTTTGCGCCGCACCGCCATCCACGCGCAATTCGGTCACGCTTTGTCCGGAATCCTTTTGCATGCACTCCAGCAGGTCCGCACTCTGGTGGGCAATGCTTTCCAGCGCCGCCCGGGCAACATGTGCTGCGGTTGTTCCCCGTGTCAGGCCCGATATGGATCCCCTCGCGTACGCATCCCAATAGGGGGAACCCAGGCCCGCGAATGCGGGGACAAAATATACGCCGCCGGAATCCGCTACGCTTGCCGCCAGTGCTTCAACATCACGGCTGCTTTGAATAATCCCCAGCGAATCACGCAGCCATTGCACGACCGCGCCGCCAATAAAAACGCTGCCCTCCAACGCGTATTGGGTCGTGCCGCCAAGCTTCCAGGCGATGGTGCTTAAAAGTTGATTTGCTGATTCGGTGGGCTTTTCTCCGGTGTTCATGAGCATAAAGCAGCCGGTGCCGTAAGTGTTTTTTACCGATCCGGGGGCAAAACATGTCTGGCCGAATAGGGCCGCCTGTTGATCCCCGGCCACCCCCGCGATTGGAACCCGCGCTCCCAGAAAATCCTCAGAAGTGTGACCAAATATTTCAGATGAGGACCGCACGTCGGGTAAAATCGACGGCGGTATATCCATGAGCGCCAGAAGTTCATGATCCCATTGGCCGGTGTGAATGTTGAAAAGCATGGTGCGGGACGCATTGGAAACATCTGTCGCATGTACCGCCCCGGCGGTAAGTTTCCAAAGCAGCCATGAATCCACGGTGCCAAACGCCAAGTCACCACGGACGGCCAAGTTCCGGGCACCGGGGACCTGGTTCAAAATCCATCGCAGTTTACTGGCGGAAAAATAGGGATCAATAATCAGTCCGGTTTTACGGGCCACCATTTCGGCATGGCCCGCGGCTTTTAGCGCTTCGCAAAAATCAGCGGTGCGCCGATCCTGCCAGACAATCGCATTATAAATGGGTTCCCCGGTCTTCCGATTCCATACCAGTGTGGTTTCCCGTTGATTGGTAATGCCGATGGCGGCAATGTCGGAGGCAGTAATTCCCGCCTGGCTTATGGCCTGTCGGGCCGTGGCAAGTTGTGTGCGCCAAATTTCCTGCGGGTCGTGCTCCACTGAGTCGGGCTGGGGAAATAGCGGCGCAAGTTCCATTTGCGCCATGGCCGGTGAGCGCCCGTTGTGATCAAACACAATGGCTCGCGAACTGCTGGTTCCCTGGTCCAAGGCCAGAACAACATTCATCGGATTTCCACCCCAGACCCGCCGGCTATGTCCGCCCTGCGGCTTAAAAATCAGGTGTGAACCGGCACAGGTGCGGATTTGTCTACCACAAACTCCGGCCAATCCGCGTTATCCCAGCCCACGCGGCTGCCTGCTGGATAATCTGCGGCCAACTGTTGCACAGGCAATTGCGCGGTAGTTTTATATGCGGTTTGTACAAGCAGGGAATTCTCGGCGACGTTTTGCTGTAAA
>JAKBCC010000212.1 GCA_021808105.1 Planctomycetota bacterium
AAGCATCCACCGTGGGGGGAGCCGCGGCCTTCTTTGACTTCAGTGTAGATCGACCGGGCGACCACATCGCGCGTGGATAATTCCATGCGCTTGGGGTCATATTTTTCCATGAAGCGCTCACCCTTGCTGTTACGCAGAATGCCGCCCTCGCCGCGCACGGCCTCGGTAACCAGCAGCCCCTGCACACCCGGCGGCCAGACCATCCCGGTGGGGTGAAACTGCACAAATTCCATATCCACAAATTCCGCGCCGGCTTCATAGCCCAAGGCGTGGCCATCGCCCGTGCCTTCCCATGAATTGGATGTAATTTTGAAGCATTTGCCCAGGCCGCCGGTGGCGAGCACAACGGCTTTGGCTTTGAAAACCACAAAGCGGCCGGTTTCGCGCCAATAACCGAACGCGCCGCAAACCCGATCTCCATCTTTGAGCAATCGGGTGATGGTGCATTCCATATACACGTCAATGCCTTGATGGATGCCCTTGTCCTGCAGCGTCCGGATTAATTCCAATCCGGTGCGATCACCAACGTGGGCCAGTCGCTTGTGCGTATGGCCGCCGAAGGCGCGCTGCATGATTTTTCCTTCCGCGGTGCGATCAAAAACCGCCCCCCATTTTTCCAGCTCATTAACCCGATCCGGCGCTTCTTTGGCGTGAATTTCAGCCATGCGCCAGTTATTGAGATATTTGCCGCCGAAGATCGTGTCCTGAAAGTGTGTTCGCCAATTGTCCGCGGAATCCACGTTCGCCAGAGCTGCCGCAACGCCGCCTTCGGCCATGACCGTATGCGCCTTGCCCAGCAGAGATTTGCAGATCAGGGCGGTTTTGCAGCCCATGGCGGAACATTCGATGGCGGCACGCAGCCCGGCTCCGCCAGCCCCGATAACAATGACGTCATGTTCGTGCGTTTCGTATTTTTCGTCGTAAGCGTTAATGAATAATCCTCACATCATGCCAGATACCCATGGCGCAAAGCCGGATATACAGATCGGTAAAACCAACGGAAAACAGGCTGACCCAGGCCCATTCCATGTGCCGTAAATTCAAAATCGTCACGCCCCCCCAGAGTTTGTAGCGGGTGCGGGCGCTGCCCGAGCAGCTGAAACAATCCAGTTTTCCACCCACGAGGTGCCGCAGTGAATTGCAGCCGAAACTGAAGCCGGTTAAGGCAATAACGTTAACCAGCATGATCACTGTGCCCAGGCCTATGCCAAAATGCAGACTGCCGTCTTTTCCGGTAAACAGAAAAGCGCGAATGGCATCATACCAGAGGAATGCCAGAACAATTGTGGCCAGATACCAGAAGTAACGGTGAATATTCTGCAGAATAAATGGAAAAGCGGTTTCGCCCTTGTATTTGCGTCCCGCCGGTTCGCCCACCGCACAGGCCGCCGGGGAAAGAAAAAACGCCCGATAGTACGATTTGCGGTAGTAGTAACATGTGGCGCGAAAACCCAGGGGAATCCAAAGAATTAAAAAAGCGTAGGAGAAGGGGACATTGATTCCCAGCAATGAATGAATATCAGGTGAGTAAAATGGGGAAAGATAATCCGCCCCATGCACGGTATCAACATAATATTTGCCCTGCCAGGCTGCCCATGTGGAATAAATGCCAAAAGCAACCAGACCCAGAAAAATCAGCAGAGGAGAAAGCCACCACGTGTCATGCCGGGATGTTACGCCCAGCCCCTTACGATCCAGAACAGAGGTAGAATCCGACATACCTTCCCTTTTTTGGTGCCAAAATCATCGCGGCACTGGGCGAACTGAAAACAACAGCCCCTCAAACAAGAGGCCACAATTCAGTTTTCGGCAGTTGGCTGATTGTAGGAAACACTCACGGGTGTGTCAATTTATCCGGGACCCGGTTAACCGTTGCCGCACCACCGACAACCAAAGCGATGCCATCCGGTGGGCAGCGCTTTGGCCGGACCGGCAGAACCTGCGGTATAGAGGGGCGGCAGAACGAATGTCGAAAAAACGGCCGGCACTGCCGC
This sequence comes from Planctomycetota bacterium, assembly GCA_021808105.1. Lineage (GTDB taxonomy): Bacteria > Planctomycetota > Phycisphaerae > WQYP01 > WQYP01 > JAMDCX01. The sequence goes on from JAKBCC010000212.1 coordinate 1,995, forward strand.
CCCGATTTATGCGCGTAAAGGATGGCTGATGTTGCCACGCGCGCGTTGATATCCATTGTGCGGCGTTTTTCTCCGGACCTAAAACCGCTATACTTCAGGGCTTGGTATGTCCGGAAACAATGGAGTAGATTATGTCCGTGTCCAAATCATCAATTAAACGCCCGGTTATGATTATTATCCGTGATGGCTGGGGAGAAAATCCCCATCCGGAAATGGATGCTTTTAATGCGGTTAAACTCGCCAGGCATCCCGTTGACGACCGCCTGATGCGGGATTACCCCAATGTACTGATTCACACCAGCGGCGAATGGGTGGGCTTGCCCGATGGCGTAATGGGCAACAGCGAAGTGGGCCACCAGAATATTGGCGCCGGGCGAATTGTGGATCAGGAAACCATGCGCATTACCCGGCGCATCCGGGATGGCAGCTTTTTTGAAAACGCCACGTTGAACGCCGCCGTCGCTTTCGCGCAGAGCAATCATGGCCGATTGCACATTCTGGGCTTGTGTTCCGACGGCCGGGTGCACAGTGATCAGGAACATGCGTATGCCATTCTGGAATTAGCCAAACGGAAAAATGTTCCCGCCGATAGCGTATTGATTCATGCCATAACCGATGGCCGGGATACGGCTCCCCAGGGTGGAAAGCGGTATCTCGCGGCGCTGGAAGCCAAAACCAGGGAAATCGGTGTAGGTAAAATAGCCACCGTGGTGGGGCGATATTATGCCATGGATCGTGACAACCGCTGGGATCGCGTGGAGAAGGCGTATAACCTGCTGACGCTCGGTGAGGGTAGCGTATTTCCCAGCGCAACTGCCGCGGTTGAACATTATTACGCGCATGCCACCGAGCCGTCCCGCAGCGGAGATGAATTTGTTGTTCCCAGCGTGATCGCCGGCGTTGACGGCAAAATCAGAAATGGCGATGCGGTGATCTTCTTTAACTACCGCGGTGATCGTCCGCGCGAAATCACCAAGGCGTTTATGTATGACGATAATCGCTTCAAGCAGGAAAAAAACGGCGGATTTGTGCGTAAAACCCGGCCCACGAATCTTTATTTTGCCACCATGACCGCATACGAAGAAGGTTTGCCGGTGCATCCGATTTTTGCCAAGCCGGAGAAGATGAAGGATATTCTCGGCATGTACATCGCGGCGAATGGCTTAAGCCAGTTTCGTTCCGCGGAAACCGAAAAATTTCCGCACGTCACGTTTTTTTTCAACGATTATCGCGAGCCTCCCTTTGACCATGAAGATCGAAAAATGGCGGACAGCCCCAAGGTGACTACCTACGACCAGCAACCTGAAATGAGTGCCGCACAAGTCACCGATATTGTTCTGGCGGCTCTGGAAAAAGGGGATGAAGATTTTTACGTTGTGAATTATGCCAATGGTGATATGGTGGGGCATACGGGCAACCTGCCCGCGGCCATCCAGGCGGTGGAAACGGTGGATGCGTGCGTCGGCCGGCTGCTGGAGAAACTTCAAGCCCTGGGCGGTGCCGCTATCGTTACCGCCGACCATGGCAATTGCGAACAAATGTGGGATCCGATTAACAATTGCCCGCACACCAGTCATACGACTTATGACGTCCGATTGATTCTCGTTGATGACCGGTT